>JAHHTX010000036.1 GCA_020024255.1 Anaerotignum sp.
TTTGTAAACAGCTGAAATCCATTGCAAAGAAATACGGGCAGCCGAGAAAAACAGAAATTGTACAGGCGGAAGAGATTCTTGTGCCCGATGAAAAAGAATTTATCGAGGACTATGGCATTCATTTTGTGCTGACAGAGCAGAACTACTTCAAGAAAATTCCCCTTATTTCCATGCGGAATGCAGGGGAGCAAAAACTGAAAGAAGACGACAGCATTCTTCAGGAAGGGGAAAGTACCAACCGCAGCGAAATTCTTTTTTTCTCGGACAAGTGTAATGTATATAAAAGAAAGGCAAATGACATTCCGGATACAAAAGCAAGTGCACTGGGTGAATATCTGCAAAATCTCTTGGACTTGGAGGAAAACGAAAAAATCATTTACATGACGGATACCACTGACTACAGCGGACATATGGTATTTTTCTTTGCCAATGGCAAGGGAGCAAAAATTCCCCTTTCTGCTTATGCAACAAAGGCCAATAGACGAAAACTCCTTCATGCCTATTCTGACCGCTCACCGCTTGTGCGAATGGTAAAAATTCAAGAAGACGAAGATTTCGTTCTATTGCGGAACGAGGACAAGGCGGTATTGCTGCATACAGACCTGCTTCCCGTCAATACTTCGAAACACGCAGCAGGCGTGCAGCTGTATACCCTCAAGAAAAACAGCAGTGTGACCCGTGTTTTTTCTGCGGAAGAATTTGTGGCAGAGGACAAAGAGTATTATCGTACCCATAAAATACCCACAACAGGGCATTTTTTGCAGGAAAAGGATAAGCCGAAAAACGGCATAGTCGGGCAAATATCCTTGTAGGCAAACAGGCATCGTCAAAAACAGTTGACGGAAAAAATAAAAAAATAAAAAAGTCAAAAAAAATATGATTTTACTATTAAGTTTTTGAAAACAGGGACGATATACTTATTAGGGAACAATAGTGAGACTATTTTAGACGGCAGTTGTGCTAGGTGTGTGTACTATTTTCTCTGTCTTATTGCGTGTATTCCTGTGTGTGGGAAAATCAATCCTGTGCATACAGAAAGACAAAAATTTGTTTTCAACAGACTCGACGGGGTCTTTTGAAATAAATCTTTTGGGGGACGGATTGCCATGGAAAGCCACGAACCCAAAAAAAGAAAATACTATTCATGAACACGGGTGGAATGGAAGTCACTCGGTACAAAATTCAAGGAGGTAAATTGATTATGAGAATTCAACACAACATTTCCGCTCTTAACTCTTACAGACAGTTAAACGGCAACAACAACGCATTGGCAAAAAATCTGGAAAAACTTTCTTCCGGTTACAGAATCAACCGTGCAGGCGATGACGCTGCCGGACTTGCTATTTCCGAAAAAATGAGAGCACAGATCAGAGGTCTGGAAACAGCACAGAAGAACGCTCAGGACGGTATCTCTCTGGTACAGACAGCAGAAGGTGCTTTGACAGAAGTACACTCCATGCTGAACAGAATGGTAGAACTGGCTACACAGTCTTCCAACGGTACATTTGATGATAAAACAGACCGTGCAAACCTGCAGAAGGAAGTTGCACAGCTGAAAGACGAAATCGACCGTATTTCCAAAGCTACAAACTTCAATGGTATCAACCTGTTGGATGGTTCTATGAGTGCAGGTGGTACTGTAACAGGTACAGGTTCCATCGTTGGTGCTGCAAACATCACAAAGGAAGGTACTGCAGTAACAGGGAAATTTGTTATGGCTACAGGTGTTACCGCTGGTACAGCTGGTGATAAGGTAAGTTCAACAATTGAATTTATTAACGAACAGGGTAAAAAGGACTCCATCACTGTTGAATACACATCCACAGGCGATGCAAACGGTGACGCTGGTGCTTTAGCTGAAGCATTGAATAAGTCTGAAAAATTTTCTGAGTATAAGTTCACTGTAGCTACAGGTGGTAAAATTACTGCAGAAGCTAAAGCGGCTGGTAAGAACAATATCACTATCACAAAGATTAACGGCTCTGCGGGGGATACAAACTCTACACCTGGTTACGGTGCAAATGGTGCATTTAAGGCAGGTACAATTGCCAACAACGATGCGTATGTAGTTGATGGAAAAACATTTATCATTGCGGGTACTACAAACACTGCTGAAAATAAATATAGTGCTGCCGATTTTGCAAATGAACTGCGTGCTATGGGTTATACCATTTTCGATGATAAAGGTAATGTAAAAGATACTGGTGCTCTTGCTGCTAACTATATCATCATGAAAACTTCTAATGGTGGTAACAAAGGTGGCGACGGTATGAATCTGCAGATTGGGGATTCCGGTGCGTCATTCAATCAGCTGAATGTTAAAATCCCAGATATGGGTACAAAGACACTGGATATCGAAACAATCGATATCAGCACACAGACGGGTGCAGCAGCAGCCATTGACAAAATCAAAGAAGCAATCAATATTGTTTCTTCTGTCAGAGGTGACTTGGGTGCTGCCCAGAACAGACTGGAACACACCATCGAAAACTTGGGTGTAACTACAGAAAACATGACAGCTGCTGAAGCTCGTATCAGAGATACAGACATGGCTAAGGAAATGATGGCTTACACAAAGAACAACATCTTGGTTCAGGCTTCTCAGGCTATGCTTGCACAGGCAAACCAGGTTCCTCAGGGCGTTCTGCAGCTTCTGCAGTAATTTCCAAAGGGATTACGAGTTCTTATATAGCACAAAATTTAAGGGGCGGGCAACCGTCCCTTTTTTTAAAGGGATGTATATGTTGTTGTTTTCAGGAAAGAAAGGATATGGTTTATGAACAGATACGAGGTGTTGCAACCTTCTTTTGCAAGCCGATTTGCTTGTAAAGGTCCGGCTTGTGTCCATGATTGCTGTCAGGGTTGGGATGTTACTTTAAGCCGTGAAGAATATAAAAAGTATAAAAAAAACGGGGTTTTGGACAAATGCGGAAAAAATGCAACCTTTGAAGTGATTCCCAAGGATCAAGCTGGTATCAACAGTTATGTCAAAATAAAAATGGATGAAGACAAAAAGTGTCCTTTTCAACAGGAAGGCGGATTATGTGATATTCAATGTAAATTCGGAGAAAAGATGTTATCCTACACCTGTCGTGTATTCCCTCGATTTTATCGATTTTATGAAGGAATGGTAGAGCAAGGCATGTCCTTGGGATGTGAACGTGTTTTGGAATTGCTTTGGGAGGAAGAAAAAATCACGCTGGAAACGAGGGTAGGCGATTTTGCGGATGATGAGATTTATATGCAGTATTGGACGCAAAATACCAGAAGAAAGCATCCGATTTTATGGCAATATTATGATATTCAAACATTATGTCTTTTGCTTTTGCAGGCAGAGGGGGATACTTTAGAACATCGTATGGTTCTTTTGGGAATGGCACTCCAAAATATCAGCAAACTTAATGAAGAAGGCAAACATAATGAAATACCCGCTTATATTGAGAGCTTTTTGCAGGCAGCACCCGATATTTCTGTTACAGAGATATTGTCAGGATTGAAGGAAAATCCTATGTCTGTACTGTATTCCATGCAAATGATGATAGCTAATGCTACATCACAAAAAGATAAAGAATATCATGAGGCGGTGGACAAGGTTATAAAAGGTTTGAAATGGAAATTTGAAAAAATAGAAGATGATAATTTTTCTTATGAATTTAATCATGATTGTTATGTGGAATATTGTAAACAATTTGCAAAGTGGATTGTCGGGAAAGAATATTTCTTAGAAAATGTCATGGTTGCTTTCTTATTATCTCAAAATATTCCATTTTATGATCTTAAATATAGCATTTGGGATAATTATATTTATTTTGTTTGGGCATATAGTGTGGCAAAGATGCTTTTAACTGTATGCTTAGAACCAGATAGTACACAAGAAGATGCAAATTACTATTTATCTATCTTCTTCCGTACTTTGGGTCATTCTCCCACATTGTTTGCAAATATTGTTGCAGACTTCAAGAAAAATGGGGACAGCCTTGCAAATTTATGTGTACTTTTGAAAAGCTGTTAAAAAGGGACGGTTCACCGTCCTTTTTTTATTGCAAATAGCTTTTTAATTTCTTTTTGTCCACAATGCGAATACCACCACGGAAGGATTCCACAATGCCTTCGCCAACAAAGTATTTTACCATACGGGAAACCACTTCCCGTGCTGTACCCATGTATCTTGCAATCTGTTCCTGTGTGAGATGGATTTCGTCAGACTTACATTTTGCCGACTCGTCTACCAGAAAAATGGCAAGGCGTTTGTCCATACCCATAAACAAGATTTGCTGCATCGCCCACATAACATCGGAAAAACGATCTGCTGCCATACGATAGTTGAATGCCTCTACATAAATATTCTTTTCCGCTAGGTCATGCAATATGGGTGCACTGACGGTATAGATTTCGCAGGGAGATTCTGTGTCAACAAATACATCAAAAGTAATGGCGTCCAATACGCACGCTGCCGAAAGAATACAAACATCTCCTTCATATAGGCGGTAAAGGGTAATTTCCCTGCCATCTTCCGAAAGGATATATGCCCGCAAAAAACCACGTTTTATGTACAGTAACCCTGCACATTCTTCGCTGCCATGATGTATATTGTAGCCTTTTGGATACTTTTGCTCCTTGGTATTCTGTTTTAGGAGGTTCTGCTCCTCTTTGGATAGATGGTTCCAGAAGGGAAATGTTTCTAAAAATGTATAATCCTGCTTTTCCATAGTCGTACTCCTATTCTTGTTCTGTATTTTGTGCAGCAAGGCTGGCGGTATTTGCAAGTACAAAAGAAAAACCGAAACGCTTGTTTCGGTCTTCTTTTCGATGGACATAATTTCATCGAGTTTATGGGGAAGGGTATTTATAAACCAAATATAGGTCAGTAATCTAATTGGAAGGGGTGCCGAAAGCCGTTCGGGGAAACAGCTTTCGACAGAAAGTAAAGGGGGTGTCCTTTGACTTCTTCTACAGTATAGCGGAGAAATATGTACAGCGTATGAACAGAAATTTAAGTTTATTTAAATGAAGGTCAAAATATGACTTTTTATTACTATTTTTTTTGATTTTTTGATATTTTTGTGATATAAATACTTGAAAAGCGATGTTATGCATCTTTCAATGTAAGCAGCTTGCATGATTGGGTGATTGTTCTTTTTCTGCCTCTTTTAATGGGATATCATCAAGTGGTAAGACGCAGGATTTTGGTTCCTGTGCCTGTTGGTTCAATCCAATTGCCTCATTGTGGATTACTTTACATTTTTATCATGTTTATGCTACAATAGGTTAAATGTCTGTAGAGGAGGAATGTAGTTGCAAAATATATATCCAGTATTTGCTAAAACTGGCATTTCGCAATGGTCAAAATATTCCATTTGCAGTAGATAGTCAATTAAAGTCTGTTAAACTATATACGAATAAACCAAGACTTTATTGTAAAAAATGATAAATAATAAACGTGAAATTATAATGGATATGCCGAAAATTTTGTGTAAGTGTTGTTTTTATTTTATGATATACTATTTCGCTACTGGTATTTTGAATGGATTTTTTATGATGAACACAGGAGCGTAGGTATATTCTAAATTCATGGATAAGGGAAAGAAGAGTGTGATAGTATGGATGAATCAAAAGTGAGAGTAAAAAGTTTACAGAAAGCAATGCAGGTTTTAAATTGCTTTATTGAAAAACAGCCTCTGGGTGTCACGGAAATCAGCGAAAAATTAGGATTATACAAAAGTAATGTACACAATATTCTGATGACATTTGTTGCAATGGAATATTTGGAACAAGATGCTGACAGTGGAAAATTTCGATTGGGAAACAGTATTTTTCTGTTGTATCGTGCAATGAGTGAGGGATACAGTACTGCAGATATTGTATATCCTTATTTGCAAAAACTGGTTAAAGAGGTAGGTGAAACTGCTTATTTTTCGATTCCGCATGAAGATGAAGTGCTTTATTTGGAGGCAGTATATCCAAGCGGCTTGCTTAACCAAAGTGTAGCCATACAGGGCTGGAAGGTGAAAATGTATTGTACAGGTTCAGGAAAAGCAATGATGGCTTTTTTAGATGAAGATGTTATTGAAGAATATATTCATCAGGAATTGCCGCAAATTACAGAGTATACCATTACAGATCCGGTTGAATTGAAAAAAGAATTAAAACTGATACAGCAGCGAGGATACGCACTTGATAATATGGAGTTAGAAATTGGAACAAGATGTGTGGCTGTTCCTTTGTTCAATCGGAGGGGAATTTTGGAAGGTGCAATTAGTGTGAGCGGTTCAGCGTTGCGATTGACAGATGATAAAATAATGGAATACGTGGACATTTTGAATAAATATAAAAATGAAATATGTCAAAAATTATAAAGTTCATTGTAGAAAATGTATAAAAATTTAAAAAATATAAATTAAAATTGACAATCATGTGATACACTGTTATAATTGTACTTAGAAAAAAACAAAGAACAAAGTTCTGTCATACAGAACAAATTTACTCACCTTAGGGTGAGGAAATTTTCGTCACATAATAAGAACGATGTTCTGAATTAAAGAACAAAGGAGGAAGTAGTTATGGAAAATAAACCTTATATTCTGGTGGAATGGAATGACACAGAAACAGATGCAGTAGGCTGGTTGTGTGCATACAACTTTGTGGGACACTATTGTGGTGGCGGCACACGTATGCACCCAACAGTAACAAAGGAAGAAGTAATTCGTTTGGCTACAACAATGGGTTATAAATACAAAGCGTGCGAAGCTGTTTGCACAGGTGGCTGTAAAGCAGGTATCAGATATGATTATAAAGCACCTGATGCCCTGCAGGTATTGGAAAGATTCCTCTGTGCAATGGCGCCATACATCAAAGCAGGGGTATCCATCGGCGGTGACCTTGGTGTGGACTATGCAGATGTACTGCGTATTCTGGACGAAACAGGTATTGGTTTCCCTCAGACAAAATCTATGCTGACAGATCCGATTATTCAGCAAGGTGTAAAAAATCACGATGTTGCTTGCGAAAAATCTTATGATGGTTTCTTAATGTATGACATGATTACCGGCTATGGTGTTACTTTTGCAGCTGATGAAGCTTGGAAGATTAAAGGCGGCAAAGAAGGTGCTTCCGTTCTTATCCAAGGTTTTGGCTGCGTAGGTGCCAGTGCTGCAAATTGTTTTGACAAACTGGGCTACAAAGTTGTAGGTATTGCAGATGCAAACAGACTGCTCTACTGTGCTGATGGTCTGAATGTGAAGAAGCTGATTGAAACAAAACTGCCAAAAGGCGAACTGAATCCTGAAGCATTTGAAGAAAATTATCAGGAACTGCCTAACAGCAAGTGGTTGGAAATGGATTGTGACATTTTGATGCCTGCTGCTTTGGAAGACGTTATCAATAAAGACAATGCTGATCTGATTAAAGCATCTCTGTTGGTGGAAGCAGCAAATATTCCCACTACACCGGAAGCTGATGAAATCCTGAAGAAAAAAGGCATAGATGTAGCAGTTGACTTCATTTCCAACATGGGTGGTATTCGTATTTACGAAGCACTGATTTTCCAGAATTGCCCTCCTGAACCCGATGCAATAGTGAAGGATACAGAAGATATTATTCGTAAACAGACAAGATTAGTGTTTGAAAAAGCAAAAGAAACAGGAAAATATACAAGAGATGTGGCAAAAGAATTGTTTGCGCCCGACAAATCTGATACACCTGACTTCTAAACTGTGCTTAAACTGTAACTGTAAATAAAAGGCGGGAGTAATATCCTGCCTTTTATGATAAATATATAAATATAAAAAATACAGAAACACCATAAAAGACATGCAATACAATCATGAATTAGATGAATGTTAAAAAATACGAAAAAGGAGGAACCTTATGAATGCAAAATTAAGGAAATATATTACCATAATCGCACTCGGAATTAGCGGTGGCGCAATCTATTTTTTACCATATATCAAGTACGTTTTTTATGATGCACAGGTACAAGCCATGGGCATCAATAATACACAGGCAGCGTTTATGATTTCCGTATATGGCATAATCAACTCAATACTATATATTCCCGGGGGAATTTTAGCAGATAAGTTTAATCCAAAGAAAGTCTTAATTATTTCATTATCTGCAACAGGTGCATTGGCACTGCTATATGCATTTACTTTTAATTATACGCTATCACTTTTCATTTGGGCAGGCTTATCTCTTTCCACTGCATTCATTTTCTGGTCATCTCTTATGAAAGCGGTTCGTTTAGTTGGTACAGAGCAAGAACAAGGATTTATGTATGGCATTTATTATGCTTGTAATGGTATTTCGGCAGCAATAGTTCAGTCATTGGCACTGATAGCTTCCAATAGTGCAGGTGATGACATCGTTACGGGATTTTTCCGTGCAGTTGTTGTTGGTGCAGTAGCTGTTTTTGTAGCTGCACTGTTGATTATCATTTTTATGGACGGCAAAGCAGAGGAAGCAGAGGGAGAAGATGGCAAATTTAATTTCAAAGATGCAGCCATATTATTACGCAAACCCATTATATGGATATTTGCCATTATTGTTATGGTAGGCTATGGTTATTATTCTTGTGTTTCCTATTTTACACCGTATTTGACAGAGGTTAAAGGTATTTCTGCTACAGCTTCCGGTGCAGTTTCCATTGTTAGAAACTATGTATTCTTGCTGTTGTCGCCTATTGGCGGTTTGATTGCAGACAAAGTGTTGAAATCCACATCAAAGTGGCTGGCAGTTGGTTTTACAGCACTTGCAGCTACGTTTATCGGTGTGTTGGTTCTTCCGTCAGACATTAGTGGTACAGCAGCAAGTATATATACACTCTTACCTGGGGCACTTGCGATGATGACATATAGTGTTGTATTTTCTACATTAAGTGAATGTGGCATTTCACGTGCAATGACAGGTACAGCGATTGGTTTGGCTTCAATCATAGGCTATTTACCGGATACCATTTACACATTGCTCTTTGGTAAATGGTTGGATCAACATGGCGGTGCAGGATATATTTACATCTTTACGTTCTTGGCAGCAAGTGGTGTTGTGGGTGCGATTTTGTCTATTTATGTTTATCATAAAAATAAAAAATATAAACAACAAATATAAACAATTGTATTGTTGTTTCAAGAGTTGTAACAACAGAGGAAAGGAAGGTTGATTATGGATAAAGAAAAAATTTATACAGACACAAACAGATGCAAAGGCTGTGGGTATTGTATCCACTTCTGTCCGAAAGATGCCATCAGTGTATCTACAGTTGTGAACAGTAAAGGTTATAACGTTATTCAGGTAGATGAAGAAAAATGTATTTGCTGTGCTTCTTGCTACCGTGTATGTCCTGATTATGTATTTGAAATTAGATAATAGGGGGAATCAACTATGGCAAAAGTATTGATGAAGGGAAATGAAGCATTGGCAGAAGCAGCATTGGCTGCAGGTTGCCGTTTTTATAGTGGTTATCCAATCACACCACAAACAGAAATATTGGAATATCTTTCTTGGAGAATGGAAGAAGTCGGCGGCGAGTTTATACAGGCAGAATCTGAACTGTCTGGTATAAATATGGTTCTTGGTGCAGCAGCAGCAGGGGCAAGAGCATTGACATCTTCCGCAGGTCCCGGATTTTCTTTGAAACAGGAAGGTATCTCCTATTTGGTAGCATCTGAATTGCCTGCAGTAATTGTAGACGTTATGCGTATCGGTAGTGGGCTGGGCGATATTGCACAGAGCCAAGGTGACTATTGGCAGCTGACAAGAGGTGGAGGTCATGGCGATTATCGCACAATTGTACTGGCACCGGCTTCTGTACAGGAAAATGCCGATTTGATGGTGGAAGCATTTGATTTGGCAGAGAAATATACACATCCGGTATTGATTGCATCAGATGCAGCTATTGGACAGATGATTGAAGCTGTAGAAATTCCTGAATTTGTTGAACACGATATTGACAAATTTGATTGGAGCATCAAAGGCTGTAAAAAAGGTGACGAACAGAGAAAAATTCAAAATGCTTATTATACAGATCCCAATTATGAATATTTTCTGCGTGACAAATACGACAGAATGGTAGAAGAAGAACAGCGTTATGAAGCAATCGAAATTGAAGATGCAGAAATCATATTGGTTGCTTATGGTATCAGTTCCCGTGTTGCAACAGAAGCTGTGGAAGAAGGCAGAGCAAAAGGCATGAAAATCGGTTTGATTCGTCCGATTACACTGTATCCTTTCCCTGAAAAGGCATTTGCTAAAGCAAAAGAAGCAAAAGTATTCATGACTGTAGAAATGAATATTTTGGGGCAGATGGTTGATGACGTTAAATTGGCAACAGGTGGTACAAAACCTGTTGAACATTATGGCTCTATCTTTGAAATTCCTGAAACAGATGGTATATTGAAAAAAGCACGAGAAGTATTGCATACAGTAAAGGAGGGTAAATAATTATGAAGGTAAAAGCTCCTGAAACAGTTACATTTACACAGAGTGGTTTCTGTCCGGGTTGTGGACATGGTTTAATTGTTCGTTTGATTGCAGAAGTAGCAGAAGAATTGGGTGTAAGCGAAAAGTTATTGACCGTTGTAGACGTAGCTTGCGGTTCTTTAAATATTGATTCTTGGAGATTTGACACAATTATGGCAGCCCATGGCAGACCTATCGTTACGGCAATCGGTGCAAAAAAAGTAAGAAAAGACAATCCTGTATTAGCTTATATTGGCGATGGTGCTGCTTATTCCATTGGTATGGCAGAAACAATGCACGCTGCAATACGCAATGACAACGTCATTACAATCGTAATTAACAACAGTATTTATGGTATGACAGGTGGTCAGTGTGCACCTACATCTTTGCCGGGTCAGAAAACAACTTCTACACCTTATGGTAAAGACGTATCAAAAGCCGGTGAGCCTTTCAATGTTGTAGATGCTTTTTCCGGCATGAAGATCGGATACTTGGCTCGTGGTGCAATGTGTGACGTAGCAAATATTAACAAATCAAAACAGTATGTGAAAAAAGCATTTGAAAAACACATGGCAGGAGATGGATTCTGCTTGGTAGAATTACTCTCTGCCTGCCCAACCAACCTTAATTTGACACCGGTAGCAAGTATGGAAAGAATCAAAAAAGAGATGATACCATATTTCCCTATTGGAGAATTCCAGGATCACAAGAAAGGAGAATGAGAAATGGTTGAAATTATTTGTGCAGGTTTTGGCGGACAGGGCGTATTGACAGCAGGCATGATGTTGATAGATGCAGGCATGGAACAGGGAAAGAATGTATTATTTTATCCTTCTTATGGTTCGGAAATGAGAGGTGGTACTGCAAACTGTTCTGTTAAAATCAGTGATAAAAAGATTGCAAGCCCAATTTGCAAAACATTGGATATTTTGTTCAGCATGAATGCACCGGCAATTGATAAATTTGAATCTCGCTTGAAACCGGGCGGCTTGTTGCTGGTAAACTCCTCTGTTGTCCCTGATGATAGAAAATATCGTGATGACATCAGAGTGATTAAAGTACCTGTTACCGATATTGCAAAAGAATTGGAAAACCCTAAGGGCGCAAATATCGTCATGCTTGGTGCTTTAGCAGCAAACAGTGATTTATTTACAACAGAATACATGGAAAAAGCAATTGAAAAATTCTTTTTGAAGAAAGGTAAGAAAAATCCAAAAAATGCACTTTGCTTCCAAAGAGGTGTAGCAGGAAAATAATAATGGAGGGATAAACATGGATTTAACAAAATTGTTGAAACCAAAATCAGTGGCTGTTGTAGGTGCCAGTGAGAAGGAAGGTTTTGGCGGTGATACCTGTCGTAATATTTTAGCGTACAAAGAAGATTTGAGCAGAGTATATTTTGTTCATCCCAAAAGAGAAACAGTCTTTGACCGACCTTGTTATAAAAGTGTTTCTGATATTGATGATACAATTGATTTAATGATCATATGTACTGCGCAAAAAACAGTTATTCCTTTATTGGAAGAGGGAGCCAAAAAAGGTTGCGGTGGTGCAGTTGTTTATGCAAGTGGTTATGGTGAAATCGGAACAGATGAAGGCAGACAAAACGAAAAAGAACTGAAAGAAGCAGCAGAAAGATTGGGCATTGCCATTATGGGGCCAAACTGTGCAGGCTTTGTAAACTATATTGATCAGGCATTTGCATTTGCCTTTATTTCAGAAGAAAGAGAACGTACAGGTAAAGTGGGTGTTGTGTCCCAAAGTGGCCAGTTGTGTCTGTCTATGATGGAAGATCCTGGAATGAGATTTTCTTACAGCATTTCAGCAGGTAATGCGAAGATTGTACAGATGGAAGATTACATGGACTTCCTTGTAGATGATGAAAATACAAAAGTACTGGCAGTATATATTGAAGGCGTAAAAAACCCTTCAAAATTTATTCAGGTATTGCAAAAAGCAGCGCAGAAGAAAAAACCTGTTGTTGTGTTGAAGGTTGGCAAAAGTGCAAAGAGCCAGCAGATTGCCGCTTCGCATACCGGCAGCCTTTCCGGATCTGATAAATCTTTCGACGCAATGTTAAAGAAATTTGGTGCAATTCGTGTAGATGACTTGGAAGAATTGATTGCAATGTCTATGATGCTTTCTACTTTGCCTTGTATGCCCACAAAAGCAGCATTTTCCACCATGTGTTTATCCGGCGGAGAAACAGCAATCACTGCAGATGTAGCCAGCCTGAATGAATTGCATTATCCAAACTTTGCACCTGAAACATTGCAAAAGCTGAAAGAGCAGCTTCCATCTTATGCAACACCAAACAATCCACTGGATATGACAGCAAGTTTATCCTATGATGCAGATTTATATGCAGGCGCTTTGCGTACTGTTATTGATGATCCCAATGTAGGCATGGTAATCATCGGTTATACATTATTGTATAAAATTGCAGATCCTGCTATTCATTATATGTTTGAAGGAATTAAAAAAGTAAGCGAAGAAAATCATGGTAAACCAATTGTCATGATGCCTTTTGCGGAAAATACAAGAAATCCGGAGTATCAGAAAAAATTGTTTGATATTGGTGTACCTGTATTACCACCTCCAGTTTATGCCCTGAAGTTGTTGAAATATTTATCAGACTACGTTGAATATTTTGAAAGGGAAAGAACATTTGAATTGGCAACACCGGAAAAATCTCCAGAGAATCCCGTTGCGTTGTCTGAATTTGAAAGTAAACAGCTTTTGGCAAAATATAATGTACCCATTCAGGCAGAAATTATTGCAAAAACAGTGGAAGAAGCTGTTGCATTCGCAAAAGAGCAAAATGTACCATTGGCGATGAAAATAGAGTCCGCTGATATTTTACACAAAAGTGACGTAGGTGGCGTAAAGCTGAATATTTCTGGTGAAGACGCTGTCCGTGAAGCCTATGAAACAATTATGATGTGTGTAAAAGAAAAGAAACCCGAAGCAAATATCAATGGCATATTGATGGCACCAATGATGAAAAAAGGTGTGGAAATGATTATTGGTGTTAACAATGATCCACAGTTTGGACCTATGGTTATGGTAGGTATGGGCGGTGTATTTGTAGAATTGTTCAAAGACGTTGCACTTTATCCTGCTCCGCTGAATAAGGCTGAAGCAATGGAAATGTTGAAATCCTTAAAATCCTTCAAACTTTTGACAGGCTATAGAGGAAGTGAGCCTTGTGATTTGGACGCATTATGTGATACAATCGTGGGAATCGCAGACTTTGCCGCACAAAACAAAGATAAATTGAAGGAATTGGACATCAATCCACTCTTTGTATATCCAGAAGGTGTTGGCGTAGCTGATGCACTGATTGTCATGGAAAAATAATTGAATGATAAAAAGTAAGAGTTTTTCTTTTCGATTTTGTCCATAAACAAATATCCTGCCTTTATTTGATGCAAATTTTAGGTGTACAAGACTTCTGTAGAAGTCCCCTTGTATTGTTATGCATATACAAGGGGACTCATCATATAGGCTTATTAGGCACACGAAAATGAAGTAATTGAACTATCATCATGTAAAAAGATACATGATGAAATCGGACAACAAAGATGGATGTATAGACGAAAAATCATACTTTGTTTATCTTCATCTCTCTCTATTATATATCATAGAAGTAAGTAAATCAGAAAGATTTTTTATGTGAATGTGCGATTAGGGGGAGTGCTTTATGAAATCATTTCATAACATAGAAAAATATGTTTTCATTCCAACATTGATTTTAACAGTTCTGGTGGCAGTTGTCTTGATTTTTTTCAAAGAACAGGCACAGTACATATCTGATATTTTATTTGCAATTTGTACGCAAAAGTTTGGTTGGCTCTACTACCTTGCATGTATTTCTTGTTTTATTTTTTTGGTGTGGTTAACCATAAGTCCGGTTGGAAAAATTAAGCTAGGTGATCCAAAAGATGAACCTCAGTATCGCACATTTTCTTGGATTGCAATGCTTTTTACAGCCGGTGTTGGTACAAGCATTGTGATTATGGGGTTTTTGGAACCGATTTATTATGTTTCAGAACCACCTTTTCATATGGAACCGTATAGTGTGGAAGCATATGAATATGCACATATGTATGGCCAGTTTCATTGGGGCCCAAGTGCATGGGCATTTTATGTTCCGGCAATCGTTGCAGTGGGATACAGCATCTTTGTGCAGAAAAAAGAAAAGTTAAGTTTAAGTTCTGCTTGTGAAGACGCATTTGCAAAAAAGAAAAGAGTACATTTTTTTGGAATTGTTGTAGATGTGTTGGTTGTTTTAGGTATACTTGGTTCTATTGCGACATCTTTGGGAATCGGGACACCAGTTTTATCTATTATTGTGCGTGATGTTTTTTCTATACCGCAAAAATATGAATTGATTGTAAATTTCATTATTTTAGGCATTTGGGTTTGCATTTTTGGTGGTGCTGCCTATTTAGGATTGGATCGTGGCATCAAAAAACTGAGCGATTTTAATTTGGTGCTGGCAATCGTTTTTCTTGTTTTTGTATTTGTTTGTGCGGATTCAGTCAATATTATGGAAATGGAAATCAATTCTGTGGGGCTTTATTTTTCGGAATTTGTACGTTTGAATACATGGATGGATCCATTTGGAGATGGTGCATTTGTAGAAAACTGGACTGTCTTTTATTGGGGATGGTGGCTTGCTTTTATGCCCATGATGGGCATGTTTATTGCCAGAATATCAAAAGGACGTACGATACGCAGTGTAGTCTGGGGGCAGCTTCTTTTTGGCAGCTTAGGATGTGCATTGAATTTTATGGTATTTGGCGGATATGCACTGCAAGTGCAACAAAGCGGTTTGGTTGACGTGGCAGGTATATTGAGTGAACAAGGTCAGGCAGAAGCAGTGATTGCTATTTTGAGTACACTGCCAATGAAAAAAATCAGTATGTTGTTTATGTGTGTACTTTGCTTTATCTATCTTGCTACAACCATTGATTCTTGTGCATTTGTGCTGGCATCTTCCACAACGAAAAAAATTAAATACAATGAAGAACCTGCAGGCTGGAATCGGTTGCTTTGGGCATTGTTGTTTTGTGTATTATCAATCGGATTATTACTAATCAAAGAATTTAGAGTAGTACAGCTTATGTCTATTGTTGTTGGATTTCCTTTGATTGCAGTTGTTGGCATACTAATTGTAGCCTGCATAAAGATGCTGCAACGGCACAAATAGTTCTTTTGCTGATGATAACATATCAGCGGAAAAATGATCAAAGAGATATACTAAAGCCCAAAATCATTTTTCCATTTACCCAATCGTATATCCCCACATATTTGACCAAATTCTACTGTTTATGATATCCTGAAAAAAAGATAAGGAGGAAGTCTGTATGCAAAATTTCCATTACAATATTCCGACCGAAGTTTTTTTTGGAAGAGACGAAATCAAAAATTTGGGTGTGAATTTAAAAAAATTAGGAAATAGGATTTTATTGGTATATGGTGGTGGTAGTATCAAAAAAAATGGCATTTATGATGCAATCACCCAAGAATTAAAAATAAATGAAATAGAGTTTGTGGAACTTTCCGGTGTAGAACCAAATCCACGCATAGAGTCTGTACGCAAAGGTGTGGAGCTTTGCAGACAGAACAATGTGGAGGCAGTATTGGCAGTAGGCGGAGGCAGCACAATAGATTGTGCAAAAATCATTGCAAGTGGTGTATATTATGCAGGCGATCCATGGGATCAGGTTTTGGACGAAAATAAAATTGTAGACGCATTGCCTATTGCAGTTGTGCTGACCTTAGCTGCTACCGGGTCTGAAATGGATGGTTATGCTGTTATTTCTGATATGGACAAACATGAAAAATGGAGCAGCGGCAATGATTTAACCAAGCCGGTTTTTGCCATTTTAGATCCGGAATATACATATTCGGTTTCTGAAAAACAAACAGTTTCAGGTATCGCTGATATTATGAGCCACACATTTGAATGTTATTTTACCAGAGAGAGGGGAGCATATCTGCAATCCCGTATTTGTGAGGGTATTTTGCAAACCTGTATCACATTTGCTGGTGTATTGATAGATAACCCCCAAGATTATGATGCACGGGCAAATATTATGTGGGCTTCCAGTTTGGCGATTAACGGTATTTGTTCTTATGGTCAGGAAGTTGCATGGTCTGTACATGCCATAGAACATGAATTAAGTGCATTTTATGATATTACGCATGGTGTTGGTCTGGCAATTTTGACACCTTATTGGATGGAGTATGTCTTAAATGAAGATACAACATGGCGTTTTAAGGAATATGGAAAAAATGTATGGAATTTAGATGGCGAATCAGACATGGAAATTTCTCAAAAGGCCATCCAAAAAACAAGAGAATTTTTTATTCAATTAGGATTACCCACAAAATTATCAGAAGTGGGTATTGATCAATCATATTTTGAAGAAATGTCCCAAAAAGCTGTCAGCTTGGATTTGGAAAATGCTTTTGTGCCTTTGACAGCAAAAGATGTAAAAAATATTCTCATGATGGCACTTTGATGTCTGAAATTGTGCAATTTAGGAAGGAGCCCTGTGAATGGACAGACCTAATTATTGGCATTAGCCATACACTGAAGCCATGAGGAAAAGCAGAAGTGCCAAGGCTTTTTTGTCATTGGAACTTCTGCTTTATTCTTCTGTCTGCTAGTTAAAGCCTTGAATGCAATGAGACTTTGATGAAGGGGGCGACTTTGTCAACACCCTTTATTAGGCAGGAAATCTGCCCGCTTTTTTGGCTTTCCATTATTCGTCCGAAGTCCAGTTTGAAGTGCAACAGAAGGGTTTGCAATAGAGCTGTATCGCTTGGAAACACGCTTCTCTAGGGGTTCAAATTCCGATATAAATGGGATTCAGAGATTCGGTATTTGTTGTATAAATAACCGTTCTAACCGTTGCTGAAAACTTGAACATGGAGAATGATATCTCGATATCGGACTTTTCTTTTCAACCATATTCTTAATCGGACTTACCAAATAATGAAATGTTTTCCCATTAGTCATAGTGATTCATCCACTTGATCATTTCTTTACAATAATCATCATGTCTGTCTACAAAACAGGTATGTCTTGCATTTTCCCACAGAATCCACTTTGAATTTGGAATACCGTCTGCCAATGTCTTTGCCACAAGCGGAGAACAAAGATCAGAAATTCCGCTGCAAATTAAGGAAGGAATTTGGATCTCGCCAAGTCTGTCCGTATATTCAAAATCTTTGAGCGTTCCGGTTGGAGCAAATTCATTTGGTCCCCAGCCATACACATAGGATTCCGAACCGGCTTTTTTGGGTCTTGTGCAGCATTCAGGGGTATCTGCACCAAGCCAGTAATTGCAATATCTGTCCATGTATTCAGCAACAGCAGCATCATAAGCTTCCCCAGTAAAATCACCAGTTGACAATGCATGATGAATGGCATCTTGCATATCCTGAGGCATCATCTTAATTCGGCGAAGCCCTTCTTTTTCCCAGAGTGAACTGCTTGAATGACCACTGGAAATAATGAAACTCTTGATTCCTTTTGGTTTACGCTCAATGGCATAGGCAATTTGCATCATACCTCCCCATGACTGACCGATGATATGACATGTATCCAAGCCAAGGTATTCCCTTAAAGCATCAAGTTCATCTAACCAAACATTTTGATTCCAAAGTTCCGGATGCCCGTCAAGATAGGAGTTTCCGCATCCAATCTGGTCATACATGATGATCATTCGTTCATCATCATCAGCCAGATTATCTAATACTTCGTAATAATTATGGGTAGAACCGGGACCACCGTGCAAACAAATCAAAGGTGCTTTTCCATTGTCCTTTTTTTCCCCAACAATACGATAATAAGTTTGATAATTCAAATAGGGCATATAGCCTTCCGTAATTTTTGCCATGATAATCC
>JAHHTX010000037.1 GCA_020024255.1 Anaerotignum sp.
TTGTTAATCTCTTTTGTACAATAACCTCCTTAAATTCCATGACTGTTTTCTTTCCAATTACAGCCCATCACTCTTCAAAGAACTTCTTCTTCCGAAGTATCCTTTTTTCCTTACATAAAAGAAACCCCCAAACCGGTAAGCCTATCTTACATCAGTTTGAGGGTTTACGAAAACTTCGGGAGAATTAGAATTACAATGCACATCATAAAAAACATATTTTATTTTTTTCATTCTATATCCCATAAATCAAAACTACCTGCTAAGCGGATAGTTTGAAGGTGTAGACAAAATCGCCTCCTGCCATACCTTTGCATCAATCTTCCTCTCCTGCTTTGAAATTGTAAATCGGTCGAATAACTTTTATCACTTCAGCTGTAGGACCAATGTTATCCAAAATATCCTGCATATCTTTATAAGCCATGGGGCACTCATCTAAAGTTGATTTGCTTACAGATGTAGTATAAATTTCTGACATCTGTTTCTTAAATTCAGAAACCGTAAATGACTGTTTTGCCTCTCCTCTGCTCATGAGCCGTCCGGCTCCATGGGGTGCGGAATAATTCCAATCTTCATTTCCTTTTCCAATACAAATTATACTGCCGTCCCGCATATTGATGGGAATGAGAAGCTGTTCTCCCACTTTGGCAGATACTGCCCCTTTTCGCAATATCATTTGCTCTGTGTCTATGTAATTATGGATAGTCGTAAACTGTTCCTCCACATGGAACTTCATTCCCTTAACTATCTCATCTATCATTGCCTGACGATTCAGCATAGCAAAATGTTGGACAATCTTCATATCATGGATATACTGGTCAAATAGCTCTCCGCTTACATAAGCAAGGGATTTTGGGATACCGGTCTGTTTTTGTTTTTTTAAGCGTTTGATTTCTTTTTGAATTTCCTTTTCACGACCATCTGCTTTCATCTGTGTGATCAGTTGTGCCAAAGAAGCGTCATCTGTATGGTTCAGCACATTGTAGCCTTCCTCTTGGTAGTACTTTGCCACTTCCACACCAAGATGTCTGCTGCCTGAATGTACCACAACATAAAGATTCCCCTCATTATCTTGGTCAACCTCAATAAAATGGTTTCCACCACCCAAAGTACCAATGCTTTTCTCCGCACGAGGCAGATCAATGTATTTTGCACAGTATAATTCTGAAAGATCAATTTCATTCAGATATTTATGTGCTTTCTCCCGAATAGAAAACCCAGACGGTATTTTCTGATAAATCAATTTGTCTAATTTTTGCAGTTCTATATGGGATTCACGAATGCGAATGGTTTCCATGCCACAGCCAATATCCACGCCTACAAGATTTGGCACTACCTTATCTGTGATGGTCATTGTTGTGCCAATGGTACAGCCTGCACCGGCATGTATATCAGGCATCAGACGAATACGGCTGCCTGTTGTAAATTCTTGATTGCACAGTTCCTGTACTTGAGCAATGGAAGCACTGTCCACAACATCCGTAAATATTTTTGCCTCATTATATTTTCCTTTAATTTCAATCATAAGTTCCTCACCAGTCTTAACATTCTATTCATTATCTCATTTTATACAGCAATACAGCCATTGGAACAGACAGCACTGTACACTTCCACCATCGACTGACTCTTGAATGATTTCTTTCTGTTCCTCGTCCCACATAGGGCCTGTGCCAGACTTGAAACTGCCAAAGGAAAAATACCTCTTTGGCACTCCATTCTGCTGTGTACTTTTTATCCCATATTCCTTTTGGTATAAAAAATCACCCCATCTGTTAAACCGCATATCGTACTTCTAACAAATGGGGTGTAGTTCATTTCCGAAAACTCTGCCTTATTTCATACTTTTTATTCTTCTGCGTCTTTCTTTACAAAGGAAATCAGCAAATCGCCCTGACTTACTTTTTCGCCTTCCACGGCATAAATCTTATCGATTACACTGTCTTCTTTCGCCACAACAGATGTTTCCATTTTCATCGCTTCTACTGTCAAAAGCGGCTGGTTCTTCTTCACTTCGTCCCCTTCTTTTACCAGTATCTTGCTAATTGTACCAGGAATTGCAGAACCAAGGTGAGAAGGATTGTTTTTATCTGCTTTCAACTTTCTGTCGCTCTTGACTTCCAGATGCTTATCAAGTACACGAACTTCACGCATAACACCATTAATTTCAAATGTCAACGAACGGAAACCTTCAGCATCAGGTTCAGACATATCCAAATATTTGATTAAGATATCTTTCCCTTCGCCAATTTCAATGACAGTTTCTTCATTTTTTGCTAAACCATAGAAGAAAACGTCACTGGACAGCTTGGAAACGTCTGTATAGTATTCCCAGTGATAGCAGTAATCATCGTATACCTTTGGATACATGGCATAACTGATGATATTTCTGGGGTTGATTCTTTTCATGGTATGGGTTTCCAGAAGATGTTTTTCAATGCCTTCCAAATCTGCAGGAGGCATCAATCCACCTACTCTACCTGTAATCGGTGTTTTGCCTTTCAGTACAATCTTCTGTAATTCTTCAGGGAAGCCGCCTTCCGGCTGCCCAATATTCCCCATAAAGTAGTCTACAACGGAATCGGGATAGGAAAGATCTTTTCCTTCTGTCAAGATGTTATCCTTTGTCAAACCATTTTTGGACATGAAAATCGCCATATCCCCAACAACTTTAGATGAAGGTGTTACCTTTACAATATTCCCCAAAAGGTCATTGGCTTGTTTGTACAGATGTTTGATTTCTTCAAAGTTATCCTCAGAACCCATGGCTTTTACCTGTGCCAGCAAGTTGGAATATTGTCCGCCGGGAATTTCATACTTATAAATTTCTGTATTTGGTGTTTTCATTTCACTTTCAAAACCAGTGAAAATCTGACGCACTCCCTGATAATACTGACTCAATTCGATTAACTGATCCGGGTCAAGTCCTGTATCACGTTCTGTTCCTCTCAGTGCTTCTACAACTGCATTCATGGAAGGCTGGCTGGTCAAAGAACTCATGGACTGAATGGCAAGGTCAACAATGTCTACGCCTGCTTCAGATGCCATAAGCACAGTGCTGACACCGTTGCCTGTGGTATCATGGGTATGCAGATGCAGAGGAATATGCAGTTCTTGTTTCAATGTGCTAAATAATTTCTTTGCAGCATAAGGTTTCAAAAGACCTGCCATATCCTTGATGGCAAAAATATGACAACCCAATGCTTCCAATTCTTTTGCTTTCCGTACATAATAGTCCAGTGTGTACTTTGTTTCATTGGGATCCAAAATATCCCCTGTATAACAAATTGCACCTTCTACAATCTTATCCGTTTTCAATGCTTCTTCAATAGGCATCTTCATATTTTCAACCCAGTTCAAGCTGTCAAAAATACGGAATACATCTACCCCACGTTCTGCGGAAATTTTGATAAATTCTTTTACCACGTTATCGGGATAGTTTGCATAACCTACAGCATTTGATGCACGCAAAAGCATCTGTATCAATGTATTGGGCATTGCTTTGGAAAGCTGCTGCAAACGAATCCAAGGAGATTCTTTCAAGAAACGATAAGCAACGTCAAATGTTGCGCCACCCCATGCTTCTACGGAAAAAGCATTTTCCATTGCCATATTGGTTGCAGGTGCTGCCACCATCAAATCTCTTGTACGCAGTCTGGTTGCCATCAAGGACTGATGTGCGTCACGCATAGTTGTATCTGTTACATACAGACGCTTATCCTTCATAATACTCTGGGTAAAGTCCTTTGCACCCATTTTCAGGAAAGCATTCTTTGCACCATTGACAGGAATTGTAGAGCCATCTTCTGCTTTACCAAAAGATGGAGGAACAATGCGGTCAAATTCCGGCTTTTTACCTCTGGATTCATTAACAATCTGATTCCCAATAAATTCTGCAATTTTTGTTGCACGGTTCTGTCCCAATACAATGTGGAACAATTCCGGTGTATTTTCAATAAATGTTGTGGTACATTTTCCTTTGTTCCATGTTTCACTCTGCAATACATTGATCAGAAAAGGAATATTGGTTTTTACGCCACGGATTCTGGTTTCTTTGATGGCACGAATTGCCTTTTTTGTTGCTCCTGCAAAAGTTCTGTCATGGGCAATAATTTTTACCAACAAGCTGTCATAATACGGGGTAATTTCCCCACCTGCGTGTGCAGTACCACCGTCCAAACGAATACCATTGCCGGCAGGGGAGCGATATACGCTAATTTTTCCTGTATCCGGCAAGAAGTTGTTTGATGGGTCTTCTGTCGTAACACGAAGCTGAATGGAATATCCATTGCTCTGCACATCGTCCTGAGAAGCAATGCCAATTTCAGGAGAATCCAACGCATAACCTTCTTCTATCAATATCTGTGCCTGTACAATATCAATTCCTGTAACAGCTTCAGATACGGTATGTTCTACCTGGATACGAGGATTCATTTCAATGAAATAGTAGTTTTCATCTGCATCTACCAAAAATTCCAGTGTACCCGCATTTTTATATCCAACGTGCTTAGTCAAACGAACTGCATCTGCAAAAATCTTTTTTCTTGTGGCATCGCTGACTGTAAAAGCAGGTGCAAATTCCACAACCTTCTGATGACGTCTTTGCACAGAACAGTCACGGTCAAAGAGATGTACGACGTTGCCATATTTATCTGCCAACATTTGTACTTCAATGTGTTTGGGGTCACGCAAATATTTTTCCACGAAAATTTTGTCGTCCCCAAAAGCTTTCTTTGCTTCGTTTCTTGCTTCCTCAAATTCTTTTGGCATTTCTTCTGCACTGTTTACAATACGCATACCTCGGCCGCCGCCGCCGTTTGATGCTTTCAGCATAACAGGATAACCAACTCTTTCTGCAACTTCCATGATTTCATCTAGGTTTCTGATGGCATGGTCTACACCGGGAATAATGGGCACATTACATTCGTTTGCCATTTTCTTGGAAGAAATTTTGTCCCCCATTCTGTACATTACATCTACATCTGGGCCAATAAAAGCAATGCCGGCTTTATCACAGGCTTCTACAAATTCAGGATTTTCGGAAAGAAAACCGTAACCTGGGTGAATGGCATCTACATTTTTTGCTTTTGCAATTTTGATGATGTTATCAATATCCAAATAAGCATCAATGGGGCCTTTTTCCGGATTCAGCATATATGCCTCATCTGTTTTTGTACGGAATAAAGAATATTTATCTTCTTTTGAAAAAATACCCACTGTCTGAATTCCAAGTTCACTCAAGGCACGATATACACGAATGGCAATTTCACCACGATTTGCAACCATAACTTTTTTAAACTTTTTAATGTCTACATTTTTTTGCATCTCTTATGACCTCCTTTTCTCTACTGAAACACATTTGTCCGTATTTGTTATTTTTCCATTATAGTATATGTTGCGCCAATAGTAAAGAATAGAAATAAAGACATTCCCTATTTTTCATCTTTTTTCTCTTTTCTCCTGTGCCAAAACCCACTGTATCACCTGTGAAAGCGTTCTGCATTCTACAACGCAGATTGGGGTAAATTCCTCTCTGTGTACTGCTCCTTCTGCCGTAATCACATAACTGTAACCCATGCGATTTAATTCTTTTATGCGGGATTCCATAGCAGGCACCCGCTTCAATTCCCCTGTCAGTCCCACATCGGCAATAAATGCCCAGTCTGATGGCAAAGGAATATTCTTGACGGAAGAAACAATGCTCATCAATACCGCCAAATTTGCCCCTTGTTCCTTCAGCTGCAATCCTCCTGTTGTTTTTACCACAACATTCTTATCATAGAGCTTGATATTGCCTCTCTGTTCCAAAATGGAAAGCAGCGTATTGAGCGCATCTTTTTTCATATGTTCGCTAATACGGGAAGGATACGGCGTAAAAGACTGGGAAACCAAACTTTCTACTTCTGCCACCACAGGACGGGAGCCTTCCCGCAGCACTGTAACCGCACTGCCAGATACGGCTTCATCTGCTTGTCTCTTTGTAATAAAGTACGCAGAAGGATTATCGATGGATTGCAGTCCTTTTTCCGTCATGGCAAAAAATCCCATTTCTCCCGTACTGCCGAAACGGTTTTTCGTTGCCGTCAGCCCACGCAGTTCATCTGCCCCCTCTCCTTCCATGACAAGAACAGTGTCCACCAGATGTTCTAAGGCACGAAGTCCTGCAATTTCATCGTTTTTGTTCATTTGCCCAATCATGAGAACTGCCCTTGGACGGGCTTTATTTTTCGCACACTGCACCAAAGCAGCAGCACATTCCATGGTCTGTGTGGGGTTTCCCGCACGGGAAGGAGAGAATTCCGCAAGGGCAAACGTTTGGATACTATCCAATATAATGAAATCCGCATCTGTTTCTGTAATTGCATCTAATACTGCGTCCATAGAAGTGTTGGCAAGAATCCAAATATTCTCCTCTATATTTTCCAAAATACGGTCTGCTCTGCCCTTAATCTGACTTTCGCTTTCCTCCCCTGACGCATACAGCACACGCAATCCATTTTTTGCCAACTGGCAAGCGGAAAGCAGTGCAAGTGTGGATTTTCCACCGCCGGGAGGAGAAGTCAAAATGGTAACAGAATCTCTCACTATACCGCCGCCAAGGACACGGTCAAATTCCGAAATACCTGTATAGATACGACTTTCCTTTTTATTCTCCACCTGTGACAAACGGGAAAGGGTTGCTCCTTCTTTTTTTATCGAAGAAACTGACTGTTTCCCCGTTATCTTTTCAGAAAAGGTATTCCACGCTCCGCAGTCAGGGCATTTTCCCATCCATTTTGCCGCCGTATATCCGCATTGGTTACAGGTATACATGGTTTTTTGCTTCATCTCCACACCTCATTTTCTACTTTGTTTGTCATAAAATAAAATGGATAAACCCTTCAGATTTACCCATTTTACTTATTGTACATTTTTTATTTGATGGCAATATCAGATGATTTTTTCAATCCGCACTTTAGAGGTCTTGTTTTTTGTTTCCATACTAAAAGTAACCTTACCTGCCATATTTGTTTTCATTTGCCCAATATTCACATCATCTAAAAGAATACGATATGCTGTTTCTGCTTCCAGTTCCAAAGTCATCTGCACATCTTCTGCTGCCTCTACAATAAAAGATACGCCTTTCTCATTCATACAGAAATTATGTATTGTTGCGCCAGGAACGGCTTCCAAAAGCATCTTTCCATTTTTTTCTAATTTTGTGATTTCATTGAATGTTTTCACTTTATACAAATCGCCGTGAACTTCAAAATCCATAACCTTCTTTTTTTCATCCATCAGATAATTTCCAAAGCTAATGCTGCCATCATCTTCCTGTCTAATCAATTCTTCAATTACTGCCATTTCCATGTACCTCCCAAATTTCTATCTCCTTTTTCAATGAAAATTTGCTTTTTTTAAATAGCCGTTGCAGAAAACATTGCAGGATATTATATATGCACATATCCATGCAGAACTGCACATCTCATTTTGCAGTCATTATATCACAAAATCCCGTATTGGTATATAGAAAATTTCTTTCATTCCTATAGAAAATCACAGCTTATTTCACAACACGGAAGGCAAAACCACCTGTTTTGACGCCAACAGAAACTTTATCCCCTTTTTGCACATTACCCATCAGATACTCTTCTGCAAAAGGATCTTCAATGCAGGACTGAATTGCCCGACGCAAAGGTCTTGCCCCATATGCCCGATCAAAATTTTCCTCAGCAATCTTTTCTAAAGCCTTATCCGTAAAGGTAACCGTAATGCCCATATTTTCTTTTGCTCTTTGGGATACCGTCTTTGTCATAAGTTTGACAATTTCCAAAATATCCTCTTTCTCCAAAGAATGGAATACAATCGTATCATCTATACGATTCAAAAATTCAGGCTTAAATATCTGTTTAACTTCATCCATGACATTTTTTTTCATCATTTCATAGCTTTGTTTCGGTGTTTCCACACTGGTAAAGCCAAGCCGCTTGGGTTCTACAATACTTCTTGCCCCTGCATTAGATGTCATAATGATAACTGTATTTTTGAAATCTACTTTTCTCCCCTGTCCATCTGTAATGTGTCCATCATCCAAAACCTGCAAAAGTACATTAAAAATTTCAGGAGATGCCTTTTCGATTTCGTCAAACAATATCACTGAATAAGGGTTGCGACGTACTTTTTCGCTCAGCTGTCCACCTTCTTCATAGCCCACATATCCGGGAGGCGCACCCACCATTCTGGATACACTATGCTTTTCCATATATTCAGACATATCAATCCGAATCATGGCATCTTCATTGCCAAACAGTGCTTCTGCCAAAGCTTTGGAAAGTTCTGTTTTCCCTACGCCGGTAGGCCCAAGGAAAAGAAATGAACCAATCGGGCGATTGGGGTCTTTCATTCCAACCCGTCCACGACGCACTGCCCTTGCCACCGCTTTTACAGCTTCTTCTTGCCCGATGACACGCTTATGCAATGTTTCTTCCAAATGCAGCAAACGCTCACTTTCTTTCTGCTGCAATTTTTGTAAGGGGATACCCGTCCAACGGGACACAATTTCCGCTACCTCTTCCGCTGTGACAGTCTGCTCTGTTTTTTCCGTTTTTGTTTCCCATGCCGCTTTTGCTTCCTGCCACTGTTTCCGCAAAGCATCTTGTGAACGTTTCACCTCAGCGGCTTTTTCAAAATCTTCTGTGCGAACAGCTTCCTCTTTTTCTGCTGTCAGTTCTTCCAGTTTCTTTTCCATATCCAACACGTCTTCCGGTGTGGTATACGTTTTCAAACGCAGGTAAGATGCGGCTTCATCAATGACATCAATGGCTTTGTCAGGCAAAAAGCGGTCTGTAATATACCGCTCGGACAGCCTCACTGCTGCTTCCATGGCATCTTCCGTAATGGTTACATGATGATGAGCCTCATACTTGTCTTTAAGTGCCAGAAGCATATTCAAAGATGCTTGTTCATCGGGTTCTTCCACACGAACAGGCTGAAATCTTCGCTCAAAAGCTGCATCTTTTTCAATATACTTGCGATACTCCTCCAAAGTGGTTGCACCAATAAGCTGTATCTCCCCTCTGGCAAGAGAAGGCTTCAAGATATTGGAGGCATCAATAGCCCCTTCTGCCGCTCCTGCACCAATAACTGTATGCAGTTCATCAACAAAGAGAATAATATTTCCCTCTTTCCGTACTTCTTCCAAAGCCTTTTTCATACGGTCTTCAAATTCTCCACGGTACTTAGAGCCAGCTACCATCAAGGACAAATCCAGATTGACAATCTTTTTATTTTTTAACACATCAGGGACATCGCCTTCTGCAATCCTCTGTGCCAGTCCTTCTACAATAGCTGTTTTTCCCACACCGGGTTCACCAATCAGACAAGGATTATTTTTAGTACGGCGGCTCAAAATCCGAATCATACGTTCTATTTCATCTTCTCTGCCATTAGTGGGGTCAAAGGTATGTTTCTTTGCCATTTTGGTAAAATCACGGCTGTATTTATCTAAAGTTTCCGTTTTGCTTATTTCCTCTTGCTTCTCTGCATACATTCCATAAGTAGAGTCGTCCTCTCCTTCGGGATCGCCCAGCATCATCATAATTTTATCATAAAGCTGTTGCAAGTCTACGTTTAATGCCATCATAATATGGATAGCAATGCTATTGTCTTCCCGCAAAAGGGAAAGTATGATATGTTCTGTACCTACCGCTTCTGCACCCATGATTTCTGCCTGTTCTTCGCTGCAGGCAAGGACTTTCTTTGCTCTGGGTGTAAAACCCTGTACTTTTTGGCAATCTCCGTTATGCACAAGCATTTCCTGTATTTTTTCCATAATTTGATGATAGGTGATGCCTTGTTCATCTAAGGCTTTGTATGCCACACCGCCTGCCACCGTCAGACCTAAAAGGATATGCTCTGTTCCCACAGCGGAATCTTTCAATATTAAAGCGACTTCTTTTGCTCTTTGCAAAACATCCTGTGCTTTTTGTGTATATTTTTTCTGCATATACTCACCAACCTTTTCCTTGTTAGCCATCTATCTTTGTGATTGCTAATATCTGTATGAAAATAAAAGAACATTGCTGTTCCTCTATTCTGCTCTTCCACCTGTTTTACTATTATAATACACATCCCTATAAAATGCAAAGAAAAACACCTTGTAATTTTCTTATATTTCTGCTAAATATTCGGAGAAATAGGAAAATGGTACTTGATTTGGCACAGCCTTGACAGAAAAAGCCGCTCCATCTTTTATTTTCCCTTCTATCGCATAAGACCAAAGGGCGATTTCCGCATTCTTTTTCCAAACTGTTTTTCCATTATATTTTCTATCGCCCCAAATTGGTGCACCGTGAAACGCTGTCTGCACACGAATTTGATGATGTCTGCCTGTCTCCAAAGCAATTTTCACCAAAGAAAGGCCTTCTTTTTCCCCAAGGACTTCGTAATGCAAAACCGCTTTCTTTGCCCCTTTTTTCTCTTTGGCAACCACTTCCGAAAGGTTGGTGCGTGCATTTTTCCATAAGAAATCCGTCCAAGTCCCTTTTTTTTGGGAAAGACTGCCGCAAAGGACTGCAAGATAATACTTGTTAAGGAGTCCCTCCTGCATACAGGCAGAAAGTCTGCTTGCTGCTTCCGTAGTTTTTGCCAAAAGAATCATACCGCCTACAGGACGGTCTAAGCGATGCACCGGCTTTAAGGAAAATCCCGTCTGTTCTTCCAATGCGGTCAGCAAATCCAAATCCCCTGTTTTGTCTGCCTGTGCAGGCATACCACAAGGCTTCTCTGCTGCAATCAACTCTGCATCTTCATATTGTATTTTGATTTCCATATTCACACTTCTTTCATAAAAACACCACTTTCCGGTGGCATCTTAATTCTTACACAGCCTTGCTCTATGGGCAAATAATGCGGTATACGCCCTGTGCCGTAAAGGAAAAATCCTTCCTGATTTGTTTCTAAAATTACTTCCATAAGACCTTCTTTTTCCACACCCATCTGCCATACAGAAAGAACCAGTTCTTTTTCCTCCTGTAAATTATGAAAAACCACTGCCAACTTTTCCTGTTGGTCAAATCTGCCGTAAGCAAGCAGCCCAAATTCTCCTGCCAATTTTTGTAAAGAGCCATATCGCAAAGCCGGATGTTTTTTTCTCATTTGAATGAGTACCTTATGATATTCTATGAGGCTCTTGTTTTCTTTTCCCCAAGGAAAAGGCCTGCGGTTATCTGGGTCTGTCCATCCTGTCAATCCTGCCTCATCTCCGTAATAAATCGTAGGCGAACCAATCCATGTCATCTGCATAAGAACTGCTTCCCGAAAAACAGCTTCGTTTATCCCTGTATCTGCCGCTTTACTTCCATCTGTATGGAGTCTGCCTGTTTTACCATTTGTTCGGGTAAGGAAACGGGAGTGGTCATGGTTTGACAATTCATTCATTGCCAAAAGCTGTGCCTGTATTGGCAGTCTGCCCATATAGTATGCCATGGTTCCCCAAAAGGCTTCTGCATTATTTCGTAAATCCTGCCGTACGGTATCGCTGTGTTTTGACACACCCGTAAAAAACCAACTAATAGGCTCCATAAACGCATCGTAATTCATGACACTATCCCACTGGTCACCTGTCAGCCATGGGGCAGCATCACCATAATGCTCTGCCAATATGACAGCATTGGGATTTGCCGACTTTACTGCCTTTCGGAAATCCTGCCAAAACTTGTGATTTTGTTCCGGCGATTTCCCCAAATCTGCAGCGACATCTAACCGCCAACCGTCTGCACCATAAGGTGGAGAAACCCACTTTTTCCCAATTTCCAGTATCTTTTCATATAATGTTGTGCTGTTTTCATAAAACAATTTGGGATGGTTTTCGTATCCCCACCAACCCTCGTAAGTGCCATCTTCGTTCCAGGAAAAATAATCATGGTATGGACTGTGGGGATTGTCATAGGCACCTGTCCTGCCATATATCCCCTCTCTATCCAGCCATTTATGAAAAGCACCGCAGTGATTGAATACACCATCTAATATGATATGGATTCCTCTTTTATGTGCCTCTTCTACCAGATGGGCAAAGTATGCATCACTTGCCTCCAGATTCCGTTTTTCTGTGGTACGGACAATATACATTTTGGCTGCGTCATTTGTTTCGTCTTCCTGCAACAACGTAGCATCATCTACCACAATCTTTCCAAAATGGGGGTCAATATGGTCATAATCCTGGGTGTCATACTTATGGCTGCTTGGAGAAACAAAAATGGGATTCAGATAAATCCCTTCTATTCCTAATTCCTGCAAATAGTCCAGTTTCTCACAAATTCCCTGTAAATCTCCGCCATAAAACCAACGAAAATCATCTTCTTGAATGGGCATATCCCAGTTTTTGGCTTTCTGAACCAAACCACCAAGATAACAATATTCCCCTGTCTGTACATCGTTTGCAGCATCACCATGATAAAAACGGTCAGTATAAATTTGATACAAGACTGCTCCCTTTGCCCATTCAGGGGGATGGAAATCCCGTACCACCGAAAAAAAGCCGTCTGTAGGCAATTCCGTAGAAATACCATACTTTGTATAATAAAACTGTTCCTTTTCCCGTTCCAAAAGAAAAAAGTAAGTCTGTTGTTTGTGGCTGGGAGGCAAAAGCACACGATAAATGTCAAAATATCCTTGCTGTTCTTTTTTCTCCATAAGCAGTTTCTTTTCCTCTGTGCAAAGAAAAACCGCCTTTGCCTGCCTATGCCCCACACGAATACGCACTTCCGTAAAATCTGTTGCAGAAGGCGCTAAAGGTGTACGAAACTGCGCCGTTTCATCACTGAAAACCGCATCTTTTTGAAAAGGCAGCAACGCATAATATTTTTTCCTTTTTTCTGCCACAAAATCTATTAAAGTCATTCCTTCACCATCCTCCATAGGATATTGCTGTGGTTTATTATAATATGCTGTAAAATTTCTGTCAATGAACGAAAAAAAGCGTTTATTTCTGTCAAATAAACATATGATGAGATAAAATGAAAATGAGCAACCTGCCGATGGCTGCTCATTTTCACAAAGAGAAGGTATTTCTTATTGGGATTGCGTTTTATCGCAATGTGAAAATATTGGGGAGTTTTCACAGTTTGTATTATATCACGTGGGACATAAAATGTCTAGGTAAATTTCGTTCCCTTTTTCAGAATCCACATAAATACCAATTTTTCTCTTCATTTTTTGTTCAACTTTTATAGTCTGCAAGAACTTTTGCCAAATTATCCTCGCCCAAAATTCGTATGCCCTCTTTTAGCTGCTGTACATCGGCTGGCGGAAGTATAGAAATAGGAATATCCGTTTCTTCCTCCATCATAATTTCATTTGCATCATTTTCCCGAAACACTGCTAAGTATCCGTCGTGAATCCCCAACACATAATTTTCATCACTGCGCCCATCTACAGTACTGCGAAGTATTACCTGTTTTGGTGAAAAAAAGACCATCTGCCAACCATCATAAATGCTTTCCACCTGCGGTTTTGTAAGTCCCCAAAGAAATTCCTGTGCAGGTTCTTCCTGTTCCTTCGTCATACGGTCTTTTGTATAGTAATATTGATATACCATTTTTGTTTCTTTCGTAATTTTTGCATCTTGTTTAGCTGTATACACCATATGTGCCTGGGCTGTTTCCTGTATCTGTTCTTTCGTTTTTGGATGAAAGGTATACAGAAAACCTGCTGCAATGCAAAAGATGAAAACTGTCAAAATCAAGAAAAAATCCCATTTCTTCATCCATACCACCTCACTGGCAGTATGGACACATTTTGGAAAGAATATACATAAAATTAATAAAATATAAATTGACCTTCCAAAAGCATGGGGATTTCCCGCCTGTCTTTCAGAAAGTCAAAATATACTTGATACTTTATTTTTTATTTTTCCAGCTCTGCCAGTTTTTCCAGAATCCGATTGCTTCTGTCAATGAATGTTGTCATTTCCGTACTGGTCAGACTTCTGTGACTCATCAGTGCCAAATCGTATACCTGATGGCAAATCATGTCACATTCTTCTTTTTTCTCTTCTTTTTCTGCAGCATCTAAAAGGAATTGAATAAGGCTGTTCGATTTATTGAGCACCAGTGTCTCATCGGGTTTTATATTGGCAAACAACGCTTTATACTGTTCGTTATTTCCATAAGCCTCCATCATTTCCATCATACGACGGCTGTCTTCGCTCAAAAGAATCATGGCTGAAACGTCTGCTGTCTTTAAATTCTGTGCCTTTACCTTCAGATTGTCATTTCCAAGAACCCCACGGAACAATGTTTCCATACGCTTATTGATGGATTCGTCTGCCTGTTTCTTTGCTTCGCTTTCTTCACCATCTGCCTTTTCCTGCAAAGTATCAGAAATATCTGCATCAATTCTCTGTACCTTTACACCGGGATTTTTATATTCCAAGAAAGAAACAAAGGGTTTATCTATCGGGGAAGTGAAAATAACGGCTTCCAGTCCCTGCTCTTTAAACATACGAATATACTGTGCCTGTTGATCTTCGTCTGTGACAAAGAAGATTTTGTTTTCGTGTTTTTCCTTGTTCTTTTCCAAATATTCTGCAATGGTTTCGTAATGACCGTCTGTTGTTTTCAACAGGAGAGAATCTTTGATTTTATCATAGAGTGTTTCTTCTTTCATGCAGCCATATTTGAAGAACATACCAATGTCATCCCAAAATCCTTCATATGCAGTACGGTCTGCCTTAAAGAGGTGGTTTAATTTATCAGCTACCTTCTTCGTAATGTAGCTGTTCATTTTTTCTACATAACCGTCATTCTGCAAAGCACTTCTGGATACATTCAGTGGCATATCGGGGCAGTCCAGAACACCCTTTAACAACAGCAAAAATTCGGGAACAACTTCTTTAATATTATCTGCGATATATACCTGATTGGAATACAGTTTAATCTGTCCTTCCACAACATCCATATTCTCTACCAATTTCGGGAAATACAGGATACCTTTCAGGCGGAAAGGATAATCCATATTCAGATGAATCCAGAACAAAGGATCATTAAGGTCAAAGAATACCTTATGATAAAATGCTTTGTATTCTTCATCTGTACAATCTTTAGGCTGTTTCAACCACAGAGGTTCCGGATCATTGAGGGGTACGACTTTGTCTTCTGCCTGCTCTTCTTGTTTCTCTCCGTCCGTTCCTTCTGTGCTTTCTCCCTGCTTTTCCTGATCATCTTCTTTTGAAGATACATCTATCACATTATCCTGTTTCTTATCTTCCTCTGTTATTTCTTCTTTTTTCACTACATCCATAAAGATGGGAACAGGCATAAAAGCACAATATTTCTGCAATACTGCATAGAGTTTGGATTCCTCCATAAACTCCTCGCCATCTTCGCTAAGATACAATGTAATAGTAGTACCACGTTCTGTACGGGTACCATCTTCCATTTCATAGTCAATGCCATCTTCACATCTCCACTGAGCCGCTGCTGCCCCCTCCTGATAAGACAGTGTATCAATTTCCACTTTATTCGCTACCATAAAAGCAGAATAGAAGCCCAAACCGAAATGTCCAATAATTTCGTTATCTCCTTCTTCTTTTTCCTGATACTTTGTCAAAAAGTCTGTAGCACCGGAAAAGGCAATCTGGTTGATGTACTTTTTGATTTCTTCATGGGTCATGCCAATACCATTATCCATAATCTGCAAAGTCTTCTGGTCTTGATTTAGCACAACTTTTACTGCAAATTCTTCATCGGCAGGAATATGGTCCGCTTCTCCCATAAGCATTAGTTTTTTAAGTTTTGTTACCGCATCGCAGGCATTGGATACCAATTCTCTGATAAAAATATCCTTGTCTGTGTAAAGCCATTTTTTGATAATGGGTAAGAAATTTTCACTGTTAATGGAAAGATTCCCTTGTTCGTTCATATCTACCAACCTCCTATATCAATATAAAAATAAATCGCCATTATGTGTACAAAAGATATTGTAACACCTGAAAACGAAAAGTCAAGAGAAAATTAGCACTCATTTAATTAAAGTGCTAACAATTTTCAAAAAGCAATAAAAAAACTTGCTTTCTGCGTCACGCAAAGAGCAAGTTCTTTCTGGTATTTTCTTTTCACACAGTGATGCCTAATCTTTTTTTGAAAGCAAAAGGGATTATTCTTCTTTTGCCTCTTGTTCCAAACAGACATTTGGACGGTCAGGGAAAATAATCATGCCAAAGCCATTTATTCCTGCCATTTTTTGCAGCAATGCCTCGCTCCCCTCTTTCTGCTGAAAATCAATTTCTTCCCGATACAAAGGCAAAAGCGCATACATATTCAGCAGTGTACCGTCCTTTGCATGAAACATACTGATATTTTCATGCAGTGCAGACAGCATAACACCACAAAGCTGCGTACTTTTTTCATCATAAGGCACATATTTTTCGGAATTGGGAACAATGTGTCCAAAGCCAAGCCAGCTTTTGTACTCATGAGGAAATCTTGCCAAATATTGCAAAAGGTCTAAAGGCCACCAAAGTCTTTCTTCGGGTTCTTCCCCTTCCTCCGGTGTTTCAATTTTCCATTCCGCAGGCAAAAGTGCAATGAGTTCTGCCCGTTCCAACATTTGATATTCCGGATAAAAGTTATCAGGCAGCTGCATAGGCAGTGCACTCATCCCAACTGTATACAGCACATGGAAATCCTGCTTTGTCGGTGCTTCCAAGATATGAATATCCACTTGCAAATAATCAGAACGTCTGTCATAAAACACTTTCTCCTGTCTATTGGGAAAGCATTTCTGCATATGTTTCTCAATTTCCTGTCCATATGGTGTGGTATGGACAGGACGCTGTTTTGTCTGTTTTTTTGGTTCTTTATGATATATGGTATCTGTTGTTTTTTTCTGTTCTTCCATCATATAACGCCTCTTTTCTTACACTTCACCAAACAATGCTTTCGCAAATTCCCCTGCATCAAATTTCTGCAAATCGTCTATACCTTCTCCCACACCAATATAGCGAACGGGGATTTGCAGTTCGCTCTTAATTGCAACCACAATACCACCTTTTGCCGTACCGTCTAACTTTGTCAAAATAATACCTGTAATCCCTGCCACTTCTTGGAACAATTTTGCCTGCTGCAATGCGTTTTGCCCTGTGGTGGCGTCCAACACAAGATACGTTTCCCGATGAGCGGTTGGATATTCCCGTTCCATAACACGGGAAATCTTTTTCAATTCTTCCATTAGGTTTTTCTTATTATGCAAACGACCTGCTGTATCGCAAATCAGCAAATCTGATTTTTTATTTTTCGCAGCATGAATGGCATCGTAAACCACAGCTGCTGGGTCTGCATTTTCTTCGTGCTTAATCACATCAATATCTGCCCGTTCTCCCCAAACCTCCAACTGGTCAATGGCAGCAGCACGGAAAGTATCTGCTGCTGCAAGGAGTACACGTTTTCCTTCCTCTTTGAAATTATGTGCCAGCTTTCCAATGGTTGTGGTTTTTCCGACACCATTTACCCCAATGACCAGCATAACAGTAGGGGAAGGCAGATTTTCTTCTTCCACGTTTTCCTCCTGCAAAATTGTTGTAATTTCATCAATAAGCATTCCTTTAATACAAGATGGATCTGTGGCACGTTCTTTTTTTACACGCTGACGGAGATTTTCTACAATATCCATCGTTGTCTGCACACCAATATCTGCCATGATCAAAGTCTCTTCCAATTCCTCAAAAAGGTCTTCGTCTATCTTTGTAAAACTGCCAAGGACACTATCTACCCCATCCAGAATATTTTTTCTGGTTTTATCTAATCCGTCTTTTAATCGAGCAAAAAACCCTTTCTTTTTGGGTTTTTCTTCTTCTACTTCTTTTACTTCTTCAACAGATACTTCTTCTGTTTGGTTCTCTTCTTCAACTTCATTCGGTGTTTCTTCTGTTTCAGTTTCTTCTTCAACCTCTATGGGTGTTTCTTCTGTTTCAGTTTCTTCTTCAACCTCTATGGGTG
>JAHHTX010000038.1 GCA_020024255.1 Anaerotignum sp.
GGCAAAAAAGCCTTGAAACTTCTGCTTTTCCTCATGGGAAGTGAATTCCCATTGCGGATTCCATTTGGGAAACCCTTCGTTTCCCAACCCCTTCCGCATTTTCCAAAAGAGATAAAAACGACTTTGTCGATACCCGCAAAGGGTACTCCCAAAAGAACACCCTTTATTCTTATATTTGCGATTTATGGAAAATGCCGACATCATTCTGATTCTCCGGAAATATCCATAGAAATATGTGGTACATCTGGCAGTGTGGAAGAAACGCTCACTCGCTCCGAAAGTTCCTCACTGGATAAGGAATTTGTCTGCTCCTTCTGCTCCCCGTCTGCCCAAAGAGATTTATACTGTTCTCCGCTTTTGTCATGATTTTGCATTGCCTTGCTCTTTGCCATAACGTAAAGAGAAGGGTCATACTGCATAAGACGCATTTCATCTGTGGAAGGTACTTTGCCACCTTCCGCTATACGCCTGTATACCTCCATACATTTCATCATGTATTCCATTTGTTCCTGCATATGCTTTGTCATGGCTTCCCAATGATTTTTTTCTGTTTCCGCAGCATCTGCATACATTTTCAACGTGGTTATTTCGGATAACTCTTTTGCTGTCAAATCGTATGCCTTTTCCACTTCGTCCAGCTTTTTGGAAATTTCCACACGATCAAAATTTTTATCGTTTTTGGGTGGGTCTTTCAACAGATTTGTCAGCTTATTTTTCTGTTTCCACAAAGTATCCATTTGTGAAACAGCCGCTTTTCTTGCTTCTCCCAATCGCATATGTCCACTTCCCTTCTGTCCGTCATCTATCTATATAGATATATCGACAAAAAAAAGGGGTTCTTTAGTGTGTAATGACTTCCACGCCATCTTCTGTCACAGCAACCGTATATTCCCATTGAGCAGAAAGAGAGCCATCTTCTGTATAAATCGTCCAGCCGTTTTCTTCATCCTGATAGAAATCCTCTGCTCCTTCGTTGACCATAGGCTCAATGGTAAAGACCATACCCGGAACAAGAAGCATTCCTGTGCCTTTTTTCCCAATATGGCAGACATAGGGTTCTTCGTGGAAATCGTTGCCCACACCATGACCGCCAATATCCCTGAGAACCGTATACCCATTTGCATAGACATGCTTACTGATGACTTCACCAATATCGCCCAAAAATCCCCAAGGCTTTACTTCTTTTAAAGCAAGGTCCACACATTCTCTGGTCACTTCCACCAGTTTTTTCGCTTCGTCACTGACCTCTCCAATGCAGAACATACGAGAAGCATCTGCATAGTAGCCATTCAAAATCGTTGTCACGTCCACATTGATAATATCCCCTTCCTGCAACACTTCATCGGGAGAGGGAATACCATGGCAGACTACATCATTTACCGATGTGCATACGCTTTTGGGGAAACCGCAGTAATTGAGGGGGGCAGGTATACCGCCATGTGCAATGGTATATTCGTGTACCAGTGTGTTCAAATCCTCTGTGGACATTCCTGCGTGTATCTTTTCTGCCACCATATCCAAAATTTCCGTATTCAACTTGCCTGCTTTGCGGATACCTTCCAGTTGTTCCGGTGTTTTAATGAGGTCATGGGTTGGTATTCTGACCCCTTTTTTGGACTGATAAGAAGCAATCTTCTGGTCAAATTCATAATGACACACTTTATATTTCTTGCCGCTGCCGCACCAGCAAACATCGTTTCTTCCCAATTTCAACATGGTTTTCATATCCTTTCTTTTTCTTTTCCTTCCTCTTGTTCACAGTAGCATAGTAGCACAAATAGATGGGGGATACAAGGGCAGAACAAAAGAAATATCCCTTGCTCCCTACCTTCTGTCCCTTTCCGCATACGGCAGTCTATTTCTGCAAAAATACATAGGTATCCCCTGTAGAATTCTCCGGTGAAAAAGCATATCCCATGGCGGAAAATTCTTGTACCTCTGCCAAATGGGTCACATTTTGTTCTGCCAGATACCGCACCATTTCTCCACGCAGCATTTTGCATATCGTGCCTTTTTCTATGATTTTTTCTCCTTTTTTCTCTCCAAAAATACAGGTGACAAACGCTTTACCTTTAGGAATATAGGCAGAAATACAACGGCTGTACTCTGCTGATGCCAAATTTAATATACAGTCTGTTTCTCCATAAATTTCAGCCGCAAGACTTTCCCCCCAAAAGCCATACAAATCAGAGGCTCTGTCTGTTTGCAGCTTTGCCTGCATTTCCAAACGATAGGGACAAATTGCATCAAGTGGCTTCAATACACCGTAAAATCCTGAAAGTATACGCAAATGTTCCTGTATGTAGGAAAGTGCATTTTCTGTCAATGCATTGGGTGCAATATGCTGATACTGTATGCCCTCATAGGAAAAAATCGCAGGCGTATATGCTCTTTGGAGTTCCATTTTGGAAAGCCGTTCCACATTCAGCTTTGTCAGCTTGTCGCTGCACTTCCAAAGGCGTTGCAAGTCCGTTTCCATCATTCCCTTTAGCCGATGCAACAATATTTCTGTTTTTCCCAAAAAGGCAGGCATACCTGCACAGGCAATACCCCCTTCGTCCTCATTCATTTTTTTGGCAGGTGATATGATGATACGCAAAAAAACGCCCCTCTCCTTTTGATTCTTTACTCATTGTCATGCTTATATATTTTCAATCGGATTCTTTCATTCTTCATCACTGTAATAAAAAACTCCAAAACACTCTAGCTTTTGGGCATCAATTCAACGTGACAGCTTTTGTGTCCCTCATGTTTATTTTATAATTTGGCAGGTATAGGCATTGATCAGACAAGGTTCCTTTTGTTCCATGGTATAAATGCGATAGCAGGGAATCAGGTTAAATGTCCCGTTTTCGGGAATATCTCCCTGCTTCAAAAGACTGTAACCAAGTTCTATACGGTTTACGGTAATTTCTTCTGTATGTTTCTGTGTATTTTGTTCTCGCATAAAGGTAAGCAACGCTTCATCAGAATAGAAAATATCTTTCTTTTCGCCAAAATATCCGCTCACATGGTAATAAGTAAACTCTATTTTTGTAATGCGGTGGTTGGAAATAAGAAATCGGAAACAGTTGGAAAATACGGGGTGCTTTTTGTAGCTGCCGTAAAATTCCACAGCAAAACCGTCTTCTGTTTTTGTTGTGCCTGCAAGGGTAAAATCGGGAAAATAGGTTTGTATGTCGTCCATATATTCCTGTGCCAAATCTGTTGCTTCTTTGCTTGCCATCGGTGTGGCTGTGGTCTTTTTTTCTCCGGCATTTCCAAAGGTCAGCGTACCTTTTTGCCCTTCCAGAACCAATCGTTTTTTTCCTGCTGTATAGATGGTGCTTTTATTTCCCGGAACAACCGTTGTTTTTTCTCCTACAAAGAAAATATGTTCCAATTCTTCTTTTGTATAAAAAGGCACAGTGACGGAAAGCCGCCGCATAGGTTCATATTCTGTAATGAGGTTGGTATACATGGTAATACCGTTTTGGGAAAGAACTTCAAATATGGCACGTTCCTGAGAAGCAGTCATGGCACTTTCCCGTTTTTGCTGATAGTTTAGTCCAAACAGACAGATATTGAGTATTACCAGCAGCATAATGACAAATTTTTTTGCTTTTGTCCACTCCATAAAGCTCTTTCCCCCTTTCAGAAACATTATCTCGGAATTAAAGCAGTGGTGTTGAGAGGGCAGTATCCGTATCAATGACAAAATCATGGTCGTACAGGGTCACAAACCATCGCAGATTGATTTTTCGGTTGCCATCTGCATAATATCCAAGGGCGATGTTTTCCACATCTCGTATAATCCGTTTTTCTACTTTTTCCTGATATCGTTTGTTGGCTTCGTCTAAAGCATCAATAAATTGTGTATTGAGTCTTTCTGTGGGACTTTCTTTAATCATATAATTTACAGCAAGACGACGGTATTTTTTTACGGATTGCCCCCGAACGGTAATTTCAATGGCGTGTTTCATGCCGATTTTTTTCTGCAAATCAGTGGCAAGATAAATGGGTAGATTGTCCACAGTATAGTCAAAGCAATAAATGGTTTCGTTGCTTCTTTGTATTACATTCGAAAGAAAGACATTGTTGTGGAGGGAGGCATCGTTTTGCATGAAGTTACAGCTTATGGCATAGCCTTTTGATAAAGGAGCCTGATTTTTTTCCGTACCAAAGGTGTCATAGCTGTAATACTCTAAAACATGGACATTCGGAGAATATTTGACGATAACAGAGTTATCGCTGAATTCAAAGTTTCCGTCTTCGTCTTGCATACTCCAATCGGCAGAGAAGTTTTTGAAAAATTTTTCCACGGTATTTTCCAAAGTCGTGCGGTTGACTGTGCCATTCTGCTCAAAGACAGGAACTTCTTCTACGGCAGAGTAGAAATAGGGTAAATCTGCCAACTGAGGCAAAAACAGATTGCGTTTCAAAATAGAGGACGTAGTTTTTTGTCCTGTGGCAATATAGACCATATCGCCTTCCGGCCGTGTCAGTTTATCATAGAGAAAAGGGGCAGCTTTACTGCTTGTGTTGCGATATTGCACACATTGGTTGGTATCTGAATTGATGAAGAAAACAAGGGTTTCCTCTCCGCTGTGTCTTGCAGGCAGTATGGCGATGGAATCAAATGTTTGAATAGATGCCAGCGTTTTTTTGCCCTTCGGACTGATGGAATAATCTGCGGGGGAAAGAGGAAAATCGTATCGAAAAATTAGGCAGCGGGATTGGAGCATAGACTTCCAGTTCATGGGCATAACCTCGCCATCTTGTACATTTCGGAGCAATACCTCAATGAGAATATCGTTGGCTGCTTTTAAGATTTCGTTTTTTCCGGATTTTTCCTGATTCTTTCCTATTTTTTCGGGATATTGTACGGAAAAGGCAGAACCGCCGTTTCCAATGACATAACAACTGGCAGGAAAAATAGAACCGTTGCCCTGTTCGACTTGTCCTGCCCTTGAAGTTGTCTGTAAAATGCCACTAAAAAAGTTATGACCTGTTGTTCCTGCAAGCCATAACTCTCCTGTTTGGTATACAGCGGCTACGACCAAAACAACAATGACAAAATTCGTAATTTTGTATCTTTTCATTTGCTCTCACCGCTTTATCATCATATTTTATCCATCGAATTTTGCATAAACCCTTTATACGCAGGGCAGTGCAATCATTGTTTGCAGTTCCTGTTTAATCTGCTGAGAAACACGTTTTACCGTAACGGTATGGGATACTTCGTTATGCCCATATTTTTTTGCAGATAATTGAATATAGTTATAACCAAGCTCCAAGTCTGTGGAAATAGAGAAAATCCCCATAGCTCCGACAGTAGTCTTTTGTACAGAAGCCACATACATATTGCCTTTTGCGTTTTTGCGACTGACAGTTACCGTTATAGATGTGCCAGGTTCTGCCTCTCCATAAATGGTGCGATGGGCATCAAATGTGGATTCGACACCTTTTGCATACATATTGATTCCGCTGCTTACCGTAAGGGGTGTGCTGCCTGTGGCATATGCACTGACGGGAGCAAAGCAGAGCAATGCCATAACAAGCAAAACTGCAATTTTCTTTTTATGAGATATCATCCCGTCACCTCCTTTGTGCTTCCTGTTCAGTATATGTAGAAAAAGCATATTTTTTCATTTTCTGCGATAAAAAGTTTTATTCCATTTTATAAAAATCAACCTGTAATAAGAATACCACAGAAATATTACAGTTTGATTACAAAGCACTTACAGTTTTATAACACATTTTTCCTCTGTTTCCAAAAATATTGTTAAAGCATGGATTCTTCATCTTGTTCATATTCTAAAACGGGACGTTCCTTGGGAAACCACATGGTCATGGTAGTGCCTTTTCCATATTCGCTTTCTGCTGTCAGCCTGCCGCCGTGCCCTTCCATAATTTCTTTTGCAATGGCAAGCCCCAATCCTGTACCGCCCATGGCACGGCTTCTTGCCTTATCCACACGGTAGAACCGCTCAAAAATGCGGGGCAGATCTTTTCTGGTAATCCCCATACCCGTATCCTTGACGGAAATTTTGTAATAATTGTTGTCCTCTGTAATATAAATGTGTATTCTTGCCTGTTCCAGACTATATTTGATGGCATTGCTGATAATATTATGAACAACCTGTGTGACTCTGTCTCTATCCCCATAAATGATAACGGGTTTGGGATTCGGCGTAAAGATAAGTTCTTGTTTTTTGGCATCGGCATGAATTTTGTTTTGCTTTACTGTTGTCTGCAAAAATTCATTCATCTCTATTTCCACAATGTTGAGCCGCACCTGTTTGTTATCAAAACGGGAAAGCTGTAACAAATCCCGTACCAAAAATGCCATACGGTCAGCCTCACTGTCCACAATGGAAAGAAACTCCATAGCGATTTCTTTGTCCTCCACTGCCCCGTCCATGAGCGTTTCCGTATAGCTCTTTACCGTAGTCAGCGGGGTTCGCAATTCGTGGGAAACGTTGGCAACAAATTCCTTTCGCATATCATCTAATTTCTTCTGCTCCGTGACGTCCTGCAATACCACAACCACACCTTCAATGTCCTTTTTGGTATTGTAATAGGGAGAGAAAGTGGCATTGATAAACTGTTTACCTACAGGGAAGGTGACTTTTTTGGAGGCTTCATCTTCAATATCCAGATAGACACCGGAATTGATGTCAAAGGTATGGATAAACTGAGAAAAGGTCATATTAAGCTGCCCTTTTTCCGGTTGTAACATATCCTCTGCGGCAGTATTGGCAAGCATCATTTCTCCGTCATTGGCAAAGGAAATGACACCGTCACTCATATTATGCAGTATGATTTCCAAACGATTTTTCTCTTTGGAAATTTCCTGCATATTTTTTTGCAGTTCTTCTGCCATATCATTAAAGCTGCTGGTCAGCTGACCAATTTCATCACGGCTGCGTACTTTCAGGCTTTGTTTCCAGTTGCCTTCCGCCATATTTTTTGCACCCTTTGTCAAAGCCAATATGGGGCCTGTCAGCGTTTGGGCAAAGATATAACTCATAATGGCTGCCAAGAACAAAGCTATGGCAACGGCAATGACAATGGTTTTTGTGGTTTCGTTCAGGCTGGTTTGCATATTTCCTGCATCTAAACGTGTATAAATGATATAACGTATAGCATTGTCCTCTTCTCCCCGAATAGGTACAGCATAGCCCATCCATTCTTTCAGCAGACCGAATGAGTCTGTACTTTTTTTCCCAATGGAAAAAGAGGGTGTGCCGTTCATGCCGGAAATGATAGCCTGATCGGTATATGTGGGATAAGGGGGACGCAGTGCCGTTGTGGAAGCAATGGTTTCCCCTTTGGCATTCAGAATGTTCCCCTGTATTCCCATGACATTTGTCACGGTTTTTTGTAAAGTTTCCTGAAAATTTTCTTCTTTTCCGCCGTCGATAACTTGCTCATAAATACGTTCGGCGTAGATTTCCAGTTGTTCTCTTGATTTGTCGATTTCAATGTTCCGCAGGCTTAACAGAATGTAAGTACCGCTTACAATCATAACCAAAAGGACAAGCCCCAGATACATGATAATCAATTTCCATTTTATACTACGCAATGGCTACCACTCCGTTTTTAACAATCAAAATAATATCCTACACCTCTTTTTGTGAGTATGTATCGAGGTTTTCCCGGGTCATCTTCGATTTTTTCCCGCAGTCTTCGTATGGTTACGTCAACTGTCCGTACATCTCCGAAATATTCATATCCCCAGACTTTTTCCAAGAGGGTTTCTCTGGAAAAAATCTGCCCTTTTTGCTGTACCATAAATTTCAAAAGTTCAAATTCCCGTAAAGTCAGGTCAATCGTCTGTTCTCCTTTTTTCACTTCATACCGATCCAGATTTAGGGAAAGGCCACCATATTCGGAGACATTTTCATTTTTTCCTGCTGCCTCCTGTAATACTGCCATTTTGCGGAGATTTGCCTTTATTCTTGCCGTTAGTTCACGGACACTAAAAGGCTTTGTCACATAATCATCTGCACCCATTTCCAAGCCAAGCACTTTGTCCACTTCCTCGGCTCTTGCTGTCAGCATAATAATGGGGGTATGTTTCTTTTCCCGAATTTTGCGGCAAGCCTCATAACCATCCATTTTCGGCATCATAATGTCGAGAAGAATCAAGTCGGGATTTTCGGAAAATGTTTTTTCCACTCCCTCTTCGCCGTCCTCTGCGGTTATGATGGTATATCCTTCTTTTCTCAGATTAAAAGCAATAATATCTACAATATTTTTTTCATCGTCTACAATGAGTATTTTTTTCTTGTCCATTCTTCCGATACTCCCTTCAGAATCAACTTTTTCTTTGTTCCAGTATACTAAAAGAATGAAAAAAAGTAAAGGCACAGCCAAAAGCCGCCACAAAGGTCATTGACAGGCAAATTTTCTGTGGGTATCATGACTGTATCAGATGTATACCCAGAAAAAGAAAGGAGCAGAAGATGAAAGCCAAGCTGTTGTATATGATACTTCTTTGCTGTTGTTTCCTTAGTGGGTGTGGCAAAGAAAAAACAGGGGAAACACCTTTTGTCTGCAAGGTAACGGAAACAGCGGAACATTCCCCGATTTTTTCGGTTTCCCCGCACACTTATGTAGAGGAATACAATCGTCTTTGTGAAGAAAAACAGGAGATTTTATTGCCCCTTGTCGATTGGTATGTGGTAACATTGCCACAAGGGATACATACAGAAAAGGAAACACTGCGCTATGACTTTTCGGAGGATAAAGAGGTATGGTCTATGCCAACCCTTTCCTTCTATGTGCCCAAAGGAAGTGATACTGTAGCAGAAGTGACAGTCAATTTCGATGAACATGGTTTTACAGAGGATTTGTATGCGAAATATAAAGCCATGAGCCTGCAAACCCTGCAAATATTTTTTCCGGATACCAAAAAGGAAACTTTGGAAAAGCGGTATACGGATATGGTTTCCTATGCCCGTACCCACACTGTATCCAATGAAGAAGGGTATAAAAACGGCGTAGTACCTGCTGTTCTCTATGAAAAGGATGGTATAGGCGTGTATCCGTATTTTGCCATTGGCGAAAGCCTGCATATCTGTATAGTACCTGTGACGGAAGAACAACTGTCAAATTGGCAGGAAAAGGGGGCGGAGATTTTTGCATTGGAATAGAAAAGGAATCTTGTTTTGTTTATTCGTTGTTTTTCTTTTGACGGGCTGTACAGCAAAAAAGGAAAAGACAATTGAGGAACTTCGTTTGGAGGAAGGAGAAGCACGCTGCATGGAAATTGCGGCAACATATGCAGATTTATATGAAAAGGCAGAGAAAATACAGGACAAAGAAGATACAACACAGCAGACTTTGCCCCAAAAAGAACTGGATAGAATCGAAAATCGGCTTATGGAACAGGACTTTGCGGTTACAGATAGTGATGCTGTATATCCAACTTATCTTGCACATGGAGAACGGCTTTTGCTATGGGGCAAGAAAACGAAAGCGGGTCAGCCTGCGGAAGCGGAAATGATTTTCCTGCGGGAAACAGGAGGATTTTATCGATATGCTTTTTTTCCGGTAAACGGAGAGGTTTTTTGTACCCTTCTTTCTGTGGAATGGAATGAAAATAATACACCTAAGGTAACAGAAAGCAGCTATCGCCCGGTTTTGGACTGGTACATTACGGAAAAGGAGAATCTGTATATACAAATTTATGAAGGTGACAGCCATTTTGAAAAATATATTTTTATGCCTTTGCAGCCTGCCAATAAGGAACTGTATGATTGGAACAGAACCTATATTTTGCCCATAGGGTATGTGGGGAATAATCTCTTTCTTTGTGACTGGAAGGAAGGGGATTTTGGCAATCTACGGTTTAACGATATCTTTGAGTTGTTGTACTATATGCAGAAAAAAACGTATTTTCGTCCAACAGTTAATGGAGAAGTGACATCGACATACATTCCCGCTCCTCTTTTTGAGGAAGTTGTTTTGCCCTATTTCTCCATATCTCTTGCAGAATTTCGGGAAAGGAGTTTATACGATGGGGAAAAAGATGCCTACCCTTGGCAGGAGTTGTTTAGCGAGAACATTGTGTTTTTTCCTTGGACAGAGCCTGTTGTGACGGACGTACAGAAAAATTCCGATGGTACCATAACTTTGACGGTAGATGCAAGATGTATTCAGTATGGTACAGACAGACTATTTACCCATAAAGTGACCATACGTCCGCTTACAGAGGGCAGGTTTCAATATGTGGAAAATGTTGTGACCTATGTAGGCAAAGATGGACTGCCTCCTGATGTCCCCAGACTTGTTTCTGTGCAGTCCCAAAATGCAGATGAAGAAACAGATGTCAATTTATGAAAAAAACAGACGTGGTTGTTGTGCTTTTTCTGTTATTTTGTTATAATAAGGCATACTCCTGACACAAAGAATACTCTGCGTGAAAGGTGCTGCACGGAAAAGAAAAGGCAGTATACTGCCGCTGTTTGCCGCACCCAAAGGGAGTGCGGCATTTTTTATTGATTTTTTATTGATAAGAAAGGAAGTTGAATATGGATACAAGAATTGCAGTTATCAGCATTATTGTAGAAGACAGAGAAGTTGTAGATGCCCTCAATCATCTTCTCAAAGATTACGGCGAATATATCATTGGACGTATGGGACTTCCCTATTGCTCCAAAGCAGGAAAGATTCATCTGATCAGCATTGCCATAGATGCACCGCAAGATGTCATTTCCACTTTGGCAGGGAAAATTGGCAAATTATCAGGTGTCAGTGTGAAAACTGCCCTTTCCAATATGGTGATCCATGAAGCATAAGGAACTAATTACAAAATTGGCAAGAGAGGGCAGACTGGAAAAGGAAGAATATATTTGTCTTTTGACAGAACACACACCGGAAGATACCACTTTTCTTGCAGACCTTGCCAAAAAACAAACACAGAAAATTTACGGAAACCACATTTATGTCCGAGGACTGATGGAAGTCAGCAATATCTGCAAAAACGACTGTTTGTATTGCGGCATACGAAAAAGCAACACAAAATGCAGCCGATACCGTTTGACAAAACAGGACATTCTCTCTTGTGCGACAGAGGGGTATGATTTGGGCTTTCGTACCTTTGTTTTGCAGGGAGGGGAGGACGGCTTTTTTACAGACGATGTCCTTTGTGATATTGTGTACAGTTTAAAAATGAAGTATCCCGAGTGTGCCATTACCTTATCCTTGGGAGAACGGTCAAAGGAAAGTTACAAGGCATTGCGACAGGCAGGAGCGGACCGATATCTTCTTCGTCATGAAACGGCAACACCTGCCCATTACAGCAAGCTGCATCCACCTGAGATGTCATGGGAAAAACGAATGGAGTGTCTGGAAGATTTGCGGGCATTGGGCTATGCTGTAGGCTGTGGCTTTATGGTTGGTTCGCCTTTTCAGGGAATAGAAGAAATTGCCACAGACTTAAAATTTATCGAACAGTTTCAGCCGGATATGTGTGGAATTGGGCCTTTTATTCCCCATAAAGATACGCCTTTTGCAGGCTGTCCCGCAGGTTCAGGGGAGATGACTTGTTTTCTTTTATCGGTCATTCGCCTGATTTGCCCCTATGTTCTTCTGCCTGCCACAACTGCCCTTGCCTCTTTGCAGGGTAACGGACGGGAACGGGGCATATTGAGCGGTGCAAATGTCATCATGCCCAACCTGTCCCCACAGGCAGTGCGAAAGAAATATATGCTGTATGACAATAAGTTGTCCCAAGATACAGAATCGGCACAGCATTTACAGGACTTGAAAGCACAAATGGCAGCCATTGGCTATGAAATTGTGACAGACCGTGGTGACCCAAAAAGAAATGAAAATAATGAAAGAAAAGAGGAGAAAAGACATGACAACTTATTATCCAAAATCCATGAAAGCAGAAGAATTTATCAATCATGAGGAGATTCAGGAAACATTGGCATATGCAGAAGCCAATAAAAACAACTTGAAACTGATTGACGAAATTTTAGAGAAGGCACGTCCCCAAAAGACGGAAACCGGCTGTATCTGTCGAGGGTTGACCCACAGAGAAGCATCTGTTCTTCTTGCTTGTGAAGATGAAGAAAAAATACAGGAAATTTACAAACTGGCAGAAGAAATTAAGCTGTCCTTCTATGGCAACCGAATCGTCATGTTTGCACCGTTGTACCTATCCAATTACTGCATAAATGGCTGTGTTTACTGTCCATATCATGCAAAAAACAAGCATATCGCAAGAAAAAAACTGACGCAGGAGGAAATCCGCAAGGAAGTTATCGCTTTGCAGGATATGGGGCATAAAAGACTGGTTATCGAAACAGGTGAAGACCCAGTCAACAACCCCATCGAGTATGTATTGGACAGTATCAAGACCATTTACAGTGTCCACCACAAAAATGGGGATATTCGCCGTGTGAATGTCAATATTGCGGCAACAACAGTAGAAAATTATAGAAAATTGAAAGATGCCGGCATTGGGACATACATTCTCTTTCAGGAAACCTATGACAAAGAAAGCTATGAAAAGTTGCATCCCACAGGGCCGAAACATGACTATGCCTACCATACAGAAGCCATGGACCGTGCCATGGAAGGCGGTATTGACGATGTAGGACTGGGTGTACTCTTTGGACTGGAAAAATATAAATATGAATTTGCGGGTCTGCTTATGCATGCAGAACATTTGGAGGCAGTTCACGGTGTAGGGCCACACACCATCAGTGTCCCCCGTCTGAAAAAAGCAGATGATATTGACCCCGATGCCTTTGATAATGGCATTGACGATGAGATTTTTGCAAAAATTACAGCATGTATCCGTATTGCCGTTCCCTATACAGGAATGATTATTTCCACCAGAGAATCAGAGGAAGTTCGAACAAAACTTCTTCGTCTTGGCATTTCTCAGGCAAGTGGTGCCTCCCGTACTTCCGTAGGCGGCTATGAGGAGGAAGAACGCCCTCACGATTCCGAGCAGTTTGATGTATCCGACCAACGTACATTAGATGAAGTCGTGGCATGGCTGATGGAAAATGACCATATTCCTTCCTTCTGTACCGCTTGCTATCGACTGGGACGTACCGGCGACCGTTTTATGAGCCTTTGCAAGTCTGGTCAGATTTTGAACTGCTGTCACCCCAATGCACTCATGACCCTTTCGGAATATTTGGAAGATTATGCAACACCCGAAACCAAGGCATTGGGCGATGCCCTCATTGCAAAGGAACTGGAAAAAATCCCGAACGAAAAAGTCCGCAAGATTACAGAAGAACATTTGGCGGATATTCGCAGCTCCAACCATAGGGATTTCCGTTTCTAAGGGAAAAGGAGGATTGTCATGAGTTTACAAAGTACCCCCCAAGGAGAACGGATACAAATTGGTCTTTTTGGTATGCGAAATGCAGGAAAATCCAGTTTGATGAACAGCCTGACGGGACAGGAGGTGGCGGTGGTTTCCCCTGTCAAAGGCACTACCACAGATCCGGTGAAAAAGGCTATGGAGCTTTTGCCTTTGGGGCCTGTCCTTTTGGTGGACACGCCAGGGCTTGACGATACAGGAGAACTGGGCGTTTTGCGTATGGAAAAGGCAAGAGAGATATTGGCAAAGACGAACATTGCCCTTTTGGTGGCAGATGCTTCTCTTGGTCTTTCTCCCGCCGATGAAGAGCTGCTGACCTTTTTTCAAGAGCGGAAATTGCCCCATCTTCTTGTCTGGAATAAGACAGACCTTTTGGATAAGCCTATTGTGCCAAAGGAAGGAGAGATTTCTGTCAGCACCAAAACAGGGGAGGGCATCTCTCTGCTCAAACAAAAAATTGGTGATTTGGGCAAGGGGCAGGAAAAGAAAAAACAAATTGTTGCAGATTTGCTGCACAAAGGGGATATGGTGGTTCTGGTTATGCCGATTGATGCGTCTGCTCCAAAGGGTAGGCTGATTTTGCCCCAGCAGCAGACCATTCGGGATATTTTGGAGGCAGGTTGTATGGCTGTTTCCTGTCAACCGGAAACATTGGCAGCCACCCTTGCTGCACTAAAGGATCCGCCAAAGTTGGTAATTACGGACTCACAGGCTTTTGGTCAGGTTTCAGCCATTGTGCCAAGGGAAGTTCCCCTCACCTCTTTTTCCATTCTTTTTGCAAGATACAAAGGGGAACTTTCTGCATTGGTGAAGTCTTCGGCAGCCTTGTCCCATTTGCAGGACGGGGATAAGGTGCTGATTTCCGAGGGTTGTACCCATCATAGACAGTGCGGGGACATCGGTACGGAAAAGATACCCAAATGGCTCACAGAATTTTCGGGAAAGAGATTGCAATACGATTTTACATCAGGTGGCACATTTCCGAAAACTTTGCAGGAATATGCCGTGGTCATTCACTGCGGTGGCTGTATGCTTGGGGAAAAGGAAATGGGATACCGTATGGAGAAAGCAAAGGAATATGGCGTACCCATATTGAATTATGGTGCAGCTATTGCGGCTATGCACGGAATTTTACAGCGAAGTCTGGAGATTTTTTCGGATAAAGAGCAGGACAATGCAATCTGAAGTGAACCCGAAAAGGCAGACAATATTTTTAATTGAAAATTATTCTGAAATCCAGAAGGGCTTGTTGTCTGTGCAGACAGCAAGCCCTTTATTGTACCCCTCCACCACGACGCTCCACTGCCAATCCTTCCGATTCTTCTTCCAGATAAATTCATTCTCATTTTTTGATTGTGTCGTGTTTTTTTATCCCAAACCGACGAGCCGTTTCTCTGCATCTGAGATTCTCGCTGCACATTGTTTCAACAACGGGTTTTAAAACTCCGATATATCCTTTTTTGTACCTCATTTGACATAAAAATCACCCCATTTGTTATACTGTATTACCGTACAACAAATGGGGTGCAGTTCATTTTTGAGAAATACGTCTTTCTATTTAATAAAATCCCTTTTCCTTTACGTCTGCTCTTTTTCCTTCTTTGCCAAACGTGCATAAACATCTCGCCGCAAAAGCGTATACAACACAGAAAGTGTCGGAATGAAGATAAGCATACCCACAATCCCCATCAGACTACCGCCCAATGTCACGGCAACCAATACCCAAATAGAGGGCAGTCCCACAGAGCCGCCTACCACATGGGGATAAATGAAATTCCCCTCTACCTGTTGCAAGACAAGGAACAATACAATGAAGCCAAGTGCCTGCCAAGGGTTTACCATCAAAATCAGGAATGCTGCCACTACACAGCCGATAAATGCCCCAAAAATGGGAATCAGTGCTGTTACTGCAATGAGTACACCGACCAAAAGGGCATAGGGAAAACGAAAAATGCTCATGGCTGCAAAGAACATTGCCCCCAATATAACAGCTTCCGTACACTGCCCTGTGAGGAAATTGGCAAATGTCTTATGGGTCAAGGCACACACCTCTAAAATATGTTCTGCCCGTTCCTTTTTTAAGTAGGCAAAAAGAATCTTGCGGCATTGCTCTGCCAGTTTTTCCTTCTGTACCAGAATATAACAGGCAAAAACAAAGCCGATTAAGAATGTGGTCAAGCCACTGAATACGCTTTGGGCAACGGAAAATGCCGACCCAAGAATAACATTTGCCCCTTTACGGAAAAAGGAAATGCTCTGCTGCAATATGCTATTCCAGTTAAAATCCAGACTGCCAAGCCAATAGGAAATCTCTGCGTTATTTTCAAAAACGCTGTTCAGGTATGCAGCTAGCTTCGGCAAATTGGACTGTATCGTTCTGCCAAGACCGGATATGGTTCTGCCAAGTTCGGGAAAAACCACCAAAACCGCTACCGCAACAATAGCTATCACAAAAAGCAATGTGAGAATTAAACTGATGGGACGCAGAAAACCTGCCTGCTTTTTCCGTGTCTGCTCCGATACATTATCCCGTTTCAGCTTTTGGAGTGTTTTTTCAATGCGTGTCATGGGTACACTCAATATAAAGGCGATTGCCGCTCCGATAAAGAACGGAGAAAGTATGCCACCTACAAATTTTACTGCAAGCATCAAGGCATCAATGCGCCAAAGAAGAATGAATACCACCAATGTAAATACAATGAGTCGCCTGAGTTTTTTTAATGTTTCTCTGTCTAATGTCATATGCAGTTGTCCTTTCTGATCAATTTGATACAAGGTATTATAGCCTATAGCCGCAAGAAACACAAGTCTAACAGGCTTTTGCAGGAAAATTCGACAAAATCCCTTTACAGCACATCGGTTTTTGTTTAAACTAAAAGGACGATAACAACAAGCCAACAGACGGCTTTTAAAAAGAAAGGAAGATGAACATGGAAGTCAGAACCAGATTTGCACCAAGCCCCACAGGGTATATGCACATCGGGAATTTAAGAACGGCTCTTTATGAATACCTCATTGCAAAATCCCAAGGCGGAAAATTTATTCTGCGTATTGAGGACACTGACCAAGGCAGACTGGTGGAAGGTGCAACAGACCTTATTTACCGCACAATGGAAATGACAGGGCTGCATTATGATGAAGGCCCCGACATCGGCGGTGATTTTGGACCTTATATCCAGAGCCAACGTATGGGAATATACATGGACTATGCCAAAGAACTTATTGAAAAGGGAAAAGCATACTACTGCTTCTGCACCAAAGAACGTCTGGAATCCATAAAAGAAACAAACGAAGAAGGTGCTGCTTTTGCAAAGTATGACAGACACTGTCTTTCCCTCTCCCCTGAGCAAGTGCAGGCAAATCTGAATGCAGGTATGCCCTATGTCATTCGCCAGAAAATGCCTGACACCGGCACAACCAGCTTTACAGATGTTGTATATGGTGAAATTACGGTGAATAATGCGGAACTGGACGACCAAATTCTCATGAAAGCAGATGGTTTTCCCACCTATAATTTTGCCAATGTAATAGACGACCATCTTATGCAGATTACCCATGTTGTTCGTGGCAGCGAATATCTTTCCTCCACACCAAAATACAATCTGCTTTATGAAGCCTTCGGCTGGGAAGCACCCACCTATGTGCATTTACCTGCGGTTATGCGTGACGCACACCACAAATTGTCCAAACGCCACGGCGACAAGTCTTTTGAAGATTTGCTGAATGAAGGCTATCTGGTGGAAGCCATCGTCAACTACATTGCCCTTCTGGGTTGGAGTCCCGGTGGCACAACAGAAATTTTCAGCTTAAAGGAACTGGAAGAACAGTTTACGATGGAAGGACTCAGTAAATCCCCTTCTATTTTTGATATTAAAAAACTCACTTGGATGAACAGTGAATACATGAAAGCAATGGATTTCGACAAATTTTATGCTTTGGCAGAACCCAAACTAAAGGAAGCCTTAGACGGCACAGATTTGGACCTAAAAAAAATTGCCGTGCTTTTGCAGAAACGTTTGGAAACACTAAACGACATTCCTGCACTTGTCGCTTTCTTCAAGGAACTGCCTGCATACAGCACAGAGTTATATACCCACAAGAAAATGAAAACCAATGAGGAAATTGCCCTCTCCTCCTTGGAAGCAGCTCTTCCCGTATTGGAAAAACTAGAAAACTGGAATACAGACAGTATCCACGATGCCCTGATGGATTTAGTCAAAGAGTTGGAAATCAAAAACGGTCAGCTTTTGTGGCCCGTGCGTACCGCTCTTTCCGGCGAACCCACTTCCCCCGGTGGCGCAATGGAACTGGCAGATATTTTGGGCAAAGAAGAAAGTCTGAGAAGAATCAAAGAAGGTATTGCCCTTTTACAGAAATAAAAAATAGCAAAAAAACACAAGACAGCGCCTCTGTCTTGTGTTTCAGACTGTCGAAAAAGTAGTTTTTACCCCTTTTCGAAAATGCGGAAGGGCTTGGGAAACGAAGGGTTTCCCAAATGGAATCCGC
>JAHHTX010000004.1 GCA_020024255.1 Anaerotignum sp.
TAAGCTTGTACTTTTTGTAATGTACTCATACATTCTCTCCTTCCTGCATCATGATCAGATAATCCAATTTTGCCTCATATGGGTCAATATATATTTCTTCTTCTGGTTTAGGTTCATAGTCAATGCGGATATTTTTCTTTTCCTCATCATAATAGTATTTTGTTACAAACCCTGCCCTAGGCTCACCCATAAAGAAGTTAAATTCTCCTTCATATATTACGGCAAGCCCCTGTTCTATTAGCGTTTTTGATTCTTCCTCTGAAAAGTCATTACAATATGAAACAATTTCTTTATTCAAACCAAGATGTAATAACAATGAATCCACCACCTTATTCCAAATAATATACATAATATTTAAGTTTCTGACCTGTTGTACTATGGTTGTTATAACTGTCGGTAGCTATATTTCTGGTATCTATTTTTGCAATGAATTTATCTACTAATGGACAATATAAATTCTCCATCGTAGGGTAACTAGAAGGTTGTCCAACAGCAGGTTCTTTAAAGCTTGCAAGTCCATCAGGGGAACCAACTGAACCCAAATAAGGTATCAATTCATACTCAAGCAAAGTATTTAGCGTAAAATAGTGACCCCAAAAATTTCTTTTATATTGGTCGTATATATAAACTCTGATGTTTACTTGTCTGGTTTTAGTCATACCATCAATACCTGTAGTAATCTCAACTCTTGTGTTGGAATTTACAGTCGCACCACTAGCCAATGGCTTTCCAGATACAATACCAAATTTTACTAACTTCACTTTTTTGCCAAAATCAAACGTTAACGTTTCAATCTTTCCAGGTCCATTTAGAGGCGGTATAAAAACTTCTAAAACTTTATATTTTAGTTCCGAAGCGTTTAGCTCCAGTGTTTTTTTTGTGTTTGTAAGAATGATATCCAATTTTCCAAGAACTGTATGATTACTGGAATCACCACCTGTTCCTATGCTGGAATTAAAGCTGTCTAGTATCTTTGCCAATTTTCCAAAAACTGTCGGTTTTTCTTTTCCGTCATCCGACTGCCCCAAAAATAATAAAAAGTCTTTCAAACTCATGCCTGCACCTCCTCTATAGCTTCTCTCCACACTGCGCCGCTACTGTCTTTTGTGGTGCGCACTGTATAAGATGCCTGTACCGTTCTTCCATCTTCTCCATAAAAGGTATATGCCTCTGTCATATCATTCTCCCCATTTCTTGTGGTCACTCTTTGGGCTTTCAGCTTATTTCCTGCCGTGGTCACAATCTTTTCTATGTAGCTGCCATTCCCCTTATCTTCTGTCAATCGGGTACAGCCCACCCAGCTAAGAGGATTGTCAAAGTCAGGAGGAATCTCCACCTTCCTTCCTGCAATTTCCTCCAAAATTCCGTCAATTATATCTAAATCCTCATTGATGATTGCAATGTCTGCATATTCGTTATACTTGGGTTTTTTTAGTTTATATGTTGTTGTTAAATCTGGCATATCACAACGCCACCTCCTTCAATGCCTGCCATGTCCGTTTTTTTGCATCTCCCCATGTCATCGGCTTATCTTTCACCATGCCCCATGTATTGTATTTAATCACAATCCCATATCCCAAGTGAGCCGGTTTGATTTCTTCAATGGCTTGTTTCAAATCTTCCATATTTGGTGGTATTCCAATTACAGAAAGCATTTTAATTTGAAACTGGTACAGATGGTTTTCCTCTATAACCTCCACTTCTCCGTTGACAAAACTTTCCGCCACATTTTTCATCATTTCCACTGTAGTTGTACCAACGCCACGCATTTTCGCCCGTACTACCGACCGGCGAATTTCATAGGATTTTTTCACGTCACCTTCAATGCCATACATTTTTTCCCAATATGTCAATCCCCATGTTGCCGTATCCAAAAAAAGCTGTGCCATTACATCTTCCACAGCCAATTCCGCTGCTGTTCCTGCTTGTTCAATGGCACTTTGCAATTCCACTACAGCCACACTTTTTCTGTAATCATCCGGCAAGAGATAAATTAGATTCATGAAACCACCTCTTGTATATCCATATTTCCGGCAACCTGTATTTCTTTTTTGCCAATCACCACAGCATCTGTCTTGCCATTTAAAAGAAATGTTTTCACAGATACCACACCTTCTATTTCATAGAACATAGACAAACATTTGTAATAATCTACTGCGTCCAAATGAAATACACTTTCTCGTATATACTCTTGAAATCGATTCGCATAGCGTTTTTTTACTTCTGCAAGCGTTGTAGAAGGTGCAATCTGTAAACTGGCTTGGATATTCAGGAAAACCTCTGTCGGTGCTTGCACAGTTACCGTGGCACCAATTGGACGTTCTTCTTCAATGTGTATACGCACCTTTTGCAGAATTTCTTCCCCGGGGCTTCTCCCGTTTGCGGTAATGGGCATAACTGTCACAGTCCCTGCACCGTTATCCAAAGGAAATACACGAGCATCCCCCACACCCTCTACTTCCATTGCCCATAAACGATAATGATATTTATTTCCGCTAGTGGCCGGAAGCCGTAAGTGCAAAAGAATACGCTCCACAAGTTCCTCATCTGTTTCCCGCTCTGTGCCGCCAAGAATATTTTCCGCATTAAAAACCTCTGACACACCAAAAATCTCTGTAGGCAGTCGATTGATTTGTTTTGCCAAAACATTGTACTTGTCCCCTGTTTCCTGTGCTTGTATAGGCAGTGTAACACTCCCACTTTCTGCAATCGCCCCTTCTTTGGTAACTGCAAAAATAATTCCGCTTTCTGTACTGCACAATGTTCCTGTTTTAATCTTTGTGCCCTGCTCCCCCATAAATGTACATTGACCTTTGGCATATTGTCCTTCTTTACGATAAATGCCATATTCAGCGCCACGTTTGTCTATATACTCTCCTGCAGAAGTATCCAGAAACATAATGCCAAGCATTTTTTCAAATTGTGCATAAACCGCTTCCAATTCGTAGGATACCGGACTAATCATATCATGAACAAAAGAACCTTCTCTTTTATCTGTCATGCTGACCTGTTCCAAAATATCCTTTTTTATATTTTCATATATCCTGTCCTCATACATTCACACCCACACCTCCAATGCCGTTTTCCCATATACCGTTTCCATATCCCCCACCACAGTTAAAAATCCTTTTTCAAAACCCACCTGCACATTGGATATACTGCGAATATAGGGGTTGATGAGAAGCGCTTCCTCAATATACCGCACACATTCTGCCTTGGTAAGATTTGGCGTATAGCTTTCCCCAATCAGGTTGTCTATCTCGCTGCCAAAATCAGTGCTATATATTTCCCACCTGTACCGTACTGTTTTTAATGCCTTATAGGCCCATGTCTCAATGGCAAGGTTGCCTGTTACAATATCATAATCTCCGTTTTTTAATAAGGGAATATTATGGATAAAGTCCCAAGCGACCTCTTTATACAACGGCAGTTCCTCCACTGTATCTTCTTGCACATGATCTCCAAAAAACGGAAATAGCTGTCCCATAGCCTCCCTCCTACTTCAATTTGCATACGACAATAAACTGCTGCTGGTCTTGTCGCATAAGAAGTAATAGTTCTTCTCCAACAACAAAATCATCCAATGTGGTATATGTGCCGTCTGGTATGCCAATGGTATTCTGCATATGTGTATGAGAGGAAAACGCTTCATAATGTCCGCCACCACTTGTAGCCTGCGTTTCTCCTTCTGCATTGGTGATTGCCAAGCTCCACCGTCTTTCGTATCCTTTCAGCAAAAAGGAATTGATTTTCAAATCCTCTCGTTCCACAACAATATCCCCGACCCGTACAGCCAAAGGTACAACAGTTTCTACAGTACCAATTAAAAAAGGAACGGGGTTGTCTGCCGCTCCTTCCTTTCGCATCATGCCAATTAGGCTGCCATATGGGTTTTCATCATTTTTTGCCATCGTTCCCACTCTCCTTTTCATCCATCATATTTTCAAAATTCAATACCAGACGGTTGGTGTAAATGCCGTTTTTCCAGTTGTGGCTGTCCTCGTCAATATAGAAAATACCCACAAGTCCTGTATAAGGCTCTTTTACCCTCACTTTTCTGCCTGTTTTGTATGTCACATCTCCTAAATTGGTAACTGTAATTTTCCTGTCCAGTCTATGCAGCAGTTTCTTGGCTTTTTGGGTGAAATCCTCTTTGTTATCGGTTACACGCATAATCTCTGTCATATAGCCATATTTTTTGCTGTCCTCTTCATTTTGGAACTCTCTTATCAGCTTATCTTCTTTGTTGTATACACGGACACGGTTTATCATTGCATTTAGTGTTTCTGATACATTGGCAGTCAAAAGATTGATGCCGCTTTCTAAGGGTGTACATTCCTCCACACCCTTTTCCAATACCATTAGCTTTTCTCCTTGAAACTCACAAAAATATTTTTTGTCATTGGCTACAGTATAGGCAGTCATGATGATATCATATAGATTGACACCAAGAAAATTTCTCTTAATTGCTTTTCCGGTGCTTGCAATCTTTCCGGTTTGGATTCCAAAATCACCGCAAACCTTTTTTACAATGGCTTCCGGTGTCATTTTGGAAAAAACATAACTTCCCTTATTTTTCTTTAAATAAATGCCAAAATCGTTACAGGTAAAGTCTATTTCATTGCCATCTGTCCGTTTGTTTTTTGTCCAAACAACACCATGAAACAAAACCTTATCTTTTTCTATCATGCGTATCTGATCACCTACATGAATTTCTACGACCCATGTCCTTTTGTCTGCGGAAGAATGAACAATGCCAAAATCCAAACTACGACAGCAGCTGCGATATTCTCCCCGCAAAGTTACACTGGTTACAACTCCCGTAATCTCACGTTCTCCTTCTTTACTTCGTAAAAACATCCGCATTGTCACATCTCCTATGGTATTCTGTATTTCTGCCCCGGAAAAATCAAGTTAGGATTTTTTCCAATCACCCCTTTATTTGCTTCGTAAATTTTTCGCCATTGATTGGGATTTCCATATACCTTTCTTGCAATGTTGTATAAACAGTCCCCTTTTTTCACTACGTACTCTTTTGGTTTCTTTGTTTCTCCCTTTGGCCTTGTACCGTTTCCGGTCTTATCATTTTTCTGTACTATAGCCGTCTGCATTGGTGTATGCTCCCGTAAATGCAAAGTATATGTAATATCGCCGTTATCTTCCTTTTTCTGCCCGTATTTAATGGATTCAATATGAAAGACTGCATTTATCTTTGCTCCTTCCTCATCGGCAATCACAAGCCGTACAAGGGCCTTTTCCTTGCACCATCTTACCAAAAGACGAACGTAGTCCATAGCTGTCTGAACAGGTACGGTCACACGGTTTCGGAAATCGTATTCTTTTGTGGTAAAAAAGCCTTCCAGCACAATACTTTCCGGCTTGCGATGACCTGTTAAATTTAAATCTCCAATCTCCGTTGCCCGTACTGTTTCAATATCAATGCCTACTTCCGTTTCATATCCCTCCGGTGTAACAGGCAGAAGAAGAGAAACCCCTTCCTTTTCATTTTTCAGCCAAAATTCAAACATAAAGCTAACCTCCATATGTTTCTGAAGCTTTTTGCAGTTCCATAACCAACGCAGATGCTATCTTTTGTATATCCGCATCTTCTCGTACCACAATGCTGTCTGCCAATTTCCCGATATTTACGCCGTTTCCTTGACTGCCTTTTGTATTCACTTCGGCTCTTGTCAAAACTCGTTCTCCCTCATGTAAAAGTGCCGGATAATTGTCATAGGGAACACGTGGCAATCCTGTAGCATGAAAACCGCCTTTTGAACCATTATGTTCATAATTTCTTTTTAAGAGCCCTGATATAAAACTGCCCCCACCTTTACTTTTTGTATCAGCAATTGCATTTTCCATCCTTGTGCTGGTATACCCTTTGGAAAACTCATTTCCCATGGCTCTGCCAAATTCTAAATAATCCCCGTTTTCTACTAAACTGCTGCGAATGCTTGATACAATGTCCCGTTCTGCTTTCAGCTTCTTTTGCATTTCTTCGCTGTTTTTATAGGCAATCTCTGCATCTGTATAAGCCTCCCACATTACTTTTTGCGCTTCGATACCTTCCAGTTTTTTGCTGCGAATTGTTTCCGATGCCTGCTGGAGTGCAGCCATCATTTTTTCTTGGTGTTGGTTTTCCATTTCCGCTTCATATTCACCAATCATACTATATGCTTCCTTTAATTTATCTCCTTCCTCTCCTGTATAAAACTCTACTTGCTTTGTCATGCCTTTTTTTAAAGTTTCGTTGTAGGCATTCCCTGCTGCTATCTCCATCTCCTTTTTGGCACTTTCAAGTTGCCCCAACATCCCTATAAATGTATCTTTTGTGGCATTAACAGCATTGTGAAATTTTCCTCCTTCTCCTGTTGCTGTTTTTAGTGCATCTACAACCATAACATCACTAATTTTCCCCTCACTCATCATATCTTTCACTTCTGAAAATGATTTTCCTGTGTTTATGGCAATATATTCCAAAGGGTCAAAACCCCAACCAACCATTTGCCGCCTATCTTGCCCAGTCAATGTTTTACTATTTATAGTCTGTGCAACCGCATAGGAAATCCCCGAAAAATTTTCTACCTTTCCCATAGCAACATCTCCAATATATTCAATCATTTCCATCAGATTTTCTTTTTCTACACCATATACAAGCATTTCCCTCCCTTTCTCAAGCATTACAGAGGTATCATAGGGTGTTGTATCACCATATTTTTTAATGTTTTCATATAGCTGTTTTCCTGTATCATCACTGGTCATAGACATATAGTTTTGCTTCATCAGTTCTCTTTCAGCCGCAAGAGAACTGCCTCGTTCCACTTTTCCTTGCATATCCGCAATCGTTTCTCCATGCAAAGTTTTCACTTCATCTCGAAGCAAATCATCTTTCATATTTTGTTTTTCTGCCAGTGCATTGATTGCACCTGTCAATCCACCAACAGCAGCGCCTACTGCCGCTCCTACGGGACCTGCAATACTCCCCATAGCTGCACCCTGCACCAAACCACCGCCAACAGCACCAACAGCATGACCGGTCTGGCTGCCAAACATACTGGTTGCCATAACATTTCCAAAATTTTGTGTGGCAGCACCTATCATATTGCCTAATCCTGCTGTTGCCAACCCCTCTCGAAGACTTCCCCCTTGAATGGGCGAACGTACGGCTTGTGCATTACTTCTGCGGCTGGTTTCCCTTGCAAGTTCATTTTCTATTTTCTTTGCTTCTTTTGCTGCCTGTATTAAACGGTCATGTTCTCTGACTAATTGGTCAAGCTGTATCTGTTTCTTTTTATATGCCTCTTCCGCTCCTATCGCTTCATGCTTCACTGCTTTTTCCAATTCCTTTAGAGATTGTTTTGCCTGTATAATGTCAATTTTGACAGCTGCTTTCTTTTCAAATACACGTTCTTGCAATTTTCGGTACTCTGCAACCTGCTGAGATAAATCTCTGACACCACCCTGCATTTTTTTCATACTTTCCGTCATTCTGTCATGTGCTTTGAAAACAATGCTAAGGTTTTTACTTCCCATGTGTTTCACCTCCTTTTCCCATGAAAAAAGCACCCCTTTTCAGAGTGCTTTCTTGTACTGTATTATTCATGATAACTTATTGCAAACATAACAGTATTGGTATAGCCACCACCTACATTTTCAAAACTGTGAAAACCAACAGGCATTGCATACAACGTTGGTAAGGTATCTCCATTATAAATATTTTGCAATTCACCCATCATTAAAAATTCATACGCATTGAGATTATCATCCAAAGCTAAAATATAAGTATATTTGTCTTCACCTTCAGATGTACTGGTAATATTTGCTGTAGTTAAACTATCCAACTTCAAAATTTTTCCTTCATATTTCTCTATTTCTTTTGTTAACATTTTATACGAAACACCTTCATTTACCTCGCCTTGGATTACATCGAAACCATTTGCTGGAAAATAATTTTCGTGTTCACGCATAAAATCCAATGAAACTGTAAAAATATCCACATATTCCCTATCTTTTTCCGGCATAGCTGCAGCAGTTTCCAAGAGATTTACAAGAGATATCTCCCAAACTCCATTTTTGTACTTTCCTGCTTCAACAGTTCCATCTTCCCATGTAGTCTTGCCTTGTCCGTTAAAAGTTCCATTTTCAAAATTTCCTTCATAGGTCCACTTGACATTTTGTGCATTTATACTTTCAAATTTTCCTTTTCCATTTGGCACACCATCTACCAGCTGCCCTGTATATGTGCCAGTCCGCTCTTTTTCATCGAGTTGTATTGTGATTTCTTTGTCTGTGACTTCCTTCGTGCCTCCGCTGCAAGCCGTTATCCCTATTGATAATAAGACACATAAAATCATACAAATTCCTTTTTTCAATACTACCGCCTCCCTTTTTTCGCATAATATCACATTATGCAACATCAGTCAACGGCTTTCATATTCCATTTCAATAAAGGCAAGCAGTATTAAAATTTCTTCATCACGCAAGCTGTAAATTTTAGACGGCAAGATACCATGCTTCCGCCATGCCATATACATGACAAAAGCACGAGCATCTCCCGTCCTTATCAGTTTTTTACTTCCTGTACAGTATCTTCATCATAACCGGACATTTTGTTGATTTGTTTATATACCTCGTAAATTTCCCCCGGTAAAAACAATTTCTTAATCAATTCTTCTGCTGAAACCACTTTGAATCTTTGAAGAAGTTTATCATAATTTAAACGTTTTCCTTCCAAAAGTGCCCCTTCAAGTACTGTATTGTTTTGCATATTATCTACAGTCTTACTAATCTCAGCAATATGATTTATCTGCTCTTGTGCCAGTGGATGCAACTCCAGAAAAAACGGCTCTCCCAAAATTTTGGTAAGCCGTTTTACCTCAAAAACCTTCTTTTCCCGTTCTTGTAATTTTTCCATATCGGTTTCCAGTAATCTTTCCAAAATTCCCATCGTATCTTTCCTCCTTATTGAAAGCTTGTATCAATCGTATCCAATAAATCCCAATCTGTAAAAGTAAATGGCTGTGTTGTTTCCCCAATTTTGTTATCTGCCCAGTCGGCCAATGTTAAACTGGAAAATTTACAATTTTTTAAAACAATCCGTTCTGCACCAAAAGCGTCCGGATCTGCCAGTTTGCTGACAATGGTAAATGACGGCATTCGCCCTTCTTTTAAGTGCTTGGACAGCAGTAGTATCATACGGCTGTTTACTTTGGTCATGGTAATACTGCCGTTTCCTGCCATACCACTAACCTTTTGGTGGTCCATCAAGTCACCACACATAGGTACATCCAAAAACTTGAGCTCAATTTCAGCTTTCAATGCCGTGGCTTCCCTAACCACTTCTCCTTCCAGAAATACCATACCATAAGTACCGTTTATGGCTCGTTTATCCTCATATGCAATATTCATAGCTTTGCCTCCTTTCTAAATATAAAATTTAATGGAAATATCCTCAATGGCATTCAAAATACGATAGCTGGCCTTCAAAAAAACATAGCTTTGTGTATTCGCTTCTTTGATGTCCTTTTCTGTCATATCACCAATAGGAATGCCTCTTGACTTCAAATAATTACTCTGTGCTTCTATGTCGATACCGGTCACAATATTTTTGTCAAGGAGTGCCTCTTGATACAATGCCTCCAAATAGGCTTGAATAGATACAATCAACAAGCACTTATTGTCATAGTTGTTGGCATACTTCCCAATATAATTATCTTCGCAGGTTGTCTTGATGTCCGTATAAATCAAGTCCATAATATCTACAATCTTGATTGCCTTATAGTCCTCACTCTTTGTCTGTCCTATGGTTTGTAAGCTGTTTACTGCCCTTGCTACCTTCACTTTCTTCCCATCATGGAAAATCACAAATTCCCCGCTGTTGATTTTGGCATCCAGTTCTGATTTCGTAAACTTTGGTACATCATCTACCTCTGGTAAAACATAGTATGTTGCACTGATTTGCAAAGGCGTGCCTGCCAAAAGTCCGGCAATACGAGAACAATATTCTGCCGCTGTATAAGTCTTTTCACGAACTGCAATATCTTCCGTGGTAAAATTGATGATGCCTTCATGGTCACCTTTTGTATTAGGTAATACCGCTTTTACACGGATATTTTTGTTATCTCGCATAGCTTTTATAAACGTTGCGATTGATGTAGCATCTTCTGACGAAACTTCTGGTGGTGCAGCCAAGTAATCAAATTTAACTGTTTCAAGTACCTTTAGGCCATTTGCCACAGTATCCGTTTTTATTAGCTGCACATATTTCACAGGTCCCATTCCCCCTAAAAAAGTGCGCTCTACATAGGCTTTGTTTTCAGCTGTCAATCCCTCCGGAATTTGTGTAATATCTTCAATTTTTGTTACCCCATGCCCTGATGATTCAATGATCATAACTGCCACAACGCCTCTGTCCCCTCGTTTTATGGCTGTAGATGCTTTACTTTTAAATTCTATCAATATATTAGGCAATCCCATTTACTTCACCCTTTCTTTGAAATATACCTTTTCTGCCACTTCTTGGGCTTCATCTTTCCTTATGCTAGGTATTGGTGCATCTTCCATATATTCCAGTGTAATAAAGTATGATAAATGCTCATCTGCATTTTCCAAACGATAGTTGAATGTCAAAAATCTATCCTTTACTTGCAGTAAAAAAGCATCAAAAAAGGCAGAAAGCTTTTCTATCACTTCTGCCTGTTCGTTAAAATCTTCTTTTCCTGCATAATCTCTTTTCCCGAAATATATCATCTGTATTTCTGCTTTTGCTACTTGCAAAAACGAATTGCGCCGCTTCTGTTTTTGGTATACTGGCAAATACAGAAAACAGGGAACTGCATATCCCTCTTGTATTCCTCCTATGTAATGTTCTGCCGAAGGAAAAAGCTGATCTACTTCCCGAATCAAAGCCTCTATAATATCTTTTATGCTAATCAAGTAAATCACCCGCTATCTTTTCCATCACATTCTCTGCCTGTTTCAACAATGTATCTTCTAATTCGTTCATTGCATTTGCATAGATGAATTTCCCCTGTACCCAGCCCACCTCCTTCCCTTTTCGCACCAGCCTGTGTCCATTTTCCACCAGATATCCATGAGGTGCAATACGATGATTGTTACGAATAGCAGCATAGCCTCCTTTACTGCCTATGACTTTTGTCACCGCTTTTCGTAAATTCCCCCTTTTTCCCTTTGTACTCCTATCCACATTTTCTACCACCTGCTGATACATTTTCTCTCCGGCACTTTCCATTAACCTCTTGCGTTCTTGCGGAAATCGGTTCAATATGCGCCCTAAATCTTCTCCAAGTTTATCTAGATTGCTTTCTAACATTTGCGTCCCCCCTCACACTCCGCTTTGAGGAATAGATGCAGTCGCTTTTACTTTCCAAAATGTATTCTGAAAATTGATGTTATCAATGGATATGATATTATACACAACATCTCGGAAAACAATTCTGTCCAATTCCTTACTTAAATCTTTACAAGAAGCATAACGAAACACAAATTGAACCGTATCTTCTCCACCATATTCCTTTGCCTGCCAATATTCCTTTCCATATAAACCATTTGCACTTGCCCATATGGTTTTAAACGGCATATACGTCCGTTTTGTTGCTCCGTTTGTTCCCTTTGTTTTGGTCAACCTTTCTATGGTAATCCGTTGACGCAGTTTCCCCGATGCATTAGACTGTGTTTTCACGCTGCCACCTTCTTTAAAGAATATTCATGCAATATTGACTGATGATTGCATCTGCCGCAGGATTTACACTGACAATCTTTCCTGTTTCCATGCTGTAAGTACGATTGTCATAAAAATCGCTGCATAACATCAAAAGAGCAAGTGCCAAGTCTTCTTTTTCATCACATTCCGCTTCTGTCAGACCTGTTTGCGAAAGAATAAACTTCTTTCCGGCATCCAACATAGCCGTCAAAATCCGTTCTTCTCCTTCTGCATCAATTCGGCAAAAATCCTTTATATCCTGTACAGTCACTTCGCTGATTTTCATTTACCATCACTGCCCTTTTTCGTTCCCTTACCTTTTGGTTCTCCTGCTTTAACCAATTCTACTCCTGCCGGCTCTGCTTCTGTTGGCTCTACTTCTTCTGGCTCTGCTTCTGCCTGTTCCTTTTCCAAAGGCGAAACATATCCTGCCTGTAACAAATCTGCAAGCACCTCTCCTTGGGGCAGGTCTTTTTCCTGCCCTGCTGCCATAGATACCAAGCCGCAAAAACTGATGTTGGCTTTTACTTTCATACGCTATGCCTCCTTTATGCCATCTTCAATACAGCCAGTTTCTGATGATCCGTCACACGGCTGTCAAATTCCATCCATGCCACAACCCCAATGGCGTGCTGGGTCGCATATTTTTCACGCAATACCTGCAACTGGATATTTTCACGGAAATTTACAGATAAGCCACTGTAATCACCATACAAAATTGCCTTGTTCCCTGTGGAGATTTTCGGCATATTATCAGACAGATACACCGGTTTCCCAAGCAGACGGTAAGGAAACTCTCCTGTAAAATCGTCCTGAAGCAAATACCTGCCGTTTCCATCCTTCAGCTGTTTGATCGCAAGGAAAGTGTCCGGATGCATGGTAAAGCAAGCGTTTGCCTGATAAACCTGTTTGATTTTTGCTTGCAAAGCAATAAGTTCATCTGCTGTAATGGCAGTTGCAGACTGTGCGGTCAGTGTTGTATTGGTATCCAATGCCCCTCCATTTTTGGAAGATTCTCCAATCAGCAATTTCCCTTCCAAGAATGTTGCAATATCCTCTGCCATTTGGCTAACAACAAAATCTACCACACTGAAAGAACCGTTGTTTTCTACAGATTGCCCAATGAGGGACAATGCGCCAGCAAGGAAACCACCCAAATCTACGGAAGTGAATTTTCCTGCATCGGCTGTCAATTCTGTAAATTCGTCGCTGAACGCTACTTTGATATTATGACTGTCATTGTCACCCCATACTGGTACTTTTAATGTCCCCTTTACGTTATAGACGGTAGCACGTTCCAAAATAGGGCATCTGTCTCTTACTGCCTTGATAATACGGCTTGAAATAGTCGTTGGAATAATGGCACCATTACTACCCATGTCCATATTCTTTTCTCCGCCCCGCTCTTCCAGAATATATTCTGCAAAGGCTCTTTCTTCCAACTCTTCTTTTGTTGGTTCTGTTTCTTCCTTTTTCTTCTTAAATTTTTTTGCTTCTCTTTCCCGTTCCTCTGCCTGCATTGTTTTATCAATGGATGCAATCTCCTGTTCCAATGTATCAAATTTTTCTGTTTCTTCTGTGCTCATGGCTCTGTTTTCTGTTTTTGCAGCAGAAAGCAATGTTTCCATTTCCTGTACTTTTTCCGCTCTCTGTTCCTGTAATTTTTTCAAATATTCCATATGTCATTCCCTCCATTGTCTTAGTTTTTATTCTTTAGTTTTTGTATTCGTTCTTCCCAGGTACTGTAGTCCTGTTTCTTTCCTTCCGCTTTTGTTTTGATTTCCAGAGGAACACCGGCTCTTTCCTCCACATCCACCTCGCCGTTCGCCCGAACTTCCACAGATGTTGCACTGTAAACAGGGTTTTTGTGAATAACTAATGTAATATGGTCTAAAATCATATCCCGAATATGCCGAAGTGGAAGCTGCTCCTTCCGCTCCTCTATAGAATCCTTGACCTGCCGCATACCAAAAGACCAGCCTTTGATTTTCCCTGCTTTGGCAGCAGTGACCACTTCTTCGTCTTTGATTTCCGCTTCTGCTCGCAATCCGATAGCATCCTCTTGCAGTATCAAGGTATCATCTGATGTCTGTGCCACCATGCGGCTTGCTTCATGGTCTACGGTCATGGGAATGTTTTCGCCTTTCTCCAATGCCCTTCTGAAAACACCGCTTTCCACTTTTTCTATCACTTTTCCTTTTGGTGTCATAACAGGACGGCTTTCCCGTTCTACTGCATTGACATAGCCGGAAATTTTTACGCTGTTATCTGCCCGAATTTCAATCTGCATTTTCTTCTCCCCCCTTTGTCGGATTTTGTTTCAGATTGTTCAAATCTACTGTTTTATTTGTATTTGGTGTATAAACTGTACCGCTTTCCACATCCAGCAACACATCATTTAAACCAATCCGCAGCCAGTTAATTCCAAGAGGCGGCAAGTCCTCCAGTTCTCTGATTTCATCTATCTGCATGAAATTACTCCGCAAGGCTGTTTCGTAGGCTTCGTATCGCTCTTTCTGGCTGCCCCTGATGATTTCCCTTGTGTCAAAGGCAAAATAAAAAGAGCCTTTCTCCTTTTCCAGAAGCAAGTCTCTGTTTAATGCGGATTCTATGACCGTCAGCAACGATACCACACAGTTTAAATATTCCTTTCTGTCCTCCGCTGTTGCACCACCTCTCAACACACTGGAAGGAAAACCAAATAATTGACAGATTTCCTCACTATTGCTTTTCTTGTTTTCATTAAGCTGCATTTCGACAGAGGATTCAGAACTTTCATGAAATTTTGCACCTTTATTCAACACCACAACATTTTCTGTATCATTGCTATACAGATTTCGCCATGCTCTTTTAATATTTTCTATGGCTTCTTTTTCCAGCCTTCCTTCCGCTTCAATGAATCCTTTTTTGTTACCACCTTTTTTCGTCAACCTTTCCTCAAAAACCATAGCATTATATGCCACGCTGAATATCATGGGATTTTCTTCCCACATCGGAATACCTGCTGCTCCATCTTTGGTATTTCGCCTGATTTTCAAAAATTGAAAAGGCAGATATCGCTTGCCATCCACCATAATGTCATAGTCTTTAAAGATGGAATCTGTATTGCATAACACAGAAACTGATTCTTCTTTAACATATCGCAGGCTGCATATTCCCCCTGTCGGTTCTTTTTCAATATAGGCAAACCCACCTTTTCCGAGGAAATAGTCCTCCAACATAGCTCGCCAAAATTCATTGCGGTTTAATGTATCCCCCGGCTCATAATTAAGCAAACGCAGTCTGGTATCTTCTGTCATTTCCACGACACCATCAGTCCCCTTTTGATATAGGCGAATAGGCAAACGGCTAACCGTTCCGGATAATTTGTCTATACATCCCTTTACAGTCGGAATCTGCAACAAAGTCTTTTTGTTCACTTCTTCTGAACCAATTAAGGCACGTAAAAGACTTTCTTCTGCTGCAACAGTTCCTTGTGGGTCTGCTCGTATCTCTTGGTTTTCTTTTCTTTTGAAAAATCTCACATTCTTCCCTCCTAAATAAGCTGTGCCCCCCAGCTTTCTTCTGCCAAGAGTACCGCTTGATTCATTAAAAAAACGGCATTGATCAGTGCGACTACTTCGTCCACTTTTCCAGCCGATTTCTTTTTGTTCACATATTTATTTAAGTTTGTGTCCTCTGTACAACGGGCATTTTGGAAATTGATTTCCAGAAGATTATTTTCTTCATAACAGAAATCTTTTCGCAAAATATGCTCTCTGAGTAATTTCGTGGGAACATGAAGCACTTTGCTATGCTGTGTGATTTCTACACATTCCAGTGGTGTATTTTCGTCCCCTTCCAGCTTTTGCACCGTAGAAATCGCATTATACCTGTCATAGCCTACCTGTTCTATGATAACGCCATATGTTTCCTGCAAAGATAGAATAAACCGCTCCACAAAACCATAATCAATGACTTCTTCCCCACAGGCAAAGCAAACACCATCCTCTATCATTTTCCGATAATTGACTTTTTCTTTCTTGGTCTTGATTTCCACTCTATCCCCAGGAATAAACGCCCATACTTTTCCGTATATTTTATTATTTTCATATGTTACCATGGCTACTGCTGTATTATCATCCGTTTGGGACAGGTCAAGACCAAGCCACACTCGTTTTCCTTTCCAAAAGCCATCATCCCTCGGAATTTTACAAGCCCTTACTTTTGTGATTTCCACATATCCTTCTACACCAAGTCCACGATAACGAATATTGTTATGCTTACACAAATAGTTCTCTCGCTTATTCTCATACAAAACAGCATATGCCCTCATGGTTTTCAGGTTTTCCAGTATATCCGCATTTTTAACCGCCACCGGATTGCTTTGAAAAAGAATCAAATCTTCTGTTTGCCAACGATCTTCCAGTAAAAATTCGTCATCCGGTTCATACAAAAGAGAAAATCGCCTTTTGTCGTTCAGCAATCCATCCAGTACCTTTTTGGATATGTCTATTTCATCAATCATCACATTATCATCATTGGGATATTGGGTACTGATAATAATACCCAGCTTGTTCAGCAGGGTAATCTGTGAGGAACGCATGGCTTCTACAGGATAACTGTCCATGGCTCCTGCTTCATCGGCAAGAAAAGCATTAGCTAACTTCCCATCCATTTTGTCCTCGGAATATGCAAGGGGTGTATAGTCGCTTTCTGTCAGCTGGCATCGGATTTCTGACCGCAGTATTTTGAATATTTTTTCATCTGCCAGAGCAGGGCTGCATTTGATAATTTTCCGAATAGCAAGTTTTAATTCGCTTGACAGCTTTAAATCAGGAGCAACCGAAAAGAAACGGGAAAACTGCGGTTCTGTTAATAGCAATAACACGAAAATAACAGCGGAATAGAATGTCTTGAAATTTTTTCGGCAGATTTCCAAAACTGCCGTAGTATAGTATCGAATATTTCTGCCGGCTGCATCCCGTTTTTTCGTGCATAATACTGCTACAATAAGAAACCATGCATATTCTTCCATACCTTCTGACATAGGACATTGCAAATCCGGATGCTGCATCAGCTGCAATAAATTTTGTATCGTCTGATATGCTTTTTCATCCACAAAGGCATCTCTACTGTTTCCGTCTGCAATATCAAGCCACTGCTCTGCCTGCTTTTTGACATATCTTCCCACTTTTCGGTTATTAGGTGCAAGACACCATTTTGCATAAGCATAAGCCTTACTGTCCTTAACCACCCTTTAACGCCTCCAACAATGGATTTGCCGGTTCTTCCTCTTTTTTTGGTAAATTGCGAAGGGAGGAAGAAATGGTCATAATGTTTTCTTTTTCAATCTCCATAAGCATTTTTCTTTTTGCCTGTACTTGCCTATCTAGTGACACCAGATTTTTCTGCATCTTGCCCTTTATGTTGTAATATGTTTCCGGCTCTAACTCATCTCTCTCCTGTTCCATGTCCCGTAGATCCTGCAAAAATTCTTCCCGTATTTTCTCCATCTCACGGCACTCCCCAAGCAAAAGGCAATATCGGTTGATAACATTCTCATAAATGGCATCTGCTTTACCAATTTTCACAAGTAGTTTTGACAAGCGTAAAAATTCCTTGTGTGCAACTACATTTTCTTTGACCTCTTGTTTTTCTTTCAGTGGTTCGCCTGTAGCAAAAGCCGCTTCTGCTTTCTTCCGTGCCTCTAATTCTGCTTTTGTTCGGTGGCTTTTCCCTTCGCTTTTTAATACTGCATATGGTTTTGGTGGTCTGCCCATTTTCTTCCCTACCTTCTTTTTTCTTCATTTTGGGAATATTTTATGCACAGCAGGGGCATCGTGGTCTTAAAGAAATACATTTTATGGCTACTTTATCCTGGGGGGGATATATCAGCAATCAAAAATCTCTTTTTCTGTTTGTTCCCTTGCTATTCTTTGTAGTAAATCCCTTGGAATCTCGCCTCTGTCCGCCATTTTATGATGCCTTGTGCAAAGTGTAATCAGGTTGGTATCTTCCAAACACAAATCGTCATTTTCTTTTATTGGAACGATATGATGTACTTCTAATTCTTTACTGTTGTACTGACGCTCTGTATCATATAAATTTTTTAAGCAAATTTGGCACAAATACCCATCTCTTTTCTTAATTTGCCTGCTTTTTTTCGTCCATACGGACTTGGAACGAAACTGACTTTGTTCTGTGTTCCTCTTTATCCGCTTCTGTGTCCGTGGTTTCTTTGGGCATACTTCTTTGCTGTCATGAATGCCACCACAATAGATACATGATTTCTTCATTCTTATCACCGGCTTTCTTATATGAAAAAACCTGACAAATATTGATTTTATCAGGTTTTTTCGTATATATTTCTTTTATTTTTCTTGACAGCCACGTTATAACGTGGTATAATAAAATCATAGAAAGGAGGTGAACAGCATGGAGGTCATAAATACAATAGCCAATCTACTTACAGCAATAATAAACCTCGCAACGGCAGTTATCCTGTATAGATTGGCTAAGAAATAGGGTTTGGGGCAACCGCCCCTCCCTTATTCTCATCATACTCCATGTGCAAAGAATATGCAAATATTTTCTACAATTATCAGCATCATTGCATTAGTGGTTGCAATCGCCGCTTTTGCAAAATCTTTAAAAAAATAGGAGGCATCTTATGCAGTTACGCACAATCAGACTGGAAGCCGGTCTTTCTGTCCCTGCTCTCAGCCGTTTAAGCTCTGTACCTGTCCGCACAATCGAAGATATAGAGAAGCGTGGAGATTGTAAAGTTTCCACTGCAAAACTTCTCGCTTCTGCTTTAAATGTTTCTCTTGATACCCTTTGTGCTGACAACTTAGAAAAAGACCGTTAATGCGGTCTTTTTTCCTTTCTATGAATAAGAAGGAGCGTTTCTTACTCTCCCTCCTTTTTCGATACTATCATAATATCACATTTTTATACCCTACTACTGCAAACTTTTACAAAACTTTGTCACTTATCCGAAGTCCTCGCTCTTCTGCAAAAATTTTTCTTGCTTTCTTTAGCCAATTGTAAATATTTCTCTCACTTGCAGGAATTTTCAATTCTGCCCGATGTACTCTCTCAGATATTTCTCCTTTCCGAATGTCCCGCTCCGGTTCGGTGAAATAAACTAGCTCCACCGCCTGACGCTGATATTTATCTAAACATTGCAGTGTCTTTTCCACTGCCAAAATATCTCTGATTTCTGCTGCCATTTCCAACACTGCCGTTTCTGCTGCCATAACTGCATAAGCCGTTGCATCAGAATAGCCACCCTTTCCACTCCGCATAAATTCCTTTTTGGTCTGCTTATAGATTTCCTCTCGTACTTTGTTTTCTAATTCTGACGCTGATAGTCTGCCACAAGCAGCATAAAACCGGAAGGCTTCCGTGGCATAATCTCGAATATTATCTTTTTTCATGTTTCCTCCTCCTGCTTTTTTTCATTTTTGCAGCAGAAACGCACCTGACCTAAACCATTATTGTATTTTATGGATAATCAAATGAATCCTATTATTTTCCTTGTCTCGTTTTATCCATACTTGTTCCGTTTTTGCTATGTGCTGATTTTCCTCTCTTTGAAAATCAATCGTCAAGTTCTCCCCTGATGCTTTTACAGCAAATAAAAGATATGTACTCACTTCTTGTGCAAACCTATGATATAGACTTACTTCACGATTCAGTTTTTCAAACTTCTCCTTCTGTTTTCTTATTCTCGTGATTCGCCTTTCGCTTTTCATGTGCCATGCTCCTTTTCCAAAAAATATAAAATATTCCCTTCTTCTGCTATGGCAAATTGCTCTGCATCTTCTTCTGTCATGTACTGCCTGCCGAAAATCCCTTTCATGTCCTGCCAAACCACAAAAGGGATTTTGCAAAACTGCGTAAAGCCAAAGGATACCAGTATAAAACATTCCGCTCCCATCATGTGGTATGCATATAGTTCATTTTCTTGGTTATCCGTCAGACGGCTTTTTTCGATTCTGTCCCCGTCTGTGTGCTTGGCTTCAAAAACCACTGTTTTACCACCACGCAGAACCCCTTTAAAGTCAGGCTGTGCCTGTTTGGTAAATACGGCTGTAAACTGCCCTTTTTGATTCATCTTCCCCAAGGGTTTCATGGGTTCCGGTGTCTTTTCAATAATTGCCTTCCCCTGTTCCCTGTAATATTTACAGGAAGCGGAAACAATCCGCTCAAAAATTTCCCCGGCTGCCTTGCTCCGCTTCCCTGTCATTGTTCTGTCCATGCTGCCACTTCCCCTTTTTCTGTTCTTTCTTCTGCCTCTATTTCAAATGCCAAATACTGGGCTGCCTTTTGTAAATCCTCCAAACGGTTCCCTTTTCTCCCTGCCCTGCAAATATATTTGATTACATTTCCAAGGCAAAAATTAAAATCCCAGTCCTGTATAAACTCTATCACTTCGGTTTTGTGCCCTGCGTAATAGCTGGGACGAATCACATCTTTTTTTTGCTCCATAATCTATCCCCTCCTCAAAACGGCAAATTATCCTCTGCTATAATTCCAATGAAATTTGGTTCGGAAATTCTTCCATCACCCACCAGCGAAAAACTTCTTCTCCTGTTTTCCACTTTGTTTCTTTTCCCCGTTTTTCACGCTCTAACAACATTTTGTCAAATGCCCGTATATAATTTTGTTTATATATGGGAAATCTTGCAAATTCAAAGCCCCGTTTGCTTTTTTCTGCCAATGGGCAGCCAATACAACCAACTCTTTGAAATCCGCACTGATACAATTCATTTGTTTTTATTTTTTCACTGTTGATATAGTCCCAAATATCGTTATCTGTCCAGTCAATTATAGGATTACATACACGCTTTGCTTTTAGTCTGCAATTTTCGAACAACATCCTTGTATTGCTGTTATCGTTAATCAGTATTCGCTTTTCTTTTTCTCTGTGAGGTTTTTCGTACACTGCACGATTTTTTCTTTTTGTACTTTCTGCCCATCTGACACCTGTTGCAATCATACGGTTTTTCCCATTCTGTTCTTTTAAAATTTCACAGCAATACCGGATTAACCGTGTTGGCGGTATTAGCTTTTGTGGTATTAACGACCACATAGATACCCCCTTCCCTTTGTACGTTGGATAATTTATACTGCATTTTATTCCCTTTTCTTCCAATGCTGCAAATGTACTGCGGATATGGTAAACCGTTTCAGGGGCATCTGCTGTCGTCAAATTATGGTGTGCCTCGAATTTTATGCCCGATTTTTCAGCCAAATGTAACAAAACATCACTGTCCTTCCCTCCGCTTACGGTGATTATCAAAGGTTGTTCATAGACTTGCAGGCTCATTTCAGAAGCTAACTTTAACCGTTCAATGGCTTTCTTTTCCAACAATTAAATCACCTTTCTTTCTGTGTCAAAAGGGCAAATCATCATCTTCTATACTTTCATCAATGGGGTCAAAGCATTTGCCTTCGGCAAACGGCTTCGCCGCCCCGTTTTCTTCGGGGTGCAGAGGGTAAAAGCCCGCATTTTCTCCTTCACTTTTCGGCTTTGCCTGCCCTCCTTCTTCTTTGCCGCCTGTAAAATGCTGTTCTTCCACAACCACTTCCGTAGTCCATCTTTTGTTACCGCTCTTGTCCTCCCAGCTTCTCACCTGCAACCTTCCCACAACTGCCACCATCTGCCCTTTTTGAAAATACTTTTCCGCAAATGTGGCAGACTTCCCAAAGGTAATGCAGGGAATAAAGTCCGCCCCTTGGTCTTTTCCCCTGCGGTTCACCGCAAGGGTATATCTGCCTATGGCAATCTGCTCAGGCCCTTGGCTGTATCTGATTTCAGGGTCTTTTACAAGCCGTCCCATGAAAATAACCTTGTTCACTTTTTGTACCCTCCATTCTTTTTCATGCAGGCATGAATTGCGTCCCTGCGTCTGTTACATGCCTCCCACATATCACGTTTTGTCTTTCTTTCCTCCTCCTTCTTCCATTTTTGATTTCCGGCCCAATCTATGTATAATCTGCATCGGCTGTGGCAATTCTCTGTCCGCAGTTCACAATTTCTGCAAGGACAATGGCTGCATACAATTCCCATACCGCTTATGCCTCCTTTCGTAAGTCGTCCCCATAATCCATACCGCCTTTTTTCACTGCCTTCATATATCGCACCCAGCCGATTTCTGGAAAGAAGTCCTCTGTTTTGATATATAAGTCATAGCCTTTTGGAACGTGCAGCGGCTTTGCCTTTTTCCCATTTGTTTCTTTCACCTGTTCAATGGTGACTTTCGGCTCTTTCAGGTTTCTGCTCCTTGTCCATCGCTTTGTTCCCTTTCTGGTGTTCTCCTTGCTGATGTATGTTGCCAGCTTGGTATCCTTCTGGTTCTTCTTCAGGCTTTTGATTTTCACCAGACCCCTGTCCCATACACTCTGCAAAACCTCTCTTGCTTCTTTCATGGAAAAACCCGCAAAACCGTTTAGTATCACATGGTGGTGTACTCTACCTTCCGTTTCTGTCACCTGTATGTATTTCACTTCCCCAAAACCGTTCCGCTTCCGCCACCGCTTCAAACGGGAAAAGAAATTTTGCATTTCCTTCTTTGCTTCTTCCTCTGTCACAGCCCTGTCATAAGTGAATAAAACAAAATAGTCCTCTTTTCCAAAATTGGCATTGATGGTTCTGGTGAGATTCTTTCTGGCAATTTCCAGATTCCGCTTTTCCTGCTCTTCCGATGTCATATTTTCATTCCTTCCTCTTTCGTATTTTTTCCCTACGGTTCTGGGGGAGTAAAATTCCTCTACTTCGTATATATCCCCTGCCCATATCTTCTTTCTGTATTTTGGCATAGCTTGTCCTCTTTCTCTTTTCCTATTTCTTTCCTGTGATATGCACATAAAGTTAATTGCTATATGGACAGACAAAAGGGACCATTTCCCTTCTTTTTTTTCTTGCACTTTCTCCGCTTTTTGTGCTATGATAGAGGAAAAAAACGCATTTCTTTACAAAGGTTTGTCTGCCAATACCCACCCCGTAAGTAGGTATTGACAGACGCTTTTTTTATCTTCTAACCTTTTCTTTCTTTGCTGCCTCCCGTTTTGGCTCTTTGTTCTTTTGCCCTGTTTTCGCCTTTTCTTCTTTTTTTGGCTTGCTCTGTTTTGTGGCTTTGTCCTCTTCGGTATTGGGCAGTAAAATTTCTCCCCTTGATGCCGCCAGTTCAATGTTGATTTTGATTCCTGTTTTCTGTTCCACATCTTCTGTCATGTCTTTCCAATTAACAAAACCACCGCCCATACAGTCTGTTTTTTCATTGAACCGTTCTGCAAACCGCCGCAGACGCATTTTCCCAAAATCAAACTCGTCCATCAAAACTTCAAGGCTCATTGTCAGTACCGTTGCCATAACCAATTCCCGCACACGGTCTGCCGCTCCTGATGCCTCCAGCTGTGTCACACGCCCGTTCATCTGAATCCCTGTGATGTTCCGCAGGGTAAGTTCTTTTTCCAGCTCTGCCAATCCGCCTGCCTGTACAATAGTCCTTGCCAATGCCAAACCGTCTGCTCTTCCTTGCTGATAATCCTTTAATTTCATGTCATGCCTGCCTTTCCCGCTTTTTCTGCTTTCTTTCCTAAATCACACCTTTTTAAAATGGCATTCCTACTTCCCTTCCTTCTTTTTCCTTTATGATTTCTGCCATTTCCCCATGTAACATCAGTGACAGCTCCAAGGCAATGTCCCGAATATCCTCATCTTCTTTTCTGCTTTCCACCAAAAGCACAGCAAGAAGCTTTGTCACTAATTCCACAGCATTAAAGCTGCTGATTGTTTCTTTATTTTCCATTTTTATATCCCTCCTGCTCTTGTTTTGCTGCTTCCAGTTCTTCCACTACGTCATATAAATGATTGCTTACTTTATCCACCATTTTTCGATTGCTTACCCCTTCTTTTTTTCCATCCAGCATTTCCTCTGCCAGTGCATTGATTAGTGCTTCCAATACCTCAAATCTCGTTGTTGCTCCTTTTACTGCAACCATGATACATTTTTCCATTTTTATCTTCCTCCTGCTCTTTTCTCAAAAAATATTCTTCCAACTGCCAACACTGCAAAAAACACAACTGCCATTTCTATCACCAGCCGTCCTCTTGGATTTTCCAAAATCATGACACTGCATAATGAAGATAAGAAACCAGTTGACAACATTACTGCACTGCACAACACACATTTCCCGACTTTGGCAAGTCGTTCCTTTCTTCTATTCTGTTTATGTAACAATCTCAATGCCCTGCGGATTTCTAAATCACTAGCCTGCATAGCTTGTCCCTCCTTCACTTTGCCCCCTATTCCATTTTTCTGTATTCCTTGTGCTTAGGATTGTATTCTAAATCCACTGGTGTATCACAGTGAATACAACGCATTTCGATTATTGGATTCGTTCTATTAGTTTTGTATACCCAGTTGTTCCCACATTCACAAAGCCATTTGATCTTGCTTAGTCCTTTTAAAACAGTTTCTTTTCCACAGTGTTCACATACATAGGTGTCTATGGGTGTCTTTGCAGAAAAATTTCCTACTTCCCCACAATGCTCGCATTTTATAGAAAGCATCCCTTTGTATTTTTCTCCTTCCTCAACCTGTTCTTTTTCTGGATCTGCTTCTTCAGATTGTGGTGTTATGCATTTTTTTACTTTTGGCGGTTTCTTCAGAACTTGTGCAACCTGCCTTGTTTCTGTATGTTGCATAACAGCACACTGTAATGCCAAATTCATCAGTATAACAACTTTTTCTTCCGGCATATCAAAAACCATATTTCCTAATGCTGCCTTTATACTTATTTTCACTCACTTCGCCCACCTTTCCAAAACCAACAACACATCTTCTATGTACGTATAATAAGCAATCTTCCTTTCCAGTCCCTCAATATCTTCCCTTTTGGCATTCCGCTTTCTTGCCGAAAGAAGATTCCGCTCCGCTGCCGTCAGCTTCTTTCTTGTGATGCTGAGTGCTTCTTTTTGGTCCATGCCTTTTTTTCTCCTTCCGCTTCTGTCTGCATTTGGGGCAAATGTACCCATGCCTTGTGTCCTGATTGATGGCTATGTTCCATAACTCCCTGCAATCCTTGCAGACTGCATATCGCTTGTCTTTATCCATGCTTGTCCTTTCCGGAAAAGAGGGTATCCCCTCTTTTATAGTGTTTTGCTTTCCTGCTTTTTCTCCTCAATGATATATCCATGCCGACGTGCTACAGCCTGCATTGCCCGAAGATTCCACTTTTTGGATAATTCGATTTGTTCTTCTCTCGGAATATCCTCCCATGGAATAATCTCATCCCCACGCACTACCTTTATACTGAATGATGGAATACCTCTTCTTTTTCCCATATATATCGCCTCCTTTATTCCACTGTATGTCACTCACATTTTGTCCTATTATTCAATCTTGCTTTTTCCCCCTTTTCATGTCTTTTGTTGTAATACCTCCAGCTTTCAACCCTAATGCCTATACTCTTGCACTTACCCAATCCATTCCTTCATCATAAAAAGGGAACGCTCTTTTTCTTGACTTCCTACTCCTTTCCTCCTATTCTGAAAATACAGGCTGTTGCCGCAGCCAAGTATAAAAGGAAAGGAGGTATGTGTATGGATACAACAAAATTAGATAGAAATTTAGACCAAATTCTTCAAGATTTTGCATCAGAAACGAGAATGTTATTCTCTGAAAACAGTAAAGAGCCTGCTTCTATTGAAGATATTTCTGATTTGGCAAAACAAACTTTTTATGCTTTAAACAGTATGAAAAAAGAAATCATTGATTTTCTAAATAACAACTAATTTTCTCTTGTGCCTGCATTGTTTCATTTTCTTGTGCAGGCACAATCTCCATTTCAATCCTTTTTCCCAAACCACTGTATCCCTGTAAAATTTCATGCAATTCCTGCAAGATTTCCTCTGCTCTTTCAATCTCATCCATAATTTGCTTTGAATTGCTGATTTTGATATATGTTTTTAAATTCATGCTACACCTACACCTCTCTTTTTCTTAAATTGTTGTAATACTTCTAGCTTTCAATCCTCAAATTCGTTCTGACCTTCCAGAATCCCGATAGCCACTTCCAAATCTCCTCTACTGCATTTCATACTTTTCCCTCCTTTTGTAGATTGCATTATGCAACAATTACACAAAAAAATATATTCCAAATTCTCCTGTAGAAATTTTTAAAATCTCTGCAATTTTTTCTGCTTCTTCTAAATCCATTGGGCGTAAATTGTTGATTTTTTGGCTCACTGTTGGTGCTGCTTTGCCAATTGATTTTGCAATATCTTTTTGTGTAACTCCTAATTCTACCATTCTGCCTTTTATCTTTTTACTATTAAGCATATATCTTCCCTCCTTCTTTAACACTTCGTTTTGTACCACGATTGTAGCATTACGCAACATATTTGTCAATAGCACTGTGCAATTTTTTTTATAATTATTTTAATTTATGCTTGCTCTGTGCAATTTTTTATAGTATAATTCCTTGCAAAAGGAGGATTTATTTATGGATTTAGAAATTTTAGGAGAACGATTAAAATATGCTCGAAATGAACTTAGAAATATGAGCCTTCAAGATATTGCTGATGCAGTAGGTGTTGCACGCTCTACTGTTCAACGGTATGAAAATGGAAAAATACAAAATATCAAACTTCCTGTTGTTGAATCTTTTGCTCGTGCTTTAGGTGTGAATCCTGCATGGTTAATTGGAAAATCAGATGATATAAAAATCCCTTCATCTAATAGTATTGCTATCCCACAAGAAGAAAAACTTACTTCTCTTATAGAACAAATTCAACATCAGTATGGTGATGAAACTTCTCATGCTTTTTCCCTCTATCTTCGTTTAGATGATATAGATAAAGGGAAAATCACAGAAAGAATGGAAACTTTCCTTGAAGATAAAAAATATAAAAAACCTATATCCAAAAATGCGTAAAAAATATACTCTATTGTGACTTTACAAAAGACTGAAAAAGGGGGTTTTTCATACTGATAGAAGAATACTACCAAAAAACAATGAAAGGAGAGATATGTATGGACTTTAGTAGAATTGATGCTTTAACTGCCCAGCTTTGTTCTATGCGTCCCTTAAACCAAGCAGAACTACAGCGATTGCATGAGGAATTCATGATAGAAAACACCTATGATTCCAATGCCATCGAGGGAAATACTCTGACATTGCAGGAAACTGCCCTAATATTACAAAAAGGTATCACCATAGCAGAGAAACCCCTTCGGGACCATCTGGAAGCAATCGGACATAAAGACGCATTCTTCTATGTGATGGAACTGGCTGACCGAAAAGAGCCGCTGACAGAGCGTAGCATAAAAGATATTCATGCACTGGTATTGATGAATGATGCCGCAAATCGTGGTATATATCGTCGCCTTCCTGTTCGTATCATGGGTGCGACACATACACCACCACAGCCCTATCTCGTACCGGTGGAAATGGAAAGACTGATGGTACAGTATGAAGAAATGAAACAACAAAAGCATATTCTGGAAGCAATCGGAATGCTGCACTTATTGTTCGAGGGTATTCATCCGTTTATTGACGGCAACGGCAGAACAGGACGCTTGATATTGAATTTGGAATTGATTAAAGCAGGTATGCTGCCCATCAATATCAAATTTACAGACCGTCGTAAGTATTACGCTTGCTTTGAGGAATACTATCAGAATGGCAATGCCGATGCCATGATACAGATGATTGCAGAATATGAAGTGGAAGCATTAGAAAATAGAATTGCTATTTTAATGTAGGCGGTCTTTGTATTACCACCAAACGCACATATCTTATACTATATGACCGCCATTTTGAATACCATAAAACCAAGAAGGAGGTCTTTTTATGATAATCGCAGCCGCCTATGTGCGTGTATCCACCGATGAACAAACAGACTATTCCCCTGCCGTCCAGCTGGAAGAAATTCTTGACTTTGCAAAAAAACAAGGTTGGTCTATCCCAAAAGAATTTATATTTACAGATGAAGGCATTTCCGGCCGGAATGCCAAAAACCGCCCTGCATTTCAAGACATGATACGGCAGGCAAGAAAAAAATCAAATCATATTCAATATATTATCGTCCATAAATATGACCGCTTCGCCCGCTCCAAAGATGATGCTGTTTTGTATAAAGCACTGTTAAAAAAAGATGGTGTGAAAGTGGTTTCTGTAAAAGAACCCATACCCCAAGACGATAAATTTGCCGTTATCTATGAAAGTATGTTGGAAGCTATGGCAGAATACTATTCTTTGAACTTGTCCGAAGAAGTGAAAAAAACCATGCACAAAAAAGCTGAAAATGGTGAATGGCAGACTGCCGCTCCATTTGGTTATCGCAATGAAAATAAAACGCTCATAATAGAGCCGAAAGAAGCAAATGCAGTTCGTTTTTTATTTGACCGCTATGCTGCAGGTGTTTCCATGTTTGTATTGGCACACCACCTAAACGATTTGGGATTACGGACACACCGAGGAAATTTATTTGAAGTTCGCACAATACAATATATCCTGCACAATCCTGTATACAAAGGATATGCCCGTTGGACACCCAATGAAAAAATGAAACGGGATTTTGAAAACCCCAATACCATTATCCGAAAAGGAAACTGGGAGCCCATCATCTCCGAAACAATTTGGGAACAGGTGGCAGAACGGCAACGACAGGAAAAGCGGACATACTATCCGAAAAAACGCAGTAATACTGAAAACTTGCACTGGTTAAGTGCTATGGTAAAATGTTCTTCCTGCGGTCGGTCATTAGTTGTGGGACCCCAATATAAACACGGTGGTTTTCAATTCCAATGCGGAGGATACAGCCACGGTCAATGCAAAATATCACACAGCATCAGTTCCAAACGTCTGATACCCGCTATATTAAACGCTTTGGAACAAGTGGCAGCTGATATAAACGTATTGGAAAATTACAATATCTATCGTGAAACACCAAACATCAAAGAGATCAGTCTATACACAGAATTATTGCAAAAAGCGAAACAACGTCTGAAAAAAGCAAAAGAAGCCTATCTGGCAGAAGTAGATACACTAGATGAGTACCGCATCAATAAGCGGCAAATCGAAAATGAGATTACAGAATTGGAAACAAAAATAAAAGATTTGCGTACACAACAATACAAACCATTTGACCATAATGCCTTTTCTGAAAAAGTTCGTTCTGTTATCCAAATTTTAGAGAATGAAAACAGCAGCATGGATGACAAACGCTTTGCCTTGCAATCTGTAGTAGAAAAAATTGTATACCATAAAGACATAGATAATGTAGAATTATTTATGGTGGATAAATAACGATAGCTTATTGCAATAAGCTCCACCATACTGTTCTATCATTATCTTTGCCAGACGAGCATCTGGCTGTGTGATTTTAATGGGAAATTCCAGCTTCTTTTCATAAATCCACATTTACTTACACTCCTTTCCTGCAAGAGAATAATTAAAGTCCTTCTGCCAAGGCCATGGGTCATTTTTCCACTGCCAATTTTTCTGGTTTTCAGCATAACTACGGAAAGAGCAAAGAGGACCAAATTCCGCTTCATATTTTGTGCGGACGGCATCTGCTGCTGCAATAACCTTATTATAGGCTGCAATGGCTTCTGCCTCATCAGGATGTGTGTTCAAATATAACCCCATATCTACAGCAATAAAATCCAATGATGTCAATTCATTCAAAAGCATTTCCCGATTCATTTCCTCACTTCCTTTCTGTTGTTCCATAAAATATGTGTACCTGACTTATAAGGCATGGAAAGTGCCGAAAATGCTGTACCACATATAAGGCTCTGTTCTGGAGTAGATGGTGTTTCGTAGGGCTGCATGGGTACAAATGCCTGTGCTAGGCCAATCTCTTCCAAAACACAAGCATTGCAGGACATATTTTCCATAGGATAAGGGCGAGCAGGATATTTCTGCGGTGAACATTTCGTTTCCGTCAAGAATGCGGAAGCAACTTCTTTCATAAGGAATACCTCCTTTAATCTTTACACTGTATCATATGGAAGGGACAAGAAAGTAGTGCCAGGACCAAAAAGAAAAAAGAGCGCATCTTTTTGGGACACGCTCTTTGTCTGTAAGTTTCTTCTTTCACTTATGATAGAAATTTTTCTCAGTCTTTTCTCATATTCACTGTTGCTGTCTGGAATTTGTCATGTACTGCTGCCATGGCTGCATCAATATCATTTTCTGAAATCAGAACGGTAATTTTAATTTCAGATGTAGAAATCATCTGAATATTTACACCAGAGTCATACATTGCTTCAAAGAACAATGCTGCAACACCGGGATTTGTTGCCATACCTGCCCCTACTATAGACAATTTTGCCACATTATCGTCATGTGCGATTTCCTGTGCAGTCAATCTTTCTTTATTGTCTTCCAAAGCCTTCAGTGCAATATCCAAGTCGTCTGCCCCAATAGTGAAGGAAATATCCTGTAAACCGTCATGTCCTGTAGACTGCAAAATAATGTCTACACTAACATTTTCTCCTGCCATAAGGTTAAATATCTCAAATGCCTTTCCGGGCTCGTCCTGAATACCCAGAACAGAGATACGGGATACCTTTTTATCTGCCGCAACACCACTGATTAACATTCTTTCCATTTTAGAATCCTCCTTCACAACTGTCCCCGGTGCCTCTGTAATGCTGGAACGCACCACTAGCTTAACATTATATTTTTTTGCCACTTCAACGGAACGGCAATGCAGCACTTTTGCACCTTGAGAAGCCAATTCCAGCATTTCATCATAACTAATCTCATCTAATTTTCTTGCATCTTTTACTACCCGGGGATCCGCTGTGTATACCCCATCTACGTCTGTAAAAATTTCGCATACATCTGCATGCAGTGCCGCTGCCAATGCAACTGCAGAAGTATCGGAACCACCTCTGCCAAGTGTAGTAATATCTCCAAGCATATTTACACCTTGGAAACCTGTCACCAATACAACATTACCTCTTTCCAGTTCGTTATCAATTCTTTCTCTGTGAATTGTGCGGATTCTTGCATTGCTGTATGTCTTTGTTGTTTCAATACCTACCTGCATCGCATTTAAAGAAACAGCTTTGCCACCCAGTGCATGAATTGCCATTGCCATCAAGGCAACAGACTGCTGTTCTCCTGTGGATAAAAGCATATCCATTTCTCTGCGGCTTGCATTGGGATTGATTTCTTTTGCTTTTGCAATCAAGCTATCTGTCGTTTTGCCCTGTGCAGACAATACCACAATAACCTGATTGCCTGCTTTTTGTACTTCCAAAATCTGTTTTGCAACACGGAATACTTTTTCTGCATCTGCCACAGAACTTCCGCCGTATTTTCTGACCACTAACATTTTTATTTTCCTCCTCTTACTCTTTTACTGCCGTTGCGCCTTCGTTGTCTGGCTTTAAGAGAGTTATTTCCCAATGGTTGGGGATTCCCTTGAAATAGGAACTCATCTGCTCCTGAAACACCTCTGCATTTTCATCTGTTATCATTGCCATAAGTGTAGAGCCTGCACCGCTTAAATAGCAAGCCAAAGCCCCTGCTTCTTTTGCTTTTGCAAAAATTTCATCCATATGTGGAATCAAGGTTTTACGGTATGGCTGGTGAATTTTGTCTTCCATCGCCATTGCCAAATTTTCATTATTCCCTTCTGCAACAGATGCCACAAGAAGTGCTGCACGGGATACATTATATACCACATCGGCTCTTGTATACACATCTGGAAGCACCGCTCTTGATTTCTCTGTGGAAACAGGAAAATCAGGTACCATAATGGCAAAAACCAAATCTTCGGGCAATTTCATACAAATATGTCGCAAATGTTTTTCGTCCATTGCGCCCACTACCATATTCCCAAATATTGCAGGACTGGAATTGTCCGGATGTCCTTCCAATTTTGCCGCCATCTGTGCAAGTTCCTCTTTATCACAAGGTCTTCCTGCAAGTTCATTGGCTGCAACCAGACCGCCCACAATACAAGCGGCACTGCTGCCAAGTCCACGGACCATGGGAATAAAATCTTCCTGCACCAGATGAATTCCCGGAACAGGAATACCCTTTTCATGGTAAAAATGACACATTGTCCGATAAATCAAATTGCTCTCATCTGTAGGTATGGGAATAGGCTGTTTTCGTTTAATGTCAATCTGGAGTCCTTCCTCGATTTCTTCGACCCAGATGTGATTATATAATGTCAGTGCCACACCTATACTGTCAAAACCAGGCCCCATATTTGCCGAAGTCGCCGGTACCTTAATATGAATCATCATAACATCCTCCAATCGAAAAGTTAATCTGCGGTTGTATAAAATACATTGCAAATAACTTTTTGTTTTCCCCTTTTTTATCTTCCGACACAGAAGAAAATACGTGCTCCGTCATACAGAAGCACGCATCTGTTTTTCTGACTTCTTTTTACTCTCTTGCAATGATATTGATTGATTGTACACCCTTCAAACGTTCCAAATGTTCCATTAGTCGCCCAAATTCCCCGAACATCTCATTTGTTTCAATGGTAATGGTCACATTGGCAATGCCATTAATAGGAATGGTTTGATTGATGGTTAGAATGTTTGCCCCTTCTGTCGCAATACTGTTGAGCACAGAAGAAAGCAATCCTGGCGTATCGTCCAGATTTGCCGCTATGGTTACGGTTTTCCCTCTTGTATTTTCATATAAGGGATGGACTGCATCTCTATACTTATAAAATGCACTGCGGCTGATACCGACACGATTCACTGCATCTTGTACAGTCTTTTCTTTTCTGCTTTCCAAAAGGTTTTTGACCTCCATAACCCGCAGAAAGATTTCCGGCAACACACTTTTGTCCACGATAAAGAAATTCTTGTCTTCTTTCATGGTGTATTCTTCCTTTCATTGTTTCCCATTTGTATACATTTGTTTTCAATACAAGGAATATACCATAATAAATGGAAACTTTCAACCTTGTTTCCCCCTTTTTTAAAAAAAAAGTCTTTTTCTGTCTTTTGCACAAAAACACTCTCTATTCAGAAAGCAACATTGGAAATGTTTTTGTACTTGTACGAAAGGATATACCCTGATAAAAAACGCTTACTCCCTAACAGCGGTTTCTTCCGCTTCTGATTTGCAGTTGTTAAAACTGGACTTTTTTCTTACATACTGTTACAATATGAAATAAAACCGATTCTATTTGCATAAATAGAATGGGACAGAACTATTATAAGGAGTAAAGTCCATGAATCAAGACCAATGTACTGCACAGCATAAACAATTGCTGCATTTATTTACAACTGAATACGAAAAATATGTTTCTCATATGGATAAAGAAACACAAAAAGAACTGCGTCAAGTTGCGCCTATGGTATTTGCCAAGTGGTATCATACCACCCTTGCACCAGACACGATTCTTTCCCCCATCAACATCATTTCATTAGATTTTGATACAGAAAATAAAGAAAAAGTCTATACCCTTCGTACTGTAGTCAATGAAGAGAATAAACTGGAATACGAATTTACTCTGCAAACCTACTCTATGGCGCATCACCCGATAATTAAAGATTTGCAGTTGATTTTAGACCAATGCACACCTGCCTGCTCTTTGGACAAGGAAGGTCAGTTTTTGCCGGACACACGCAATGTATTATTGGAAAAGCTTTCCCTTTGTGATACATTCTATCTGGAGTACCTAACTATGCTCTGCCATCAGATGGGTTTTTTTCAGGAACTACCTGCCATACATATTCGCAAAATACAAAAAAGCAATACAGCGGAAGATTTCTTTACTCTCCCGCTTGAAAAACAACTGCATATTTTGTTGGATGAAGCTTGTTATCTGGCTGCACAACGCTTTCTCCATGTCATGGACTTGGACAGCGATACATTAGACATTGATTTTTTCCACAATTTTCTTACGGCTCCACAGACAGTAGACAATATCTTTATCGATTTTTATCATCGCCTGCAGATTGATATTCGCTCTCTTTGGGAAACACCTCCCGAAGAACTGAGCGAAGAAGACCACTCTCTCTTATCTTCTTTTCTTTTTGCAGGCATTATGCTAGATAAATGGTTCCTGACACCCATGAGTTGTTTCCTTCGTGTCATCCGTCCCATTTCCTTTGTGCCTATTGATTTTTACCGTCTGGTGAATAATCTGTCCGGAATGATTCTGATGAACCATAATCTCAGTCCGGAGTTATATTCTCCTGCATCTTACTATAGCATGACAGCCTTGGGAAAGTCCCTTTGTGAATTGGACAAAACAGCAGAAAATAAACAGGCAATGCCAAAGAACATTTCTTTCGAACAAATATTGCAGGTAATTCTGCCGGAAATCGAATCTCGTTTATATAAAGAGCTGAATCGACTGGAAAATAATACGGATATCTTGCAATTTTATGTGGGAATGGAACAGGATACAGAACTTTGGAAGGTTGTAGAAGCAGAAACAAGCAACAATCTCCACACCTTCTGCCGTGACCTTTGTGCCGCTTTTAATTTGGAAAATGTACAGGACTATGTTTTATCCATTCCTGACCAAAACGCATTTCCCATTAAATACTCTCCCCTTGGTTCCAAACGATCTGTCAATAAAACAAATCATCTCACATTGGGAGATATCCCTCTTGCAGAGCATACCCAAATCCATTTGATTCCCGAAGGGAATACCATGGATACCATCATATTAGTTATGCAGAAAAAGCAGCCTGGGGACGCATATCTTACTTACCCCCGTGTATGTAAACAGAGTGAAAAGGTGACAAACCTAGAGCAAATTGACGAAATTTATTAACAAATGTGTATATGGCTTACTTCAGGGTATCACTTTATTGATGCCCTGATTCTGATTAAATCAAAATTCCTTTTTGCATACCCTATTGATCATCAGAGATATGAACCACAAAAAGGAATTTTTAGATGGTTTATTCATTGACGAAAGAGCATATCACTGGATATACTGAGAACAGAAAGATATACTCTTTTTCGCTTCGGAGGATAATGTAAAGCATGCCAATACGTTTACCATAAGTGATATAATCAATGATATAATCACTGCCAATGGCAATGTTTATGAAAATGCAAAACAACCATCTTTCTATTCTCGTAAAAAGAGAGTAATCATAAAACAGACTGAAATTACATTGCGTATACAGCCATACAAAATCAAAATCTTTGATCCATGGTAAATCATATGTATCCGTACATTCAGGCAAACATCACGCTTATTTCTATTTATTCATCTTTTTAAAGGAGGTCATCATTATGTCCACAAAAACGCTAATACATCAGCATGGCGGAGATTTAGATGCTATTGAAAGAAAATATGGAATTCCAAAAGAAGAAATTCTGGATTTCAGCGGCAACATTAACCCTTTGGGATTTCCTGAAACTGCCCGAAAACAATTGGCAGAAAATTTACAGATTATTTCTACCTATCCTGACAAAAACTATACAGCACTGCGACAGGCAATCAGCAAATATACCGGTGCAGACCTTGAGCATATTGTAGTAGGCAATGGTTCTACTGAACTTATCAGCACATTTATCCAAACCGTAAATGCGAAAAAAAGCATTATTATGGGGCCTGCCTATAGCGAATATGAAAGAGAAGTTACGCTTTGCGGTGGTCATTTTGATTACTTTCCTTTAGAAGAAAAACAGGATTTTCAAATTGATTTGAATAAACTTATCAGCGTTCTAACCGAGGATATCGGTATGTTTATTGCCTGCAACCCCAATAACCCTACAGGCTCTGCTTTGACTACAGACCAGCTTCGTCAAATCTTGGCACACTGCAAAAAAATTGGCGCATCTGTCATGATTGATGAAACCTATATTGAGTTTTCCGATAATCTGGACGAAATTTGTGCCATTCCTCTGGCAGAAGAATTTGATAATCTTTTTGTTGTGCGTGGTACATCAAAATTCTTTGCTGCTCCCGGTATTCGCCTTGGGTATGGTGTATCTTCCAATGAAGCCTTCCGCAGTCGCCTGAAAACTAACCAAAACCCTTGGAGTGTCAACAGTTTGGCTGCGTTTGCAGGAGAAAGAATTTTCTCTGACACCTCCTTCCACCGGACCACACAGACGCTCATTTCTTCCGAACGAAAAAAAGCACTGCAGGAATTTTCTACATGGAAAAATATCAAAGCATATCCTTCCTCTGCAAACTTCATTCTTTTGAAGCTGTTGACAGACAAAATTACAGCTGCAGAGCTTTTTGAAAAACTGATATTGAAGAAAATGGTTATTCGAGATGCTGCTTCTTTTGCATTTTTGGATGAAACCTTCCTACGGTTCTGTATATTGAATCCGGAAGATAATGCTGCCCTTTTGTCAGAACTGAAAAAATGGGTAGAATAAACGGCAGGAAAAACCAATCATGCTCTTGTCTCCCATGGGCATACTATCTGCAAAACAGAATTTCTTTGTTTTGAGGTGATAAAATTGTGTACAGAAGTCAGCCGCAAAACCCTTTGCGGCTCTTTATCTCTTTTACGGCAAAGCCTTGCCAAATGGCAGAAAGAACGGCAAAAAAATGTAGTCTTTCTCAACAGTGCTGCAATTTTTTCCGCTCTTTCCCCTCTGCCCTGCGGAACAGATACAGTTGGTGGCATATTGGAAAAAATCGAGTCTTGTATACCCCTTGCCTTGACGCAAAAAAGCCTTTCTCTTTTCTTTGATGCCTGCGAAACACCAAAGAAGGAAAAAGCCGCAACTTTTTTAGAAAGCAGCAAAACGGATTTCCTTATGTTACTGCTCTATGCAGGAAACCACGAAGATATTTGGGAAAGTATTCTTTGTCTTTGCGAGGAACTACGGCAAAAAAATATCCAGTAACATCTCCCCTCGTTTTCATAAAAGGAGAATCTTTATGATGGAAAAACCATATTATGATTTAAACACATATTACAGAACTGTTTTTGGCAGAAAAACAGCAAAAATCTCTTTGGACGGCGGTTTTACCTGTCCCAATCGGGACGGACATTTGGGAACGGGGGGCTGCATTTTTTGCAGCACAGGCGGCTCCGGCGATTTTGCGGAAAGTGCCGCCCTTTCCATAACTCAGCAGATCGCAAAAGGCAAAGGGCAAACAGCGGCAAAGTGGGAAAACCCTTGCTATGTTGCCTATTTTCAGGCATTTACCAATACATATGCTCCTGTTACGGAACTGCGGGAAAAATACGAAGCCGCACTTTCTCAGCCCGATGTGGAAGGTCTTTCTATTGCCACCCGTCCTGACTGTCTGCCGGAAGATGTACTGGAACTTTTGGAAGAAATCGCAGAAAAATCCCATCTTTGGGTAGAACTTGGTCTGCAAACGGCAAATGAACATACAGCAAAATATATTGCAAGAGGCTATACAAACGATGTTTTTGAAAAAGCTGTTCAGGAACTCCATAAACGACAAATTCCTATTGTTGTACATTTGATATTGGGACTTCCGCAGGAAACAGAAGCAGATATACTGTCCTCTGTTGACTATCTAAACCGTTTGCCTATTCATGGAGTCAAATTACAGTTGCTTCATGTGCTGCGACATACACCTCTTGCAAAGCTCTATGAAAACGGCGGTTACGATGCCCTTACCAAAGAAACTTATGTGGATTTGGTTTGCAAGTGCATTTCTCGTCTACGTCCTGATATTGTGCTACATCGTCTTACCGGTGATGGGGACAAAAAACTCCTGCTTGCTCCTTTATGGAGCTTAAACAAACGGGATGTCCTGAATACCATTCACAAAGAACTACGGCTGCGACATATCCAACAAGGAGATGATTGGCAAATGTAATCTCTGAAAATACCCGAGAAAAAAAGAGTTTTCTGCTTTTTTCTCCAACTATTCCTTTCTTCCTTCATAAAATTCTTGTAAAAACACTGCATTTTATGGTATGATGAAGAAATGATAAAACATCGAAAGGGGGATTTTTCCATGGCTGAATCCATTCGGCAGCTGGCAGAGCATAAGCTTATTATTCTGTATTTACTGCAAAAAATGGGCATTGCACTTTCCAACAGTGAAATTTGCCAGTTTCTTCTGGAAAAAAATTATATGGACTATTTTTCCGTACAGCAATATCTGGCAGAACTGGTTGATGCTGGTTGGCTGGAAAAATCCAGAGAGCAAAACAACACACGGTATACCATTACAGACGAAGGGGATGAAACCGTCAACTATTTTCTAAACCATATTTCTGAAGATGCAAAAACAGAAATCAATACCTATGTTAAAGAAAATAGCCGCCGTATTCGTGCAGAATATGCGGTAACAGCAAACTATTTCCCTGAAGTCAATGACGATTTTCTGGTCAAATGTGGTCTAAACGATGATGATGGAAATACGCTCATGGAAATCAGCGTTTCCGTAGCTTCCAAACAGCAAGCTCTTTCCATCTGCCGCAACTGGCGGAAAAATGTCAGCAGACTGTATGGCAGTATTCTCACCTCTTTGGTAAAAAATACAGAAGCGGAACATAGTGAATTTAAAGCCAAGCAGGAAAAATTTCCTATTGCTTCCGAACCGCTTCATCCAGATTCTACATCATAATGCACAAATCATACAAATGCCACAAGATGCAGTCCTCTGCAAAAGACACACACTTTGTATAGTTTGTGCATTTTTATTATCCAAAATGAAAAAAGAAAAAGAAGGGACAGACTTTATGGATACAGACACGACAGACAGGAAAAAGAAAGCAATACAGACAGAAAAACAAGAAAAACAGATTTTATGGATTTCCTTCGTCACAGGATTGTTCTTTGCCATTTCGGAATTTATCATTGCCATCTATACCCACTCCCAATCAGTACTCATGGATGCTGCCTATGACTCCACAGAACTGATTGTCATTATCCTGACATTGTTTCTCACGCCGTTATTTCATAAACCCATTTCCGAAGAGCATCCTTATGGCTTTTTACAAGTGGAGTCCATTTTTGTCATCGTGAAAGGCTGTATGATGCTTTCTGTCACTGTAGGTCTTTCGGTAAACAGTATTGAAATAGCCTTGTCTGGCGGGAATCCCGTAAACGGTATTCAAATTTCCTTGTTTCAGCTTGTCTTGGCTATCGGCTGCTTTTTTATCTATCTGCTGATGCGGTATTTGAACCGCTCTCTTTCCTCTCCTACGGTAAAGGCGGAACTTTTGGGTTGGAAACTGGATATTGCCTACAGCGGCGGTATGGCACTGGCATTTATTGCATCTTCCTTTTTGGACAAAACACCTCTTGCCTTTATCTCGCCCTACTTTGACCAGATTGTGGCAGTCGCAATTATTCTGTTCATGCTGCCGGAAAACATGAAAATGCTTTGGCGAGCCTTGCAGGATATTTTCTTATTCTCTCCTGAAAAAGGCATTACAGAGGAAATCAAGTCTATCTGTGATGAGATTTTAGAGAAATATAATTTTAAGCCTATTTTCTACGATATTACCCGTACCGGCAGACGGCTTTGGGTATCGGTTTATTTTAAAATCGAAGAGGATTATCTGTCCTTGTATCAACTCCAACAGGCATCTCATAGTGTACGCACTACCCTAAAGGCAAAATTTGAAAACTGTTCCAGTGAACTGATACTGGCATCAGAGGAATTACAGACTTTGCTGCGACAGCTTCCTCCCATTGCATAATCACGAAGTAATCATTGAAAAATACAAAAATGGGTTGCTCTTCTTTGGAGCAAGCCATTTTTCTATATATATACTACAGTACACCATATCTTTCTCCTTCCGTAAAAAAAGCAGTACACGAAAACCGCATACTGCTTACTACTCCATCTTGTTACAATCTTTTTTGCTTCATTGGTAAGTACAAAAATCAATGATGTTCGTTACATTCGTGTGCATGTTCATGTTCATGACAGATAGAACCCGTAGAGTGCAATTCGCCGCTCAGATATGCTTCTACAGCACTTTTTGCATCGCCTTCTGCCCCCAGAATCACTTCCACATTTCTTTCATTGAAAATATCCATTGCACCGCCGCCCATACCGCCTGCAATGATAACTTCTACACCTTTGTCTGCCAAGAAATTAGGCAGGAAACCGGGCTTATGTCCGGGGTTTGGGACATTTTCCTCTGCCGTAATTTTTCCGTTTTCCACATGGAAAATATTGAAATTTTCACAATGCCCAAAATGAGGCCAAATCTGACTTCCGTTACAAGAAACTGCAATTTTCATGATAATCTCTCCTTTTATCCTTTATTGGTTATATCCACAAACCTTTTCTCATATTTTTCTAATATCATTATGCCTTCTGCATCCCCATAAGAACCATAACTTTCTCATAAACCTCATGCAATGCTGTACGGGCAGGACAATCTGCATCTGCAATGCTTTTTCCTGCATTGATTGCAAGAGATGCCTGTTTGTCGTAGGGAATTTTTCCCACAAAGGGAATTTGATGTTCCCTGCAAAATTCCTCTATTATCTTTGTTTTTTCCATACTTATGGTATATTTATTGACACAGACAGCCGCCTTTGTTTGGAACATTCCTGCTGTTTTCAGAATACGTTCCATATCACTAATGCCGGAAACCGAAGGCTCTGTCACAATCAGAACGAAATCTACACCACTCATTGATGCAATGACAGGACAGCCAATGCCAGGTGAACCATCTATAACGGCAAGTTCCGTTTCCGGTGCTGCATCAAACAAAGCATTTTTCACTGCTGTAACCAGTTTACCCGAATTGCCTCGACCTGTTTTCAGCCTTGCGGTGGAAAATACTGTATCCCCTTCATACAACTCCATTTCCCCTGCCACATCTTGAACCATTTCAATGGATTTTGTTGGACAGACATAGGCACAAACACCGCAGCCTTCACAGCCATATGCGGAAATGGCATACTTTCCACTTTTTTCCTCTACTGCACCATAGCGGCACATCGCCTTGCATTGTCCACAGCCAATACAGGTGTCTTGCTGAATGACTGCCTTTTCCGAGCCGTAATGGTCACTTTGTTTCGGTTTTTGTTGCATATTCGCAACCATATGCAGGTTGGGTGCATCTACATCGCAGTCAGCAAAAGCACGGGCTTCTGAAAAGCGGATAAACGCTGCGGCTGTTGTGGTTTTTCCCGTACCGCCTTTCCCGCTTAAAATAAGCAATTTCTTCATGCTTCTACCTCCTTTTTCACTGTGTCTAGCAAATTTTGGAAAGTAGCTTTCGTTTCCCCAGCCTGTTCCGAAGCAATTTCCCCTTTTGCACCAATCTGTGCCAATTTTTCGGAAAATGGCAACCGCAGTAAAACATTTATGCCTTCCTGTTGATAAAACGCTTGCAGTGGTGCATAAGGTACATCTTCTTTATTGATGACTAAACCGCAGGGTTTTCCCAAAAGCCGCACCAATTCGTATACCATCTGAACATTATGAAAACCAAAAGCAGTCGGCTCTGCAACCAAAATACAGTAGTCGGATTTTGTGATACATTCCATAACGGAACAGCCGCTGCCAGGTGGACAATCAATTATGACATTTTCATTTTCCATCTGCATCCCTGTATCCATCGCCGCCTGTATGACAGGAACAGCCGAAACTTCGCCCATAGCCATTTCCCCGGTAACAACACAGACATCTTTGTGATTTCCCACAGAAACCATTCCAATCTTATGATTTTCTTCCTGCACTGCTCCCGAAGGACAAACCAAAGTACAGCCACCACAGGAATGACAAACTTCGGAAAATACCATAGGCTTCCCCTTGATGAATACGAGGGCATTAAACCGACAGAAATCCACACATTTTCTACAGCCTGTACAAGACTCTGCATGAAAGGCAGGGATTTTTGTAAAAACATCTCTATTGGTGACCTCCTGGGGTTTCAGAAATAGTCTGCCGTTAGGTTCTTCCACATCACAGTCAATGTAAGTGGCTTTTCCTGCGGCAACTGCCAAATTGACAGCAACAAAGGTTTTTCCCGTACCGCCCTTACCGCTTAATACTGCAATCTTCATACCTTTCCATGAAAGCCTGCATGGAAATGGTCAAGTATGTCCAGCTTTCCCTCCTGAAGCAGTTTGATGTTATCCTCTGCATCTGTTCCCTGTGATTTGTATATTTTTATATCCGCAGCCAAAAGCACTTCTGCGGCATTTTCTCCACAACGCACTGTAATCAGGACATCTGCCTGATGGTCTACCACAAATTGTGCAGACTTCAAACCTGCTCCCCCCTGTGCATCGGCAGCAGGATTGACTTCTGCTATTCCCTTGCCTGCTTCTGTATCCCAAAAGAGAAAATATGGTGTCCTGCCAAAGGAAACGCAGACATCTTTTTTATTTTCGTCTACAGGAATTGCAATTTTCATCTCATGGACCTCCTTCTGTCTTATTCTGTAAAAAATATCTTTCCTTTTCAGGAATATTTATGGCATATGTCATTTATAATTC
>JAHHTX010000039.1 GCA_020024255.1 Anaerotignum sp.
GTCAAAGCCTTGAATGAAATGAGGCTTTGACGAAGGGGGCGACTTTGTCGACACCCTCAGACCGTACAGCCAAGAAAGGCTGTATGGTCTTTTTTGTATGTGTTTACATTTTTCTTCTTTTTTTTATCAAATTCGCCTTTTTTCGCCTTCTTAGCGATTTCTTAATTGTAAAACCAAGGAAGGAGTGCATATAATAATAGAAAACAAACTGGTCAGTCTGTATTTTTGCAAAGCAGGGTCGAATGGGGGGATTTTGTGAAAACAGAGTTACATATTATACAAACTGCCTTTCAACTGTTTCTTGGCAAAGGATTTTCCGAAATCTCTACTAATGAAATCATACGGGAGGCAGGGACAACAAAAGGCGGGTTTTATTATTTTTTCAAAAGTCGAGATGATTTGGTTCAGCAAGTCATCGAAAGGTATATCAAGCCATACTACTGCCTGCCTGTTTTGGAAATGGAACGTGTTTTTGCCAAAAAGAAAGAGAATATGCCGACAAAAGAGTTGCTCTGGAACGGCTATTTTGCACCGCAGCTTTTTGCAGTCTATGAAAATCATATAGAAATGCAGATTCCTTTTCGTGACTTTTATTTTCTTTTATATGAAGGCGTGAAAAAATATGAAACCGTTGCTGCGCTTTTTGCGGAAAACGTGGCAAAAAGGCGTCTGTATCTGAAAAAAATATTGGAACGGGGCATAGCCTTGGGGGATTTATCTCTGGATACGGAAATCGAAGAATGTGTGACCATGATTCTTGCCATGCAGGACGGTATTCTTGCCCTGCGTATATTAGATCAGGAAATTGATGATGAACAGAAATATAAGTATATGACAGATAGAATCTGTGGAGGAATGTATGGAGAGCAGCTTCACAACGGAGGTGTCAGAAATGCAATATAAACAAAGTCAGACAGATACATATCGTATGGGCATTGATATTGGCTCTACAACCGTAAAGGTTGTTTTGACAGACGATGAAAATGAAATGGTATTCAGTCGTTACCGCCGTCATTTTTCCGAAATCCAAAAAACCGTAATGGAAATTTTGCAGGAAGCAAAAAATGAACTGGGAAAATGTCAATTTTCTGCCACCATTACGGGAAGTGGCGGTGTTGCCCTCGCTGCTGCTTTACAAGTGCCTTTTATCCAAGAGGTTGTCGCAACGGCAAATGCCATCGAAGCCGTTGCACCACAAACAGATGTTGCCATTGAACTGGGTGGTGAAGATGCCAAAATCATTTACTTTTCTGGTGGCAATGTGGAGCAGCGGATGAATGGGGTTTGTGCAGGAGGAACCGGCTCTTTCATCGACCAGATGGCAAGTCTTATGCAGACCGATGCTACAGGGTTAAACGAATATGCAAAAAAATATGAGGTGATTTATCCCATTGCCTCTCGCTGCGGCGTATTTGCCAAAACGGATATTCAACCCCTCATCAATGAAGGGGCAAAAAAAGAGGATTTGGCAGCATCTATTTTTCAGGCTGTGGTTAATCAGACCATAGCCGGCCTTGCCTGCGGCAAACCTATTCGAGGGCATGTGGCATTTCTTGGTGGGCCACTCCACTTCCTTTCAGAATTGCGACAGCGTTTTGTCGAAACGCTGCATTTGACCGAAGAAACGGCACTTCTTCCCGAAAATTCCCATTTGTTTGCAGCTTATGGAACGGCTGTTTCCAATACAGAAGAACCAAGTTTAGATTTTGACGTGCTTTTGCAGAAATTGCAGCAGGGTGTGGAATTGACAGCAGAAGTACATAGGTTAGAGCCTCTGTTCCATAATGAAAGAGAATATGCTGCTTTCAAGGAACGCCATGATAAAAATAAAGTGAAAAAACTACCTTTGGCACAGTACAAAGGCGATGCCTTCCTTGGCATTGATGCAGGTTCTACCACAACAAAAGTGGCACTGGTCAGCGATAATGGAGAACTTTTGTTTTCCTTCTATGCAGGGAACGAAGGGAACCCTCTGCAAGTCATTATCAAAGCCCTGAATGAAATGTATGATGCCATGCCGGAAGGTGTTGTCATTCGCAATTCCTGTGTGACAGGATACGGTGAAGGACTCATTAAAGAAGCCCTCATGATGGACTTGGGTTATATTGAAACCGTTGCCCATTATAAGGCAGCACAGTTCTTTCGCCCCGATGTAGACTTTATTTTGGACATTGGCGGACAGGATATGAAATGTATCCGGATTAAAGATGGTGTCATTGATAGTGTCCTGCTCAATGAGGCTTGTTCTTCCGGTTGTGGCTCTTTTATCGAAACTTTTGCCAAATCCTTGGGATACAATGTAGCGGATTTTGCAAAAATTGCCCTGACAGCAAAAAATCCCATTGACCTTGGTTCCAGATGTACGGTATTTATGAATTCCCGTGTAAAACAGGCACAGAAAGAAGGGGCAGATGTAGCGGATATTTCCGCAGGTCTTGCCTATTCTGTAATCAAAAATGCACTTTTGAAGGTGATTAAGATTGCGGACCCCAAAGCCATGGGAAAATCTATGGTGGTACAGGGGGGAACATTCTATAACGATGCGGTTTTGAAGAGCTTTGAACGCATTAGCGGCAGAGAAGCCGTTCGTCCTGATATTGCAGGCATTATGGGTGCTTTTGGTGCAGGTCTTATTGCAAGGGATAAATATACGGAAGGTCATAAAACTACCTTGATTTCCAGAGAGGAAATGAACCATTTGCAAATTAAATCTGCTATGGCAAGATGTCAGGGTTGCACCAACCATTGTTTGCTGACCATAAATCGCTTTAATGATGACAGACGTTTTATTACGGGCAACCGTTGTGAAAGAGGATTGGGGAAGGAAAAGTCTGCACATACAGCACCAAACCTTTTTGCCTATAAACGCCATAGACTTTTTGATTATGAACCTTTGACAGAGGCAGAAGCGGTAAGAGGTACGGTGGGTATTCCCCGTGTTCTGAATATGTGGGAGGACTATCCCTTCTGGTTTACCTTTTTTACCAGCCTTGGTTATCGTGTGGAGCTTTCGCCCTATTCCTCCAAGGAGATTTTTGAAAAGGGGATAGAATCCATTCCCAGTGAATCGGTCTGTTATCCGGCAAAACTGGTACATGGGCACATTAAGTACCTCATTGAAAAAGGGGTGGATTTCATTTTTTACCCTGGTGTTGCCTATGAAAGACGGGACAGCAGTGCAGCAGACAACAACTTTAATTGCCCCATTGTGGCATCGTACCATGAAAATATCAAAAATAATATGGAGGAATTGCAGGAGAAAAATGTGCATTTCTGTAACCCTTTTCTGGCATTAGATAAACCGAAAACCATTATCAAACGTATGACAGAGGTATTTGTGCCTATGGGTTGCACGCCTTCCCAAATCAAAAAAGCCGTGGAAGCCGGCTGGAAGGAATGGGGAGAGTTCCGAAAGGATATGCGTAAAAAGGGCGAAGAAACCGTTGCATATTTGCAAGCACATAATATGATCGGTATTGTACTTGGGGGACGTCCTTACCATGCAGATTTGGAAATCAACCATGGAATTCCCGAACTCATTGCAGGATATAACATCGGTGTGCTGACAGAGGACAGTGTGGCACATTTGGGCAAAGTAGAACGTCCTACCGTAGTGCGTGACCAATGGACATATCACTCCCGCCTTTATGAAGCGGCAGCTTTTGTGAAAACACAGGAAAATCTGGAATTTGTACAGTTAAATTCCTTTGGTTGCGGATTAGATGCGGTGACAACTGATGAAGTAAAAGCCATTTTAACGGCGGCAGGTAAAATTTACACTGCGCTCAAAATTGACGAAGTAAACAACTTGGGAGCGGCAAGAATCCGTATCCGTTCCCTTATTGCAGCCATAGAAGATAGAAAAGAAAAGAAAATACAGCCCATACAAGGGAATGCTTCTTTGAAACGGGTACTTTTCACCAAGAAAATGCGTAAAGATTATACCATTCTTTGTCCCCAAATGTCACCCATTCATTTTGATATTATGGAGCCTGCTTTCCGTGCAAGCGGATACAAGCTGGAAGTCATGGCAGCAATGGATAAGACAGCCATTGATACAGGATTGAAATATGTCAATAATGATGCTTGCTATCCTGCCTTAATTACTATTGGACAGCTGATGAATGGACTTTTGTCCGGAAAGTACGATTTGAATCGGACAGCACTTTTGATTTCCCAGACAGGTGGTGGCTGTCGGGCGACAAATTATATTTCCTTTATTCGCAAGGCACTGCAAAATGCAGGAATGCCCAATATACCGGTCATTTCCATTAACCCTGCGGGATTGGAGAGAAATCCCGGTTTCCGCTATGAGCCCAAGATGATACACAGACTGATTCAGGCGATTGTTTATGGTGATACCTTTATGCGTGTGCTGTATCGTGTGCGTCCTTATGAAAAGGCAAAAGGCTCTGCCAATGCGCTTTATGAAAAATGGAATGGGAAAGTCAAAAGAGATGTGAGCAAAGGAGATAGAAAAACCTTTGAACAAAACATTACACAGATTGTTGCGGATTTTGATCAGCTGCCTATTCATGAAGAGATGAAAAAACCGCGTGTAGGGATTGTGGGAGAAATATTGGTCAAATACCACCCCACGGCAAATAATGATTTGGTAAACCTTTTGGAACGAGAAGGTGCAGAGGCAGTTGTGCCTGACCTTCTGACCTTTGGCTCATACTGCTGTTATAATGCAACCCAAAAAGAAAAGTATTTGGGTGGCAGTGCAAAGGTGCGTATGGTATCGGATTTGGTGGAAAAAATCATAGAATATTATAGAAAGCCATTGATAGAGGCATTGAAAAACAGTAAACGTTTTGACAGCCCCGAAGATATTCGCACCCTTGGGGAATATGCAAAGAAAGTCGTTTCCCTCTGTAACCAGACAGGAGAAGGTTGGTTCTTGACAGCGGAAATGATAGAATTGATTCATAGCGGTGTTCCGAATATTGTATGTACACAGCCTTTCGGCTGCCTGCCTAACCATGTTGTGGGGAAAGGTGTCATCAAGGAACTGCGGAAACAATATCCTGTTTCTAATATTGTTGCCATTGACTATGATCCCGGTGCCAGTGAAGTCAACCAGTTGAACCGTATTAAACTGATGTTGTCCTCTGCGGAAAAGAATCTGGCAGCAGGAAAGACAGAAATGCCCAAAAAGCAGCATACTGTGTCAAAAGCAGCATTCAGGGTGTAACATACATAAGAAAAGCATAAGAAAAGAGAAAAAAATAAGACCTTGGGGGAAAATTCCCCCAAGGTCTTTATTTTCGCAAATGTTCCCGTATTTCTTCCAAATAAGCAGACGGATTCTCAGAAACCATAAATCCACTCATCAGACAGACACCCATTGCTCCCTGCTTGCAGGCAGAAAGTGCATTTTTGCTGTTAATCCCACCAAGGGCATAGACAGGTATGGATACTGCACTGCAAACTTCCTGTAAAAAGTGCAGTCCTCGTGGAGGAACACCCTTTTTACAGTCTGTAGGGAAAACGTGTCCTGCTGTGATGTAGGTACACCCCAATTTTTTCGCCTCCAAAGCCTCCTCTATGGAGTGGCAGGACGCACCCAGTATGGAAAATTTCTCTTTTTCCTCTTGGGTCATCTGCCGTAGTACAGGAAGTGGCAGATGAATTGCCTTTGCACCAAGGGAAATGGCTACATCATAAAAGCGGTGAAGGATACACAAAACGCCGGTTTTTTCGCAAATTTCCAATACTTCTTTTGCAAGGGTATGGTACTCTTCTTTGGATAAATCCTTTTCTCTTAGTATAATACCATCTACACCTGCTTGTGCTGTGGCTTTTATTTGGGCAAGGAAATCCCCTTTACAAAGAGAACGATTGGAAACACAGATTACTTTATACATAGAGATAGTCGTTGAGGACAGGCTGTAAGCCTTCTTTTTCAATGTCCTCGTACATTTTTTGGAAGCAACGGCTATCGTTGATTTCAAATTGCTCGTCGCCTTCTTCGTTTTCGGATTCTTTACCGGTATATTTGCTTTCATGGTCGCCAATTCCTGTGGAAACCCCTGCGGAAACCTTTGTAGCGGCAATTTTTACGATACCGTCACGGAATTCTGCACTTTCTCTGGAGGAAACGGTAATCCCTACAAAAGGCAGGAAGATGCGGTATGCACAAAGTACCTGACAAAGCTGTGTTTCGCCTACATCAAGCGGATTGATTTTATCATTGTTGATGATAGGACGAAGTCTTGGACATGACAAGGACATTTCCGCAGAAGGATATTTCCGTTGCAGGTGGTAAACGTGAAGAGCACTGGCAAGGGCATCTTTTCGGAAGTCGGAAAGACCCAAAAGAGCAGAGAATGCCACACCTCTCATTCCTCCACGAAGTGCCCGTTCTTGTGCATCGAAACGGTAGGGCCATACACGCTTATGTCCCATAAGGTGGAGTGTTTCGTATTTGTCGGTATCGTATGTTTCCTGAAAAACGGTTACATAGTCTGCACCACATTCATGAAGATAGCGGTATTCATCGGTATTTACAGGATAGATTTCAAGACCAACCATGCGGAAATATTTCCGTGCCAGTTTGCAGGCTTCCCCAATGTATTTTACATCGCTCATGGTGCGGCTTTCTCCTGTCAGAATCAGGATTTCTTCCATACCACTGTCTGCAATAATCTTCATTTCATGTTCAATCTGTTCCATATTCAGTTTCATACGTTTGATGTGGTTATAGCAGTTAAAACCACAGTAGATACAGTAGTTTTCACAGTAGTTCGCAATGTAAATGGGGGTAAAGAGATATACCGTATTCCCAAAGTGTTTCTTTGTTTCCATATGTGCCTTTTGTGCCATTTTCTCTAGGAAAGGCTGTGCTGCCGGAGAAAGAAGTGCTTTGAAATCTTCTACAGTGCAGGTGTCATGCTCCAAAGCTGCCATTACATCTGCTGCTGTATATTTTTCATAATCGTAGGCATTTACTTCGGACATGACCTTTTCGCAGACGTCGGACGAAATAATTTCCATATCCGGCAGATATTCCATATGGTTTTTTCTGCTGGAAGGGTCTGTTTCCAGACGATGCTTTTTTTCCAGTGCTTCAGGGGACAGAAATGCGGAGTCTACTAAAAATTGATTTTCCATGATATATATTCCCTCCTTTTCATCTCTTTAATCTCTCAAAAATCCTGTAAGGGGGTCAGATGCTGATGCACCTCTTGCAAGAACCCGTCCAAGACGGGACAGATATGCTTTTCTTCCGGCTTCGATTGCCTGTTTGAAGGCAGATGCCATAAGAGGCAGGTCGCCGGCTGTTGCAAGAGCAGTATTTGCCATAATGGCTGCGGCACCCATTTCCATGGCTTCACAAGCCTGAGAAGGTCTGCCGATACCTGCATCTACAATAATGGGCAGGTCCATTTCGTCAATCAGTATTTGGATAAATTCACGTGTGGCAAGTCCTTTGTTGGAACCGATGGGAGATGCAAGAGGCATGATAGATGCTGCCCCTGCATTTGCAAGGTCACGGGCAACATTCAAATCGGGATACATATAAGGCATAACAATGAAGCCTTCCTTTGCCAAAATTTCTGTTGCCTTGATGGTTTCCATATTGTCGGGAAGGAGATACTTTGTATCACGCATGATTTCAATTTTTACAAAATCCCCACAGCCCAATTCTCTTGCAAGACGGGCAATTCGTACGGCTTCTTCTGCAGTTCTGGCACCGGAAGTGTTGGGAAGAAGGGTAACGCCTTCGGGAATGTAGTCCAAAATGCTTTCATGTTCCTTTGTATTGGCACGGCGTACTGCCAATGTAATGATTTCTGCGCCGGCATCTTTTACGGCAGCCTCAATGAGTTTCATGGAGTATTTGCCGGAGCCTAATATAAATCTTGAGTTAAATTCATGTCCGCCAATAATGAGTTTGTCTTCTTTTTCCATTTTCGTTCCCTCTTTCTGTTATTTTTTAAACGTCGGTTTCTCCTGCCAATATACGCAGTACTGTATGTGCTTGATGGGCAGCACAAAGCATGACTCGTGGTGCAACCAATCCCATGCCGTCTGCCACATCACTTTTTCCATCTCCCGAAAGATAAAATCTCTTTGTGATTTTTTTGGTGACGATAGTGTTGGCAGAACCCATGCCTGCCATGCCTGATGCAGCAACGATATATTTGTCCTGCATGGTTTCCAAGACACCGTTCACTAACATTCCCTTTGCTTCCGCATTGTCAAAGGCTTCGCAGATAATATCAGCCTCCTGCAAAAGTGTCCGGAAGTTGTCCTCGGTAATTTTTTCCTGATGGAGGACAAGAGAAATATACGGAGCGATTTCTCGAATGTTTTCTGCCAAAGCCTTAGTTTTTTCCATGCCGATTTGAGATGCTTTGTACTGTTGTCTGTGGAGATTGGTGATATCCACAGTGTCAAAGTCGATGAGAATGAGCCTGCCTATACCTGCCCGTGCCAGTGCAAATGCCATATGAGAACCAAGTCCTCCAAGACCGCATAGGGCAACGGTGGCAGAAGAGAATTTATCCTGCAATTTTCTGCCATGTCGTTCATACAGTGCTTGTTCCATTTCCTCTTTAGTGGGAATACCCAAATCAGCCACCTCCCACAAAGCTGACCACTTCCAAAGCATCATCGTCCTGTAAAATGGTGGTATCATACTGTGCTTTTGGGATGATTTCCCCATTTTTTTCTATGGCGATGCGTTTGGTGTTGTAGTTTGTTCCAGCCAGATACTCTGCTACTGTTTTTCCTGCAATGTCCAATAACTCCCCATTGATTTTTACCATGTGCAACCCTCCTTTTTATGACAATAAAAACAGGAACCTACCTGATATGGGTAAATTCCTGTTATATGTCTTGCGTTTTCCTACGTTGGCATTATCCAAATCAGGTATAAGGGTCGAAGGTGCAACCTTCCTCTCAGCCTGTATACAAGCTCCCCTATATGTTTTTATAAAATTATGGTACTACAAATGCAAATGTTTTGCAACTGTATTTACAAAAATATTCCTGTAATGATGATATTTGCTTTGAATATATTTTGTCGCGAATTGCTTAATTTGCTGTACATTTGACGATACATATTTTGGAAAAAAATTGTGTTTACAGCTTTTTGGCAAGGTCAACCATTTCGATGGCAGCACAGGCAACATCATATCCTTTGTTTCCTGCTTTTGTGCCGGCACGTTCAATAGCCTGCTCAATGGTATCTGTGGTCAGTACACCAAAGAGTACGGGAAGTCCTTCTGCAAGGGCAATATGTGCAACGCCTTTGGATACTTCACTGCAAACGTAGTCATAATGAGAAGTTGCCCCACGAATGACAGCACCTAAACATAAAATGGCATCATATTTTCCGCTTTTTGCCATTTTGGAGGCGGCAGTGGGAATTTCAAAAGCACCGGGTACCCATGCAAGGGAAATGTCATCGCTGTCTACACCATGACGAACCAGAGCATCTTCAGCACCGCTTACGAGCTTGCTGACGATAAATTCATTAAATCTTGCGGCAACAATGCCGATTTTCATGCCTTTGCCGTTTAAATATCCTTCTAATACCTTCATTTTTGTATATCCTCCTTTAATTGATGTCCTTTTGTTTTTAATCAGATGGGGCAGGAGAAAATATGTCCCATTTTTTCCTGTTTAGTATGCAGATAGAATTTATCGTGTTCCTGTGGTGCGATTTCGATGGGAACACGTTCTGTAATGGTTACACCAAAGCCATCTAATCCATATATCTTTGTGGGGTTGTTTGTTAAAAGCCGTAATTCTTTTGCACCCAAATCCTGCAAAATCTGTGCACCAATCCAATATTCTCTAAGGTCTGGAGCAAAGCCAAGTTCCAGATTGGCTTCTACAGTATCCATGCCTTTTTCCTGCAATTCGTAGGCTTTCAGCTTGTTAATCAAGCCAATGCCACGTCCTTCCTGCCGCATATAAAGAAGAATCCCTCTGCCTTCTTTTTCAATCTGCATCATGGCGGAAGCAAGCTGCTGTCCGCAGTCGCAGCGGCAAGAGCCAAATACATCTCCTGTCAGGCATTCGGAATGGACACGGCACAGCAGGTTTTTGCCATCTCCGATTTCGCCTTTTACCAATGCCAAATGATGTTCGCCGGTTAGGTCGTTGACATAACCATAAATGCGGAAATCTCCGAAAGATGTGGGCAATTTTGCATTTGCTTCACAACGAACGTGTTTGTCGTGACGGCGGCAGTAGTCCTGCAAATCTTTAATGGTGATGATTTTCAATCCCCATTCTTTGGCATTTTCCAAAAGTTCTGTAGTACGCATCATGGTACCGTCTTCCCGCATGATTTCGCAGCAAAGTCCACATTCCGTCAGTCCTGCCAGACGGCAAAGGTCTACTGTTGCCTCTGTGTGCCCGTTTCTGTTCAGTACACCGCCTTCTCTGGCTACTAAAGGGAAAACGTGACCGGGGCGACGCATATCTTCGGGTTTTGTTGTGGGGTCTACGCATTTGCGACAGGTAAACCCTCTTTCTTCTGCGGAAATTCCTGTGGTGGTATCCACATGGTCAATGGAAACGGTGAAAGCAGTATGGTGGTTGTCTGTATTGACTTTTACCATCTGTTCCAGACCAAGGCGGTTTGCCACTTCCGCAGACATGGGGGTGCAGATCAGACCTTTTGCATATTTTGCCATGAAGTTGACATTTTCTGTTGTGGCAAATTCTGCGGCACAAATCATGTCTCCTTCGTTTTCTCTGTCAGGGTCATCAATACAAAGAATGATGCGTCCTGCTTTTAAATCTTCCAGTGCTTCCTCAATGGTGTTAAATACTCTTTCTGTTTTATTCATGATCAGTTCCTCCTGCATTAAAATCCGTTTTCCCGCAAAAATTCCATGGATAATGTGGACTTTTTGGGAGCGGGTTCTGTTTTTTGTAAAAATTTTTGTATATACTTTCCGATTACATCTGTTTCCAGATTAAGGATATAACCTATGGAGCGGGTCAAAAGTGCGGTATGACCGCCGGTATGGGGAATGATGCCTACCCGAAAACTGTCCTTGCCTACATCTATAATGGTAAGACTTGTGCCATCTATGGCAATAGAGCCTTTTTCTACAATACCAGAGATAATTTCCGATGATGCACCAATGGTCAGTACCACAGCATCTCCTTCTTGTTTTTTGGAAAGGAGTGTGCCGGTACCGTCAATGTGTCCAGTCACGATATGCCCACCGAAACGTCCATCTGCGGACATGGCTCTCTCTAAGTGTACCTGTCCGCCTCGTTTCAGACTGCCCAGATTGGTTCGTCTTAGGCTTTCTGCCATGACAAAGGCGGTAAATCCATGAGGGTGTAATGTTGTTACCGTCAGGCAGACACCGTTTACGGCAATGCTGTCTCCAAGCTTTGTATGTTCCAGTACAGTTTTTGCAGCAATGACTAAATCACCGCCATCTTTTGTCAGGGAAACGGTATGTATGGTTCCCACCTCTTCAATAATGCCTGTAAACAAATTTCCATTCCTCCTATCCGTTTTCTATGTTATAGACACAAAGAATATCGTTTACAAAGGTTTTTACCTCTTGCAAATGGAGGGTAGGAGAGCAATCGGGAGTAGAAAGTCCTTTTCCGCCTATGGGGGATTTTGCATTTGCTCCACCCAGAACCTTTGCACCTATGTATGTATATAGCCGTTGTACCAATCCTGCCTCCAAAAAGGCACCATTTAGTGTGCCGCCACCTTCCAAGAGAATACTTCCAATCTGCCGTTGCCCGAGTACATCTGTGAGCATATCCAAAGGTATGGTATTTCCTTGAAACTTCAATATTTCCACACCGGCTTGCTCCAATGCTTTTTGTTTTTCCCTGTCGTTGGAACAGGTGGCAACCAGAAGAGGGACTTCTTTTGCTGTCTGCACCAAACGTGAGTTTAAAGGAATACGCAGCCTGCTGTCACAGATGATGCGAATGGGATTTCGTCCGCCTTCCAAACGGCAGGTAAGGAGGGGATCATCTGCAAGGACGGTACCAATGCCCACCAGAATGGCTTGATACCGATTTCTTAGTGTATGTACATGATGGCGGCTATCCTCGTTTGTAATCCATTGGGATTTTCCTGTGACTGATGCAATTTTTCCATCAGCAGTCATGGCATACTTCATGGCAACATAGGGCATTCCGGTAGAAATGTAGTGAAAAAAGGGAGCGTTTATTGCATCACATTCTTTTCGCAGGAAATCCTCCTCTACCAGTATGCCTGCTTTCCGCAGTATAGCGGCACCTTTTCCTGCTACTTTTGGATTGGGGTCACGAGAGCCGATGATGACCTTTTCAATACCGGCTTCCAAAATGGCTTCTGTGCATGGGGGTGTTTTGCCGTAGTGACAGCAAGGCTCAAGGGTGACGTAAATTTCTGCTCCCTTGGGAGATTCCGTGCAGGCGGCGAGGGCGTTTCGTTCAGCATGAAGACCGCCGAAGTATTGATGATAGCCTTCTCCGATAATCTTTCCGTCTTTTACGACCACAGCACCCACAAGTGGGTTTGGGTCTACTGCACCAATGCCCTTTTGTGCCAGTTGAATAGCACGGCGCATATATTCTTTTTCCAAAGCCGTCACATCCTTTTTTCACAAAAAAATAACCCTGAACCAACGGAAAACCGTTTATTCAGGGCGTGTAAATATCAAAGTAAAGAAAACAAGAGATATTTTCTTATGCAGCAAAGAAAAACAATCAGCAGTTTTTTGTCATTTCAAAAACAATCTGTTCTTTTTTGCCTATCTTCTTCCATCCAGACTATACTGTCGGTTTTGGAATTTCACCAAATCCTGCGCCGAAACGCTCGCGGACTTTACCGCCGATCGGGAATTGCACCCTGCCCTGAAGATATTGTCTATGTCGTTGTCATTTTTATCATAGACTTTTGTGAAGAAAAAATCAACCATCTAAATTGCAGGATTATGCAAGTATTTTTTCTTTCTTTTTGTAAATTATGTATAAAAGGCAGAAAAAAATAAAAATGGTTTAGTAAAATTTTCCTGTTTTGGTGCTTGTTCAGAGGAAGGAAGATAGTCTTGCTTTTTGTAGGGAAGTATGATAGAATACTCTCCAATAAAAGGGAGTAGCTTATATGGTATTGCCATATGCCGGTATTCGTCATCTCGGTTGGAAAACCCGGATACTGTCCAAAGTAGATATCCTGTCTAAACAAGGCAGCGTTCTCTTGAGAAGCAAGACTTTTATTGTACCAGATGAGAAAAAGGGGGTGCAATGAAGGTCATTTTTTATTTATAGCAAAAATTTTGAATAGGCATTACGGATAAGGCATTACAAGAGAGGAGATTGGTTATGGAAAAACAATGGAAAATGTCGAAAGACGAAATCCTTTCTGCTTATGAAAGCACCATGAAGGGGCTTTGTGAAGCGGAAGTGAAAAAGAGATTGGAAACCTATGGATATAATAAATTACAGGAGCAGAAAAGGAAAGGTGTTTTGCGTGTTTTTGCAGAGCAGTTTGCTGACCTTTTGGTGGTGATTTTGGTTATTGCTGCTGTGATTTCTGCCTTGACAGGCGGTTTGGAAGGCACAATGGTTATTATTGCGGTTTTGATTCTCAATGCCATTTTGGGAACGGTACAGCATTTTAAAGCACAGAAATCTTTGGATAGCCTGCGTGCCATGGCTGCACCCAATGCTCGTGTTATTCGTGGGGGAGAAAAGGTTGAAGTGCCTGCGGCGGAACTGGTTCCCGGTGATATACTTCTTTTGGAAGCAGGCGACGTGGCAGCAGCAGACGGACGTATATTGGAAAACTTTTCCTTGCAAGTAAGCGAAAGTGCTTTGACAGGGGAATCGGAAAATGTCAATAAATCTGATGTTGCCATTGATGAGGAAGAACTGCCTCTTGGTGACCGTCTGAACATGGTTTACAGTAGTTCCCTTGTTTCTTATGGGCGGGCAACGGTTCTTGTGACGGGAACAGGCATGCACACAGAAATCGGAAAAATTGCCGATATGATGGAATCCGCACAGGAAAAGGCAACGCCTCTTCAGCGGAGTCTGGACGATTTCTCCAAGAAATTATCAATAATTATTATCGTCATTTGTGCTGTGGTATTTGGCTTGGGTATGTGGAGAGGAATGTCCCTTGGAGATGCACTGATGTTTGCGGTGGCTCTGGCAGTTGCGGCAATTCCGGAAGCACTCAGTTCCATTGTCACCATTGGTCTTGCAATCGGCACACAGAAAATGGCAAAAGAAAATGCCATCATCAAAAATTTGCGTGCAGTAGAAGGACTTGGGTGTGTGTCTGTGATTTGTTCCGATAAGACAGGGACATTGACCCAGAACCGTATGACTGTCCAGAAGGTATATGTCAATGGCAAGTATTGGGATGAAGAAAGAACAATCCAAAAAGAAGAAAACATTATGAATTTGGCTGAGGAAAGTTCTCTTTGTAACGATGGTAGTTTAAATGGAGAAACAGCAGTGGGTGACCCCACAGAAACGGCACTTCTGTCTTTCTTCCGGACAATCGGCGGAAATGAAAAGGAATCCAGAGAAAAATTTCCCCGTTTGCAGGAAATTCCTTTTGATTCCGACAGAAAACTCATGTCCACACTCCATGAACGAAACGGACGTTTTGAAATGTTGGTAAAGGGTGCACCCGACGTGCTTTTGGCAAGGTGCAGCAGTATCTTATTGGACGGGGCAGAGATTTCCATAACAGAAGAAGTACGAAAAAATATTTTAGACCAGAATTATGGCTTTTCTTCCCAAGGTCTTCGTGTCCTTGCTTTTGCCAAAAAGATTTTGCATGAAAATCGTCCTTTGACATTGGAAGATGAAAACGATTTGATTTTTATGGGGCTTATAGCCATGATGGACCCGCCAAGAGAAGAGTCGGCAGCAGCTGTTGCAGATTGTAAGAAGGCAGGTATCCGTCCTGTGATGATAACCGGTGACCATAAGATTACAGCTTCTGCCATTGCCAAAAAAATCGGTATTTTGGAAGATGGCTACCGTGCGGTAGAAGGTGCGGAACTGGAAAAAATGTCTGACGAACAGCTGAAAAAAGAAGTTGGGGAAATATCCGTCTATGCCCGTGTTTCTCCGGAACATAAAATCCGTATTGTTCGTGCATGGCAGGAAAATGGCCATGTAGCGGCAATGACAGGGGACGGCGTCAACGATGCCCCTGCATTGAAACAGGCAGACATCGGCATTGCTATGGGCATTACCGGAACAGAAGTTTCCAAAGATGCCGCATCAATGATATTGACTGATGACAACTTTGCAACCATTATCAAGTCTGTGGCAAATGGTAGAAATGTATATACCAACATTAAGAACTCCATTCAGTTCCTGCTTTCGGGTAACCTTGCCGGAATATTGGTTGTGATGTTTACTTCCCTTTTGGGATTACCTCTGCCTTTTACGGCAGTACAGCTGTTGTTCATCAACCTTTTGACGGACAGTCTGCCTGCCCTTGCCATCAATATGGAAAAATCCACAGGTGACCTCTTGAAGCAGAAACCAAGAGATCCCAAAGAAGGTATCCTGACGGCAGACTTTATGAAAACTTTAGTGCTACAGGGCGGACTGATTGCTGTTGTGACGGTTGCGGCTTTCTATACCGGTTTGCAGGTTAATGATGGTATGGCGTGTACAATGGCTTTTGCCACACTTTGTATGGCACGTTTGTTCCATGGGTTTAACTGCCGCAGCAGCCGTTCTGTATTCCGTATACCGTCAAACCCCTTCAGTGTAGGTGCATTTGTCATTGGTACAATATTGCTTCTGGTTGTGCTGTTCATTCCGGCACTCCATAGCTTGTTTAATATTGACGATGCCATTTTGGGTATGGATATTGCGAAGATAATCGGCTTTGCCTTTATTCCCACATTCCTGATACAGTTTGTACGGGTACTGCGGAAAAGATAACAAAAGCAAGAAATAAAAAGAAATAAAAAGAAATAAAAAGAAATAAAAAGAAATAAAATCGTAATGTATCATGTACCACCTATTCTTTTGAGAATTCTTCTGAGAATGGGTGGTATTTTTATATTTTCTATTTATGTAAATATATACCGTCTAAAACAAGGAGGGGGCAAGTAATGGATTTTTTTACACTGGATTTATCAGTTTTGCATAAAGGGATATGGAAAGTGAGGAGAATTATTAACTATATTTGTGGATTTACTTTAGCATGCTAACGTAGTATAATACTAAACAACAAAAGCAAACAGCATCAGAGATGCTCAAAAGAAAAAAAGAAAAAAAGAAGAAAAGAATAGTGGAAGGGGAATGTATGATGAAAAAGTATTTGGCATTATTTATGACATTGGTTATGGGGGCAACTGTACTTACAGGCTGCAGCGGAGGTGAACAATCCAAAGATGCAGAAAACAAAGATGCCGCGGCAGCAGGTGACGCAGGTGAAAGAACAACCCTTACAGTAGGTTTTGATGCAGAGTATCCGCCATACGGTTATCGTGACGAAAACGGAGAATACATCGGCTTTGACCTTGACCTTGCACAGGAGGTTTGTGACAGAAATGGATGGGAACTGAAAAAACAGCCTATTGACTGGCCCTCCAAAGATATGGAACTGAACAGTGGTACCATCGACTGTATTTGGAACGGATTTACCATGACAGGCAGAGAAGAAGAATATACATTTTCTGACCCTTATGTAGATAATGACATTGTTTTCGTTGTTCGTGCAGATTCCGATATTCAGACAAAAGAGGATTTGGCAGGCAAAATTGTTATCACACAGGCAGGTTCTTCCGCTTTGACAGCATTGACAAATGAAGAAAACAACGAAGAAAATCTGGCATTGGCAAAATCCTTTGCAAAACTGGAACAGACACCGGAATATAATACAGCATTTATGAGTTTGGAATCCGGCAGTGTAGATGCTATTGCCGTAGACATCGGTGTTGCATTGTATCAGATGAAATCCCGTGGCGACAAATTCCGCAAACTAGATGATATCCTGACAAAAGAGCAGTATGCGATTGCATTTAAGAAAGGTAATCAGGAACTTTGTGACAAAGTACAGGCAACACTCTATGAAATGTTGGACGACGGCACTTTTGCGGAAATTGTGTCAAAATATGATGATTTCAGCTTAGACCAGATGGTTTCCCTTGGAAAACAAAAGAAATAAAAAAGGTCAGGAAACAGAAGAAGCGTGCAGCCACCTGCACGCTTCAGCCTGTCGAAGAAGCCGTTTTTATCCCTTTTTCGACAATGCGGAAGGGATTGGGAAACGAAGGGTTTCCCAAATGGAATCCGCAATGGGAATTCACTTCCCATG
>JAHHTX010000040.1 GCA_020024255.1 Anaerotignum sp.
TGCTATTTTGTTTGCCCTCAATCAGAGTGCTTGACTATTCTATCAGTTATCCCCCCTCTTGTCAACCCCTTTTTTCGATATTTTTTGTTTTTTTCTAAATCTATTGAAACAGTAGTTTTTCTACCGCCCTTTTTCTCCCTAATTTAAATTTATAATTTTTTGTCTTTTGCTTTTCTATTTTTCTTCATAATAAAATTTCTTCTTATATTGTAATTTCTTCTTCTACGAATTGCGTTTCCACGTTATGCTTTTTCTTTACACGTTAAAAAAACAGTGTTATACTATCCAAGACGGATGGTATTCCTAAAGGAAACTATACCTGACATACTCAATATGCAGTTAAAAAACTTCTATCCAAATTAAAGAACGTCCAAAAAATATATATTATTAAAGAGGTGATGTCCACTGAATATTGGATTTATCGGCGCAGGAAAAGTTGGCTGTACCTTAGGCAAATTTTTTGTTACACACGGATTAACAGTTATTGGCTATTATAGCCGAAGTTTAACATCCGCAAACGAGGCGGCACAATTTACGCAAACACAAGCATTTCATACGATAGCAGAACTGGTAAAAAAATGTGATGTTCTTTTTCTGACGATACCGGATAGAAGTCTGACGGAAGTTTTTTCCACTTTAAAACAACTGCCAATAAAAGGAAAATGTATATGTCATTGTAGTGGTGCGCTCTCTGCCAAAGATGCCTTTCCAGGCATTGAAGCAGCTGGTGCCTTTGGATATTCTGTTCATCCGTTGTTCGCCGTAAGTGATAAATATCATACTTACAAAGAACTGGCGGATGTTTTTTTTGTGTTGGAAGGAGATTCTGCCCATCTTTCAGAAGTCCGTAACCTTTTTGCAGACTGCAAAACAAAAATCATCTCTTCCCATTGTAAAACCACCTACCATGCAGCAGCCGTATTTGTGAGCAATCTTGTGATTGGTCTTATGCAAACTGGGCTAAATTTGATGCAGGAGTGTGGTTTTACGGAATCAGAAGCACGTACTGCCCTAACACCGCTTATTGAAGGAAATATACGTCATTTGCTTTCGCAGGGTGCAGTGGACAGTTTAACGGGACCTGTAGAACGCTGCGATATTCCTACCATAGAAAAACATCTCGCCTGTCTAACACAAGAGCAGAAACAAATTTACTGTGCATTGTCCCGTGTTCTGGTTGATATCGCTCAAGAAAAACATCCGCATATGGATTATACACATCTGCTTCACATGCTGAAAGGAGAACATCTATGAAAAATACAATCACTACATTTCAAACCATGAAAGAAAAAGGCGAAAAAATATCCATGCTTACGGCCTATGACTATTCTACAGCAAAACTCATTGATGAAGCCGGAATCAATGGCATTTTGGTTGGTGACTCTTTGGGCAATGTCATTCTTGGCTATGAAGATACGCTTTCTGTTACAATGGAAGATATGATTCATCATGGCAGGGCAGTAGCAAGGGGCTGTCAAAATACATTGGTTGTCATTGATATGCCTTTTATGTCCTACCAAACCTCTGTCTATGATGCCGTTGTCAATGCTGGTAGACTTATGAAAGAAGGACGGGGTGGTTGTGTCAAGTTGGAAGGCGGCATAGAAGTTGTGCCTCAAATCAAAGCCATCACAGCAGCCGGTATCCCTGTTATGGCACATATCGGCATGACCCCTCAATCTGTCAATATGTTTGGCGGTTTCAAAGTACAGGGAAAAAACGAGGCTGTTGCAAAAAAACTGCTAGATGATGCCTTGGCAATACAAGAAGCCGGTGCATTCTCCGTAGTTTTGGAATGTGTTCCCGACCGCCTGTCTGTTTTAATTTCTGAAAAACTGACCATTCCCACCATCGGAATTGGTGCTGGTGCAGGTTGTGACGGACAAATTCTTGTGTATCAGGATATGCTTGGTATGTACAAAGATTTTGTACCAAAATTTGTAAAGAAGTATGCTGATGTAGGCACGGTAATGACAAATGCCTTTAAAAATTATGATAATGAAGTAAAGGCAGGTACATTTCCCGATGCAGACCATAGCTTTACCATAAAAGATGATGTATTGGAAAAATTATACTAAATTATATTAAATATTCTTTCATCTCTGATAAACGAAAACATGACCAAAATGAAAGGATTGGAAAATATGTTGACAAATTGTTTGGTGGTAGGTGTTGGAGGATTTATCGGCTCCGTGTTGCGATATTTAGTAGGACTGATTCCCTTCCTGCAACGAGGAGATGTTCCCTTTCAAACCCTTATCGTAAACGTTTTCGGCGCAATTTTCATTGGTATATTGGTAAAATCAGCTGATTCCTGTAGCTTCCTGCATGAATCTATGTTGCTTTGCCTGAAAGTCGGCGTTTGCGGAGGATTTACCACCTTTTCCACATTCTCACTGGAAGCCTTAGGGTTCTTAGAAAACGGAAAAATCCTATTATTTCTTTTCTATGTGTGTATTACCGTCGTTCTCTGTATTCTCGGTGTATATGTGGGAAAATCACTCATTCACTAAAATAAATTCAAAATGTAAAAAAGGAGTTCCATTATGATTATTGCATCTACAATAGAAGAAGTACGTGCACAAGTGTGCCAATGGAAAAAAGAAGGTTTTACCATAGGGTTAGTTCCTACAATGGGCTATCTGCATGAAGGTCATGCATCTCTGGCAAAAAAAGCCGTTTCCCTGTGTGACAAAACCGTAGCCAGTGTCTTTGTCAATCCCATTCAATTTGGACCAACAGAAGACTTAGATGCTTACCCCAGAGATTTTAGCCACGACTGTAATATCCTTGCAGATTGTGGTATAGATATGGTATTCCATCCCACTCCCGAGGAAATGTATGCGTCCGACTTCTGCACATATGTGGATATGGAGCATTTGACCACACAACTTTGCGGAAAAAGCCGTCCCATTCATTTCCGTGGCGTATGCACAGTTGTTTCCAAGCTGTTCCACATTGTCACACCAGACAAGGCTTTCTTTGGAGAAAAAGATGCCCAACAGCTGGCAGTCGTCCGCCGCATGGTGCGTGACCTGTCCTTTGGTATTGAAATTGTAGGCTGTCCCATTGTGCGGGAAGCAGACGGTCTTGCAAAATCTTCACGCAATACATATCTCAATTCTGAAGAACGCCAAGCAGCTCTCATCCTGAGCAAAACCGTTAATCTGGGAAAATCTCTTATTGAAAAGGGTCAGCGAGATGCAAATGCGTTGACTGCCGCCATGAAAGAGAACATTCTCACCGAACCTCTTGCCCGCATTGATTATGTAGATGCTGTAGACGGTGTCACTATGCAGCCTGTTTCCCAATTAAAAGGACAAATTCTGGTTGCCATGGCAGTTTACATTGGAAAAACAAGACTGATTGATAACTTCTCTGTTACATTATAATTCATGCAGAAAAACAAACTGTCCAAGGGAATCTTTTCCTCTGGGCAGTTTATTTTTCTCACCAATTTTTTCACGGCTACATCTTTTTAAATTTTTTGCCTTTATGCCTTTCAAAAATAAAAAGCCTCTGCTTCCAAAGAAACAAAGGCTCAGCCTGTAGAAAAAGTAGTTTCTACCCTTTTTCAAAAATGCGGAAGGGGTTGGGAAACGAAGGGTTTCCCAAATGGAATCCGCAATCGGAATTCATTTCCCATGAGGAAAAGCAGAAGTTTCAAGGCTTTTTTGCCATTGGAACTTCTGCTTTATTCTTCTGTCTGCGTCGACACCCTCAGCCTCTGCTTCCAAAGAAACAAAGACTTTTATCTTCATTCGATATTTTCTCGATATACACCTAACTTGCGGAATCTTTCATATCGTTTTTCAGAAAGTTCCCGACCAGATAATGCACATAATTCGTCCAAATCTTTCAAGAGCTTTTCTTTTATGCCTTTACACATCGAGTCAAAATCAACAAATTCCTCGGAAATGACATCTTCTGCCACACCGAAACGTTTCATGTCCTCCGCTGTGATTTTCAGACACTCTGCTGCTTCATTGGCCTTTTTCGCATCTTCCCACAAAATGCTTGCGCAACCTTCTGGGGAAATCACAGAAAATACTGCATTTTCCAACATATACACTCTGTTTGCCACAGCAAGACCCAATGCGCCTCCACTGCCACCTTCGCCAATAACAATCGTAATAATCGGTGTTTGTAATCCCATCATTTGAATGAGATTATCCGCAATAGCCTGCCCTTGTCCTCTTTCTTCTGCTTCTTCTCCACAAAATGCACCTGATGTATCTACAAAGCAAATAACAGGACGGGAAAATTTTTCTGCCTGTTTCATGAGGCGTAAAGCCTTTCTGTATCCTTCCGGCATAGGACAACCAAAATTACAGCGAATACGCTCCTGCAAATCTCGCCCACGTTCAATGCCGATAAATGTCACAGGAATATTACCCAAACAGCCAATACCACCAATCACAGCAGGATCATCAGCATATTTTCTGTCTCCATGCAGTTCCAGTACGTCTGTAAACAGCCGTTCAATATAGGCACGGGAAGTCGGACGGTCTTGAGATCTTGCTATTTGTAATCTTTCATAAGCTGTCATTTCACCGTCCCCCTTTTTCTATGCTGTTTTAAAAGCTGCCCTAATGTTGTACGCATTTCTGTTCTGGGTACAATGGCGTCCACAAAACCACAATCCAAAAGAAACTCTGCTTTTTGGAAATTATCAGGCAATTTTTTCTTTGTTGTCTGTTCAATCACTCGTTTGCCGGCAAATCCAATCAGTGCATTAGGTTCAGATAGAATAATGTCCCCAAGCATGGCAAAACTTGCCGTCACACCGCCTGTTGTAGGGTCAGTCAGTACAGTAATATACAGGCCGCCTCTGTCGCTGTGATAATGAACAGCACCACTTGTTTTTGCCATCTGCATAAGGGACAAAATTCCTTCCTGCATTCTTGCACCGCCGGAAGCTGTAAATCCTACAACTGGCAAATCATGTTCTGCTGCATATTCAAAAAGCCTTGTGATTTTCTCCCCCACAACAGATCCCATACTCCCCATCATAAACTGGGGTTCCATCACGAATACGGCACAGGGTTGTGTACGGATTGTTGCTGTTCCGCAAACAACCCCTTCTGGCTGTCCAGAAACCGTACGAGAATTTTGCAGTTTCGTTTCATATCCGGGGAAACGCAATGGGTCAGTTGTTTCCAAGTTCGTAAACAATTCACAAAAGCTGTTTCTGTCGCAAATTGCTTTAATTCTTGTTTTTGCATTGATTCTGTAGTGATGTCCACAGCTAGGGCAGACCATTTTATTTTTGGCTACAGAACGCTTTGTATCAATAGATTTACAAATCGGGCATCGGATTTTTTCTTCCACAGTAGGTGTAATCCCACCTGTTTCCAAAACATTCTTCGATTTTCGGAACATTCCAACAATACTATTCAAGTTCCGAGCCTCCTTCCGTCAATATTCCCGGCAAAGAAAGGGTATGATACTTGCCTTTCTTAAAATTCTCACTGCGTAAAAGACGCAGCTGGTCTTCGATATTGGTGTCAATTCCGTGAATGACCATTTCACAAAGTGCCACATCCATTTTCCGGATGGCATCTTCCCTGTTTGCTGCATACACAATGAGTTTTCCAATCATGGAATCATAATATGGCGCAATAAGACCATCCTGCACCAATGCTGTATCAAAATGCACACGGGAGCCACCAGGAACATGAAGAAAATCCAATGTTCCCGTACTTCTGGCATTGATGCGGCATTCCATTGCATGACCATGAAGGTGAATGTCTTCCTGTGTAAAGTCAAGAGGAATCTGGCAGGCAATACGAATCTGCCATTTTACAATATCAATATCACTGATTTCTTCTGTAATGGGATGTTCTACCTGCAAACGTGTATTCATCTCAATGAAATAAAATTCCCCACTTGGTGCCAGCAAAAATTCTACTGTACCCGCATTGACATAGTTGGCTGCCTTTGCCGCCTTCACAGCTGCCGCCATCATCTTTTCCCGTATTTCTTCTGTCATGATGGGACAAGGCGTTTCTTCCAACACCTTCTGCTTGTTTAACTGTAAGGAACAATCTCTTTCCCCCAAGCAGACAATATGCCCAAAAGCATCTGCCAACACCTGCATTTCCACATGGCGTACTGATGTGAGATATTTCTCCAAAAAAACATCTCCGTTTCCAAAGGCATTTTCTGCCTCTCTGGAAGCTGAAAGGAAGGCATCTTCCAAGTCCTCCTCCCGTTCCACCACACGAATACCTTTGCCACCGCCACCTGCTGTTGCTTTCACTAAAATAGGATAGCCAATTTCTGCCGCAAGTCGCTTCGCCTCTTGTACATCATGAAGTATCTCTGTTCCTGGTACAACAGGTACACCAATTTCCTTCATCAGCTGACGGGAATGGTCTTTATCTCCCATAGTACGCAGTACATTACTGTCAGGGCCAATAAATATAATTCCTTTTTCTTCACACAGTGCGGCAAAATCCGGATTTTCCGACAAAAATCCATAACCGGGATGAATGGCTTCTGCATTAGAGGCCAATGCCGCACTGATAATATTTCTCTGGTTCAAATAGCTGTCCGTTGCTGCATTTCCACCAACACAGATTCTTTCATCAGCCAGTGCTACGGGCAATGAATTCTCGTCTGCCTCTGAATATACTGCTACCGTTTCAATGCCCATTTCTTTACAGGCACGGATAATACGAACAGCCACTTCTCCCCTGTTTGCAATCAAAATTTTTGAAAACATATCGTTTTACTCCTTCATCAATGCAAAAGAAAATTCTGCACTGACACATAATTTCCCGTTTACAAAGCCTTTTCCGCTTGCCCAGTAGAAAGGGCCTTTGTGTTTAATCAGTGTACACTCTGTTTCAAAAAGATCACCGGGATGTACAGGATTTTTAAAACGGACTTTGTCCAAGCCTGTAAAATAAGGCGTAGATGCCTCTGCTGTTTCTGACAAAAGTACACAGGTGGACTGTCCCAATATTTCGCAAAGGATAACACCGGGTACAACGGGATTATCAGGGAAATGCCCCTGCAAAAACCACTCGTCGGGACGTATTGTCTTTTTCCCATAAGCAACGCCATCTCGCAATTCTGCCTCATCTACCAGAAGCATATTATCTCTGTGAGGCAGTATTTTTTTCAATTCTTCTTGGTTCATGGATATTTTGCCTTCTTCCTATTAGTCTTCCCGAATGCGGAACAATGTCTGCCCGTATTCCACAATCTGCCCGTTAGATACACAGATTTCCTCTACTGTACCACTACAATCTGATGCAATCTGGTTGAACATCTTCATCGATTCCACAATACAGATTGTTTCTCCTGCACCAATATGATCCCCTACAGATACATATGGTGCTGCGCCGCTCTGGGGAGCAAGATAAACTGTCCCCACCAAAGGTGTTTTCTGTTCATAGAAATCATTTTTCTCCACAATTTTCTCTGCTTCATGGCTTTCCTGTATCTGTTCTACTGGTTCTGCTGTCACTACAGTAGCTGCCTGCTGTACAGAAGCAGGTGCCGCTTCCAGTACCAAACGACTATCCCCTTCTGTCAGATCCAGCTTTGTCAGGTGATATTCCTTCAAAATATTTGCCAGTTCAGCAATTCTGTTTGTATCCATGCTCATCATCCTTTAATTTTTCTAAATGCAATGCAGGCATTATGTCCACCAAAACCAAGAGAATTGGAAAGAACCGCTTCCAAATCGGCTTTTTCTGCTTGATTCGGTGTATAGTGTAAATCACATTCTTCGTCAGGTTCCTGCAAATTGATTGTAGGTGGTATCACACCATCACGCATAGCAAGGATTGCTGCAATAGCTTCGGCTGCACCTGCTGCACCAAGCATATGTCCTGTCATAGACTTTATGGAACTGATATGCACTTTCTTCGCATCTTCTTCGCCCAAAGCCTTACGAATGGCATTGGTTTCTGTTTTGTCGTTAAGTGTAGTACCTGTACCATGTGCATTGATGTAAAGTTTATCTGCCGGAATATCCTTAATTTCTTCCATAGCATCTCGAATTGCCTTTGCACTTGCAACTGCACTTTCGTCAGGAGCTGTTACATGGTGTGCATCGCATGTAGAACCATAACCGCAAACTTCAGCATAAATTTTTGCACCTCTTGCCTTTGCGTGTTCATATTCTTCCAAAATCAGTGTTGCTGCACCTTCCCCCATAACAAAACCATTTCTCCGTTTGTCAAAAGGAAGAGAAGCAAGATTAGGGTCTGTTGCAGGACTCAAAGCCATGCACGCACCAAAGCCCGCTACCGCCATAGGCGTAATCGCTGCTTCACTGCCGCCACAGATAATGGCAGTTGCATATCCATGACGAATGGCACGATATGCTTCCCCAATATTGGTTGTACCTGTTGCACAAGCTGTAGTCATAGAAACGCAAGGTCCCTGTGCCTGAAATTTAATGGCAATATTCCCTGCTGCAATGTTGCTAATCATTTTGGGAATAAACAAAGGAGATACTCGTCTTGGACCTTTTTCCACCAGCATTTCATAAGATGCACCAAAGGTTTCAAATCCACCAATACCGCTGCCAAAATATACACCCAGTTCTTCTTTTTCAATATTGCCCTCCAGACCGCTGTCTGCCATAGCTTCTGCAGAAGATACCAATGCATACTGTGTAAATTTGTCTAACTTTTTGCTGGTCAGTTTATCCATGCAGGTAAGCGGGTCAAAATCTTTTACCTCTGCTGCCAATGTATATTTGGATTGGGATATATCAAAACGGGTAATTTCACCAATCCCATTTTTGCCTGTCAGCAATCCGTCCCAAAAGTCAGGAACATTATTCCCAACGGGTGTTACTGCCCCAATACCCGTTACAACTACTCTTTTCATTCTCTACCTCCTTACATGCAAAGTCCGCCATCAATGCGAATAACTTCGCCTGTAATATAATCTGATTGGTCACTTGCCAAAAACAGAGCCAGATTCGCAATATCTTCTGGTGTTCCAAAGCGTTTCATAGGAATTTGGTCTTTCAGCTGGTTGTTTTCAGACAGATTTTTTGTCATATCTGTTGTCACAAAACCGGGTGCAATGGCATTACAGCAAACACCCCTGCTTGCCAGTTCCTTTGCTACGGATTTTGTCAATCCAATCAGCCCTGCCTTGGAAGCAGAATAGTTGGTCTGTCCAAAATTCCCCATAAGTCCGGATACGGAACTCATATTTACGATTTTTCCACTTCTCTGTTTCATAAATACAGGATAAATCTGTTTAATCATATAGAAAGCACCCTTGAGGTTTGTGTCCACCACACTGTCAAAGTCGGGGATTTTCATCGTGGGTACGAGTTTGTCTTTCGTAATACCGGCATTGTTTACCAGAATATCCACACCGCCAAAATCAGCAATAATCTGCTTGCATACTTCTGCAACCTGTTCTGCATCTGCCACATTGCACTGGTAAGCCTCTGCCTTCACACCCTTTTCCAGCAATTCTTTTTTTGTTTCTTCTGCCTTCTGGGTATTTCCTGCATACAAAAATGCAACATTTGCACCGTTGTCTGCAAATTTCTTGCAAATCGCTGCACCAATTCCACGAGAACCGCCTGTTACAATAGCTATTTTCTCTTTCAGCATTTCTGTACCTCCTCTTTCACTTTACGCAATTCTTCCATATTAGATACAGCATATGTTTTGCTGTCAGGAAGAATACGGCTAATGAGTTTTTTCAAAGTAGTGCCAATGCCCACTTCGATAAAAGTATCAAAACCGTCTGCCGCCATATTTTCTATACTTTCCTGCCAACGCAGGGAGTGATTGATTTGTTTTTCCATTAAGGACACCACATCTTCTGTATAGGGTTTTGTGGTATAGTTGGAATAAACGGTTGTTTCAGGCTTTTGCATAGAAATTTTTTCCGCTTCTACTGCAAATTCCTTAGATGCTCCATCCATAAAAGGAGAATGGAAACCGCCGCCCACAGCTACAGGCATTGTTCTGCCGCCTGCTGCCTTTATCTCTTTTCCAAAATCTTCCAGTTCTTCATTCCACCCGGCAACCACAAGCTGACCGGGACCATTATAATTGACAGGGAAAACGTGTGCATATTTCTCACAGATTTCCTCTACCTTTTCATTTTCCATTCGCATAACTGCAACCATTGCTGCAGGATGTTCTTTTGCCGCTTTGCCCATTGCCACACCTCTTGCGCAAGCAAGACGGAAACCATCTATGGGTGTATATGCCCCTGCAAAAGCAAGAGCAGGTACTTCACCCAAAGAAAAACCTGCTACTGCATCAGGCATAATACCTTCTTCCTTTAGTGCATGGGCTGCTGCTAAATCAGCCAAGTACAGGCAGGGCTGTGTATTTTCTGTTTGTTTTAATTCTTCACTTGTGCCTTCAAAACACTGCTGCAAAGTGCCGGGGCGGATTTCCTCCGCCTTGGCAAACAATTCCTTGATGCTTTCTTTTTCATCATAGAAATCTTTTCCCATCCCGGCTTTCTGTGCGCCTTGTCCTGAAAAAACAAAGGCTATTTTACCCATTTTGCAGCTCCTTTCAACAGTTCCTCTGCTTCTCCTGCAACTTCACGAATAATTTCTGCTGCTGGTTGTTCCTGTTTTACCATACCAGAAATCTGTCCTGCAAGAAAACAGCCTGATTTGGTATCACCATCTACAGCGGCTTTACGCAAAGCGCCTACACCCAGTTCTTCAACATCTTCTGCCGTTGTTTCAGGTGCATATTCTACTTTCACAAAGTCACGGCTAAAAGGATTCTTCAAGCAACGGCAAGTATTTCCACCAAATCTTCTTCCTGTTGTTACGGTGGAAATATCTGTTGCTTTTTTCACCATTTCTTTATAATTGGGATGTACACCGCACTCCTCTGCAAGGAGGAATCTGGTACCCATCTGTACGCCAACTGCCCCCAGCATCATGGCAGCTGCCAGCCCTCTGCCATCTCCAATACCACCGGCTGCCAATACCGGAATCTTTACTGCATCACATACCTGTGGCACCAAGGGCATAGTGGTCATTTCTCCGATATGCCCGCCGGACTCACCGCCTTCTGCAATAACAGCATCTGCACCGGCTCTTTCCATCATTTTTGCGCCAGCTACGGAAGCAACAACAGGAATAACTTTAATTCCTGCTTCCTTCCACATTCCCATATATTTATTGGGCATACCCGCACCAGTTGTTACAATAGGAATCTTTTCCTCTGCTACGATTTTCGCCACTTCTTCCACATGGGGACTCATCAACATGATGTTTACGCCAAATGGTTTATCTGTCAATTCTCTTGCAATGCGGATCTGCTCACGCAGATAATCGCCCCCGGCATTCATAGCAGAGATAATACCAAGACCGCCTCCATTGGAAACAGCAGCAGCCAGCTTTGCATCTGCAATCCATGCCATGCCCCCCTGAAAAACAGGGTATTCTATGCCAAGCATAGAGCAAATCGGTGAAACTATCATTTCTTTCCCTCCAAATAATCAGTTTTGTTTGCTTTCGATCATTTTTACCAAATCAGAAACTGTTTCAATTTTTTCTTCGCCCATTTCAATTTCTGTGCCAAGTTCTTCTTCCAAACTCATCAGAAGTTCCATAACGTCCAGAGAGTCAATTCCCAGTTCGCCGAACTTTGTTTCCATTGTAATTTCAGATACTTCACATTCCAATTTTTCTGCCAATAAAGCTGCAATTTTTTCAAATACCATGATACATTCTCCTTTTCTTTCTGTTCATTTTCTTTTGTCAGTTTTGATAGAGAGAATTTCTTCTCCCTGTCCGTCCCGTATAAAAAGGGGAACGGTAATTATATATGAAGCCAAAAGGCATCATTACCATCTTAATAGGCAAGCTGCACTTGCCAGTCCGCCACCAAAAGCGGGCAGCAAAAGCAAATCGCCTTTGTGCAGCATTCCTTTTCTGTTCATTTCGTCCAAAGCAATGGGGATACTTGCAGAAGAAGTATTGCCAAAGCGTTCAATATTCAGATAAAATTTTTCTTCGGGGATTTTGAGCATTACGCTTGCAAAATCAATAATTCTTTTATTTGCTTGATGCGGTACAATATACGCAATATCATCAAATGTCAAGTCATGATTTTTGAGAAGCGTTTTGCAATCTCTGCAAATAGATTTTACCGCAAATTTAAAGGTTTCCTGTCCACGCATATGAATATATGGTTTTTTCTGTTCTTTTTCAAAGAACGGGGATTTCCCGATAAACTGCGGAATATCAATGATATCACTTCCACCTCTGACATGAAAAACCGCATCTATATAGTTGTCGCCTTCTCCTAGCACCACTGCGCCGGCGCCGTCCCCAAAAATAACACAGGTTCCTCTGTCGTCCCAATCCACGACACGGCTCAAACGTTCCGCTCCGATAACCAGAACTTTTTTTACCTTTCCTCTTGCAAAATAGCCTGCTATTGTTTCCAGCATAAAGACAAAGGCGGAACATGCCGCATTTACATCCATTGCCATACATTTTACGCCTAGCAAATTTTGTATCATGCAGGATACAGAAGGGGAAATGGACTCTCCACTGACACTGGCTGCGATAATCATGTCAATTTCTTCTTTTGCCACGCCACTGTTTTCCAAAGCCTCAAGTGCAGCTTTGTACCCCATCTCCGCTGCTGTTTCGTTTGTGCTGATATGTCGTTCCTTCACCCCTACCCGCTGCACAATCCATTCATCGCTGGTATCTACTAATTTTGATATATCCTCATTGGTCACTACCTTGGGCGGGACATACATCCCTGTTCCCAATACAGAAAAACTCATTTTTCTTTTCCTCCCGCTTTCTGACTGTGTCTTTTTAAAAAACGCATTACCTTTTTCACTCTATGCTATTTAGTACCCCTATTTATAAAAAAGTTACAATAAATTTCACTTTTTCTTATTTTTCCCATATAGCACTCAGCGTTTCTTCAAACGCATGAAAAGCAGCATCAACATACTGACAGAAATACTGGTATATGCCACTGCCCCCATAACTAAGAACCCCCGAATATACCGCATCCGCTTTGCCAGGTGGGTGTAATCCGGACAGGGATAGCTTCCTTCACCGGTTCTCACCGCCGTTCCACCTTTGTGGTACATACTGCAATACTGTTTGTAATAGGCACGGCAATCTTTACAATGCTGCAAATGCGCTGTAACTGCTTTTTTAGATGCAGGGCTTGCCAGCCCGTCATGGTACAATGCAAGGAGATCTTTTATCATGTCACAATCCAAGTTCATGCTGCAACACCTCCATCATCTTTTTCTTCGCACGGAAGAATATGACCTTTGCAGAATTTTCGCTGATTTTCAAAACAGAAGCAATCTGGGAAAAGGGAAGTTCTGCATAAATTCGCAGCAACACCACATCTCTATACTTTTTGGGGATATCCGCCAATATTTTGCGTACAGCTTCCCGTGTATATTCTTTATGTACATACTCTGCGGGATCATCTGTCTTTTCCCCATACAAGTCCACAATATAATCCAGATTCATTGTATTTGCATATTTTTTATTTCGCTTGAGGTACTTGAAATAAACGTGTTTTCCTATAGATGCCAGCCATGTAAATATTTCACACTCTCCCCGAAAGCGGTGTAAAGACAAATATGCCTGCAAAAAAGTTTCCTGTGTCAAATCTTCTGTGAGAGAACGGTCTGCGCTAAGTCTGTATAAAAAGGCATATACCCTTTCGTAATACTCCTTATAGAGCATTTCAAATGTCTGCACCGATTCACCTCCGTCCTCATGATACTTTTGTAGTATAGCATAATTCCTTTCCAAAATCCATATTTCTTGTTTTAATTTATACGCAAATAGCACAACTTTCCGTCATATTCCATTTTTGTTTTAGTCCTTGCCTTCTAAGACGCTGTTTCTGCAACGTTTTTTTGTCCTATTACGCACGAAATGCGTCTATAGTGTACAGTTATTTGCTGTATACCATACCAAAGCATTTTATTGGGCTATATTATTACAACATAAACCATATTTCAAATATGTAATTTTTTATGAAAATTCCTCTTGACATTTTGACAAAAATGGAGGAAAATAAATTTGTTGTTTTCGGTGTGTGGCTCAGTTTGGTAGAGCGCTACGTTCGGGACGTAGAGGCCGCAGGTTCAAATCCTGTCACACCGATACTTCTAAAAAAGCCATGAACAAACGTTCATGGCTTTTTTTACTGTTTTCTTTTTCTTTGGCAGTTCTGCATATATAGCTGAAAAAAGTCCCCGCAAGTATGCCTTGTCCTCCACTTCTTCTATGAAAAAAGCATTTCCTTTGCTCCTTCATAAGGCAAAGCGTAGACTGGTTCTTTTACATAAGCACAGGCTGCCGCAACAGGTTTTATCAGCAGTCTGTCATCATAAATTCCTCCTGCGACTCTGCCCTTATAATAGAGAATATATTCCCCCATCATTGCTCTGTAAGTCACATCTTCCAAACCATCAAGCTGTTCCAGTATAAAATGCAAATAACCTTTCGTAGAACCCATTGTTGTTCCTCATTTCCTGTATATTGCATATTTATATCGTACAGTCCGATTTCCCAAACTGTACGATATATCTTTTTTACCGTAAAGGCAGTGACATAGCTTCCTGAATTCCTCTTGCCAGCCCCAAAGCCACCTGCTCCTGATATGCCTCGCTTGCAATTTTCAGTGCATCATTCGGATTTGTCAAAAATACAATTTCTGCAAAAATAGCAGGTACTTTTGCCTGATTTAATATCAATAAATCTGTTCTGAGTTTCAATCCTCTATCTGCATTTCCTGTTGCAGCCACAACATTCTTCTGCATAATAGTAGCTAGCTTTTTACTGGTCAGTTTAGATGCATCGTCTGTAGGGTAGTCCTTGTACAGCATTTCTGTTCCATGTGCCGCTATGGGGCCTGAATTCATATGCACAGTCACAAGGGCATCTGCAATCTGGTTTGCAATACCAATTCTTGTAGTATTTTCAGGGTATATATCGCTATCCCTCGTCAAATATACCTGTACACCGCTTCCTTTCAAGGCTTCCGCTGTCTTTTTCACCACATCAAGTGCCATATCCTTCTCATTTAGACCATTCCCAATGGTTCCTGGGTCTTTACCACCGTGTCCAGCGTCTAAAATAAGTACCTTGTCATAGACTTCTTTTGGATTTTTGACATATACAGCATATCTGTCTTTCTCATCTTCTATTTCATAAGCACTAATGCGATTCTGATTGAAATGCAATACCGTTTTTCCGCCAACCGTAGAAACTTGTATATCTTTTAGCACATCATTACCTACAGCATACGTTCCGTTTCTGTAAACATGGCTGTAGTCCCCTGGTAGAATCAATTCGAAATACCCTTCCAAATAGCGGTCTTTTTGCACAACATCTCGTACATCAAATTCTTTTTCTTTTTCCAAATACAATACATTTTTTCTGCTGTCATAGAAAATACCTTCTGGTATCTGTCCGTTTTGTGTATCCTCCAAAGATCCTGTAATCCGCAGCAAAATTTCCTTATCACTGATTTTTTGTTCCAATGATGCAGTTTCTGCCACGCTAAATGCCAGATATAAGGTTGTACCTTCCCTCATAGATGCTGATGCGTGCTGCACAAATTTCATTTTTTCCGTTTTTATGGGTTTCTCCCATGCAGAAACACCATTGGGAATTTCCACAATCACGTTTTTCGGCTCATCAGTCAAGGTTACTTTTGCATCCTGTAAGCCTTTGCCCCAAATTCGGATAATATCTTCATTTTCTTTTTCATCATATTCTCCGGAAATATCTTCTACCCTTGCTTTATCAATAGAAAGGAATACCTGTGTGCCATCTATACTTTGGGACAATTCATAAGATTGATTTTCTGTGAATGCAAAGGTAATGCGTGTGCCTTGTTCCCCTACATTCTCCACTGTAATTTGAGAAACATATCTGCCATCTGCCACTGGCTGTTTTGCTGTATCCAAACAAACAGTATCTGCAAATTCCAGTACCACCTTTTCGCTTCCTGACAAAACTTCCGTTATCTTGTCCACAGGCTTTGTAAACTGCATCATATATACCTGGCTGCCTTTTTCTTGGTCAATGGCCTTGACCTTCTGCAAAGCAGGCTCTTCCGATTCCTTATCCGAATCTTCGGATTCTGTCTTTTTCTGTTCTTCTGCCTGTACTCCCTGTACAATATTTACGGTTCTCGTTGGGTCATCCCATGTGGTAGAGCATTGCAATGCGTCTGCCAACCCACGAACGGGCATCATCGTTCTGTCATTGATAATCATTGGCGGTGCATCTATGGTCATTTCCTGCCCGTTTCGATAGACCATTTTTTCTCCCACCGTAAATACCAGAGCATCATTATCGTTAACCAGAAAAATCTGCTGGGTTTCTTCATTCCATGTCACCTCACAGCCAAGTTCCTCTGCAATCAAACGCATGGGCAAATAAGTTCTTTCCTCCACAATGACTGCCGGCATATCCGTTGGCACAAGCTGCTTTCCATCTATGGTGATATTCACTTCTTTTGCATGATAGTCATGATTTTTTCCGTTATAAAATAAATTCATATCCACTGTCTTCCCATATACCGTCACAGAACTGAGCAGTCCAATGACCAGTGCAGTAGGAAAAAGTGCTTTCTTTCTCATAGAAATCTTTCCTTCCTGTCTTTCAACATATATCTTATTTCCCCACTTCTCTTTTTCATCTCTCATAAAAAAACAGAGTGCCGTTTCTTTCGACACTCTGATTTTACTCTTTTTTTATCTTTTCTGTCAACTGCTTCCCAGAAGAAAGCCTAAGATGGGATAACGAGGATAGATGGCAGTATAATGAAAATCCATTTTAGGGAAAACAATTGCGTATACTGT
>JAHHTX010000041.1 GCA_020024255.1 Anaerotignum sp.
TAAATAGAAAGGGAGATTGCATATGATTACATACAATAAAGAAAAAAATCTTCTGGAGCTACGAAAATACCAATACAGCTTGCAAGACGTGGAGGAACCCAACCTTTATCGGGATAATTACGTTTATGATGAGGTTCCAAAAGTGACATTCAACTATCGTCTTGTTCCTCTCAACTGCCCTAACGAAATATGGATTACCGATACAACCTTCCGTGACGGGCAGCAGTCCCGTGCACCTTACACAGTAGACCAGATCGTGACCCTCTATCAAATGCTTCATCGATTAGGTGGGCCAAAAGGAAAAATTCGCCAATCAGAATTTTTTCTTTACAGCGAAACAGACAGAAAGGCAATTCGTGCCTGCCAGGAATTGGGCTACGAATTCCCCGAAATTACAGGCTGGATTCGTGCTACAAAGGAAGACTTTCAACTTGTAAAAGAAATGGGATTAAAAGAATGTGGGATTCTTGTAAGCTGCTCTGACTATCACATTTTCCATAAACTGCATAAAACAAGAAAACAGGCAATTGATAGCTATCTGGAAATTATCAAAGCCGCTCTTGATATGGGTATTAGCCCCCGTTGTCATTTTGAAGACATCACAAGAGCCGATTTCTACGGTTTCGTTGTTCCTTTTGCACAGACATTGAAAAAGTTAATGGATACATATAAAATTCCTATTAAACTCCGTTTTTGCGACACTATGGGTTATGGTGTACCGTATCCCGGTGCTACACTGCCTCGTAGTGTTCCCGGTATCGTTTATGGTATCCATCACTTTGCACAGTTCCCCAGTGAACTTCTGGAATGGCACGGACACAACGATTTTTATAAGGCTGTTGTAAATTCTACTACTGCTTGGCTTTATGGTGCATCAGCAGTTAACTGCTCTCTTCTCGGTATTGGGGAGCGTACCGGCAACACACCGCTTGAGGCAATGGTTATGGAATATGCTTCCCTGCGTGGTACTTTGGACGGTATGGATACCACTGTCATTACGGAAATTGCCGAATACTACGAAAAAGAACTGGGATACAAAATCCCCGAAAGAACACCTTTTGTGGGCAGGGATTTTAATATCACTCGTGCAGGCATACATGCGGACGGCGTTGCAAAAGACGAAGAAATCTACAATATCTTCAATACGGAGAAGCTGCTGAACCGTCCTTGCAAAGTAGAAGTCAACAAAAACTCCGGTCTTGCCGGCATAGCATATTGGCTTAATCAGCAATTAAAACTGGAAGGAGATCAGAAAATCAGTAAAAATTCTCCCGAAGCGGCTCTCCTCAAAGACTGGGTAGATAAACAGTATGATAACGGACGTATTTCCTATATCAGCGAAGAAGAACTCCTTCAGGTTATGACAGAACTGACACCTCATTTATTAGCATATAAAAAGTAATAGCACCTAAATACAAGGAGGAACCATCATGAATTTAACAGAAAAGCTTATAAAATCTCATTTGATAAGCGGTGAAATGATAACCGGAAAAGAAATTGCAATCAAAATCGATCAAACCTTAACACAGGATTCTACAGGAACTATGGCATATCTGCAATTTGAAGCTATGGGTATTCCTCGTGTAAAAACAGAAAAATCCGTTGCATACATCGACCACAATACATTGCAGACAGGTTTTGAAAATGCAGACGATCACAAATATATCCAGACTGTTGCAAATAAACACGGTATCTATTTCTCCAAACCCGGCAACGGCATTTGCCATCAAGTGCATCTGGAACGTTTTGGCAAACCGGGCAAAACCCTCCTTGGTTCTGACAGCCATACCCCCACAGGCGGTGGCATCGGTATGCTTGCCATTGGTGCAGGCGGTCTAGATGTAGCTGTTGCCATGGGTGGTGGTGCTTACTACCTTGCTATGCCAAAGGTATGCCGTATTGTTTTAACGGGAAAACTTCGTCCTTTTGTCACAGCAAAAGATGTGATTTTGGAAATACTTCGCAAACTGTCCGTAAAAGGCGGCGTAGGAAAAGTTATGGAATACGCAGGAGAAGGGGTGAAAACCCTCAGTGTGCCCCAGCGTGCCACCATTACAAATATGGGTGCAGAACTTGGGGCAACGACTTCCGTATTCCCCAGCGACGAAGTAACAAAAGCATTCCTTGCAGCACAGGGACGGGAAGAAGACTGGACAGAACTGAAAGCCGACGATGATGCCATCTATGACGAAGAAGTGATTATTGCTCTGGACGAAATCGAACCTCTTGTTGCCTGTCCTCACAGTCCTGACAACATCAAAAAAGTTAGTGAAATCAAAGACCTCCCTGTTGATCAGGTTGCTATCGGCAGCTGTACAAATTCTTCTTATACAGACATGATGACCGTTGCAGCTCTGCTGAAAGGCAAAACTGTTGACCCTAATGTAAGCCTTGTTATTGCCCCCGGTTCCAAGCAGGTCATGAATATGCTTGCGGCAAACGGTGCTTTGGCAGATATTATCGCCTCCGGTGCAAGAATATTGGAATGCGGATGTGGTCCTTGTATCGGTATGGGACAGGCACCTGCAACCAATGCTGTTTCTCTCCGTACCATCAACCGAAACTTTGAAGGCAGAAGTGGCACAAAATCGGCTCAGGTTTACATTGTCAGTCCCGAAACAGCTGTTGCCAGTGCTTTGGCAGGCAAACTGACAGACCCACACACACTGGGAGAAGCTCCTGAAATTGCTATGCCAGAACATTTCTTGGTCAATGATAACCTTATCATTCCCCCTGCGGAAAACGGAGAAAATGTAAAAGTCGTAAGAGGTCCAAATATTCAACCTTTTCCACAGAATACAAAAGTACCCAAAGATATCCGTGGTGGCGCATTGATTAAAGTGGAAGATAATATTACAACAGACCATATTATGCCTTCCAATGCAAAGCTCCTGCCCTTCCGTTCCAACGTACCTTACTTGGCAGACTACTGCCTGACCCCCTGCGACCCCGATTTTCCTGCTCGTGCAAAAAAAGCAGGTGGCGGCTTCATTATTGCAGGACAAAACTACGGACAAGGCAGCAGCCGTGAACATGCTGCACTTGCACCTTTGCAGTTAGGAATAAAAGCAGTCATTGCAAAATCCTTTGCCCGCATTCATATGGCAAATCTCATTAACAATGGGATTCTGCCTTTGGTATTCGTTAATGAATGGGATTATGATAACATTAAATTGGAAGATGAACTTGTCATTTCTTTCGCCGCAGACCAGATTAAATATGCAGCAAAAGGACAGCCCGTTACCGTTACTTGCGTGAGAAGTGGTGAAGAAATCCCCACCAAACTGAACATTTCGGAACGCCAGAGAGATATTCTCCTTGCAGGCGGTCTCTTAAACTATACAAAAGCATCTAACTAAGGAGGTATTTTCCATGTCTTATACAGTTACATTGATTCCTGGCGACGGTAGTGGACCGGAAGTCATCGCCGCCGCAAAAAAAGTCGTAGAAGCAACCGGTGTAGACATTAAATGGGAACAGCAGGAAGCCGGTGCTGCTATGATTGAAAAATACGGCACCCCCCTGCCCGATTCCACCATTGAATCTATCCGCAAGAACAAGGTAGCCCTAAAAGGACCTGTCACTACACCTGTAGGCACAGGCTTTCGCAGTGTTAATGTAGCCATGCGGAAAATATTCGACCTTTATGCCAATGTGCGTCCTGCAAAAACATACCCTGGCGTCATCACAAAATTTGAACATATCAATCTTGTTGTGGTACGAGAAAATACAGAAGATTTGTATGCAGGCATTGAACACATGGTAGGAGAAGATGCTGCCGAAAGCATCAAACTGATCACGAGAAAAGGCTGTGAACGTATTATCCGCTATGCTTTTGAATTTGCGGTAAGAGAAGGCAGAAAAAAAGTCACTGCTGTACATAAAGCAAATATCATGAAATGCACAGACGGTATGTTCCTTGATATTGCAAGACAAATCGCAAAGGAATATCCCCAAATCGAATTTAATGACAGTATCGTTGATGCAATGTGTATGCGTCTTGTGATGCATCCGGAAGATTACGATGTTCTCGTCTGCCCCAACCTTTACGGCGACATTGTTTCCGACCTTTGTGCCGGCTTGGTAGGCGGTCTTGGCTTAACACCCAGTGCAAATATTGGTGTTGGCGGTGCAATCTTTGAACCCATTCATGGTTCCGCACCTGACATTGCAGGACAGCATAAAATCAATCCTACTGCTGCCATTCTCTCTGCCTCCATGATGCTTGCCCATCTTGGAGAATCACAGGCAGCCACTGCCATCGAAAAAGCCGTAACAGAAGTCATTTCTGAAGGAAACACACTAACACAAGACATGGGTGGCACAGCTTCTACAGAGGAATTTGCAGATGCAGTCATTGCCCATATCTCTGCCCATTAACAGAAATAAACTTTTTCAAGAATGCAGAAGAGATTGGACAACGAAGTGTTTTCCAAGTGGAATACAAAGTCGAAATTCATTTCCCATGAAAAAAAGCAGAAGTTCCAATGGCTAAAAAGCCTTGGAACTTCCAGACGATGAAGAAAAGTCTGTAAATAACACCTTCTATAATAATAGGCGAAAGGCTTGAGTATAATCAGCTTTTCGCCTTTGCTTTATAAAATCGTATGTCAAGAGCAGACAAGAAATCTATCTGTTTTTCTACTTTTTCCATTATTCCGATAAGCGTCCTTCATACATGATGCTTAGCTCACCATAGACCTGTATCCGGTTTCAAAGCATAGCAGTCCATTTTTTTCTTCGCTTCAACTGTGGCTTGGATAAAGGGCTTTCCAAAAAGCTGTATGGCTTGGAAATATGCCTCTCCGGCGGTTCAGCTTCCGATACTTCAAGTATTTCCCACTTGATGAACTATACATTTTTAGTATTCTGTTTTCGGAAATGCCCATTATTTTCTTGACTTTACATTTACTGCAATCTGCATGATACTATACAAACAGAGTAAAATAAATGATATATTTTTAATATCACAAACTTAAAGGAGGAATACTTATGTGTACTTGCTTATTTATACAAAGTAAAAACACTTATTTTGGCAGAACATTGGATTTAGATGACCACTTTATGGAAGAAGTGGTCATAACTCCAAGGAACTTTTCTGTTGCCCTACGAAACGGTGGTAATCTACAAACAAAATATGCCATTTTGGGTATGGCATCTGTTCTAAAGGATTATCCCCTCTATTTTGATGCCTGCAATGAAAAAGGGCTTGCCATGGCAGGACTGCATTTTTGTGGAAATGCTGTATATTTTCCACCTAAAGCAGAAAAAGAAAATCTGCCCACCTACGAAATGATGCTTTATCTATTGGGAAACTATACCTCTGTAGCTGAGCTAAGACCTTTTCTTGAAAAACTGAATCTTAGTGATACTCCTTTCAGTCCGGAGCTTCCTCTAGCCCCGCTTCACTTTATGATTGCTGATGAAAAAGAGTGTATTGTCATAGAACAAACTAAAGAGGGTCTTGCTGTCTACGAAAACGAAACCGGTGTGATGACAAACAATCCCCCTTTCCCCCATCAGCTTGCCAATCTACAGAAATTTGCAAACCTAACACCAAAATACAAAGCTCCCAAAAAGACAGAAGAAAATGTGTCCTTTGCTTCTGTAGGCTATGGCAGCCTTGGTTTACCCGGAGATGATACAAGTCCATCTAGATTTGTAAAGGCAGCTTTTTTGCAAAAAACCGCTACGAAAGAAAAAGATGAACAAGGGAGCATTACACAATTCTTTCATATCTTAGATGCTGTTAGCATGGTAAAGGGCAGCGTCCTCACAGAAACAGGTGCATATGACAGCACCATATATACCTCCTGCATGAACACAACAAAAGGAATTTACTATTACAAAACTTACGGAAACAATCAAATTTCTGCGGTTCGCCTAACAGAAGATAACTGTACAGCCCCATTTTTAACACGGTATCCACTGAATCTTTCTCAAAATATCTGTTACCACAATTAAACCATTGGGGGTGAAAATGCTGCAAATACATTTTCACCCTTTTATCTTACAAAAAAGAGAGATGACGCATAAAGCCAGATACAACTCCGACTTCAATGCCTACTGCCAACAGCAAAGCAACAAGAGATGCTCCCATTAAAATGCAGTATTCCGTCTGCTTACGCCGCTTTTCCCTTTTGCCTGCCCGCTGCCTTGCACCGTTCTCATGCCAGACAGAAGCATAATAAAAAGATGCTGTCATCATAAAAATATACAGCGGAATCAATACCAGATTCTGGGGCAGTACTGCAAGAATACTGAGCAATATGCCCTTTCCGCCATAGGCAGTCATCAACATTGCTGATGTAAATCCGAGGGAAACGCTACGGAATAAAAATACGCATCCCGACAAAAAAATACCGGAAGTCAACCATCCCCCTAGCCAAATAAGAAGGTCATATTTCAAATATTTCCAAAATACATAGCCAAAGCCTGCTTCCGTACCGCTTTTCAAGGCTTCCTTAAAAAATAATGCAGTGCTTTCTTTTCCGCTATGGCCAACGATATTTGCTGCAACGGAACCACCTAAAGAACCAAGTAAAAAAGAAAGACAAACAATTATAAAAATCATTTGTCCTCTTTTCATCCACTCTCTCTTTTGCTGTTTCATTCGCCTCACCTCCCGCAGTTCTTTGTCCTGCTATAAGGATATGGCTCGTCTTCTCTATTTATGTCCCATTTCATAGGCAAAAATTGCCGCAACGGTTTTTGCATCTCGAATTTCTCCCCGATATATCATTTCCACCGCTTCTTTCGGTGTATATCTTTCGATTTCAATAAATTCTTCGGGGTCTAAGTTCTGTTTGCCATTCTTTAAATTTTCGGCGAGATAAAGCGCAATTTCTTCTTTGCAATATCCCACAGTGGGGTACAGCGTACAAATATACGTCAGTTTTTCTGCTATTTTTCCGGTTTCTTCATTCAATTCCCGCAAAACGCCCTGTTCAGGTTCTTCCCCTTCCTCCAATACGCCGGCGGGAATTTCCAGAAGCATTTCCTTGTAGGCATGGCGATACTGCCGCACCAATATTATTTTTCCATCGTTATCTATGGGAAGAACAGCAGCCGCATTTTTTCCTCGGATAACCGTTTCTCGCACTGCTTTTTTTCCGTCAGGCATTTCCACGGTATCTACAGTTACGGTTACCAGCTTTCCTACATATGCTTTTCTGCTGTCTAATACCTTATACGCCATATCCCCACTCCTTCCGACTTTGTATTATATCAGATGCTTTACCAAATCTTCAATTCTGTCCATACCTTTTTGTATCATTTCCATAGATGCCGCATAGGAAAGGCGGATATAATCCGGCATACCAAAGTCTGCACAAGGTACTACGGCTACAAATTTTTCTTCCAACAAAACAGTAGCAAAATCAGCTGCACTCTGTATAATTTTTCCGTTATATGCTTTGCCATAAGTACCGGATACATCAACAAAAAGATAAAATGCTCCTTCCGGCTTCAAAGCGGAAATCATCGGAATGGCTTCTTCTCTTTCAAAAATATAATCCCGTCTTTTCTTAAACTCTGCACACATTTCTGCCACACAATCCTGAGGCCCTTTGAGAGCAGCCAGTGTTGCCTCCTGTGCGATAGAATTTGGATTGGACGTCATATGTGACTGTAAAGATGACATAATCTTTGCAATATCAAGAGGAACAGCAGCAAAACCGATTCTCCAGCCTGTCATGGCATAGCTTTTGGATACGCCATTGATGATAATCGTTCTGTCATAAATTTCTTTTCCAAGAGAAGCAATACTAATATGCTTCTTTCCTTCATCATAAATTAGCTTTTCGTAGATTTCATCGGAAATAACAAAAATATCATGAGCCACAGCAAAATCAGCAATCATCTGCAAATCTTCCATGGTATATACCATACCTGTAGGGTTGGAAGGACTGGTCAAAATAACTGCCTTTGTTTTTGCTGTATATGCGCTTTCCAGTTCTTCCTTTGTCAGCATAAAACGATTTTCTTTTTTGGTATGTACGATTACAGGCACGCCACCACTGATTTTTACCATTTCTGCATAACTGAGCCAATAAGGTGCAGGGATAATCACCTCATCTCCATCATTCAGAATCGTCATGAATGTATTCATCAGGGAATGTTTTGCGCCGTTACTGATAATGACTTGTGCCGGAGTATAATCCAGTCCGTTATCCTCTTTCAGTTTGTCACAGACTGCCTGACGAAGTGCCGGTGTTCCTGCTGCTGCCGTATAACGGGTATGTCCCTCGTCAATGGCTTTTTTTGCCGCTTCCCGAATATGCGGTGGGGTGTCAAAATCAGGCTCTCCCACGCCAAATGTGACCATATCCTTACCTGCTGCCTTAAGTTCTGCCGACTTTGCTGAAATTGCAAGTGTACTAGATGATTTTATGCTACACGCTTTTTTGGATAGTTCCATAATTCCCTCCTATATTTCTTGTATATGAATGTTTACTTTAGTATTTCCTGAAAAACTCTGTGAAAATTCTTTTCTCGGATTTTTTCTTCCACATCTTTTCCAAATTCTTGACGCAATCTGTAGAAAAAAAGCTCCAAATCTTCCACACAACGTAAATCCGTAGGGGTTGTGCCAATGCCGTCAAAGTCGCTGCCAAGACCAATGCAGTCCTCTCCTGCCACATCTAAAACATGGCTAATGTGCCGAATCAAATCATCTATGGCGGAGGTTTTCTCCTTAGAAAGAAAAACAGGATAATAATTCATACCAACAACACCGCCACACGCAGCCAATAGCCGAAGCTGTTCGTCTGTTAAGTTGCGTGGAACATCACAAATCGTTCTGCTATTGGAGTGACTGGCAATAAAGGGTGCCTCCGCAATATCTGCCACATCATAAAACCCTCGGTCGGATAGATGAGATACATCTACAATCATGCCCAGTCGGTTCATTTCCTTTACCACATTTTTTCCAAAAGCCGTCAAACCACCGCCGGTTTCCCTGTCACGGACGCCGTCTGCCAAAGCGTTTCTGTGGTTCCAAGTCAGTCCAACCATGCGCACACCAAGCTGATAAAAAAGCCGCAGCACAGCAATTTCACCTTCCAGTGCTTCACCGCCTTCCAAAGAAAGCAAAGCAGACAGTTTCCCATTTTTCTGGTTTTCCAAAATATCTTCATAGGTATTCACATGACCAATCAGGTCTGCATTTCCTGCAATCTGCTCTTGATAAAAATCCAAATACTGCAAAGTTTGTCGCAGAGCAATGGGATAGTATATAGGGTCAAGCCAAAGAGCAAACACCTGCACAGCACCCTCGTAGCGAAACATTCTTTCCAAGTCCAAATGGTTTTTATTTCTTCTCAGTTTTTCTCCACGATGAAACAGCTTTACAATGGTGTCGCAATGTCCATCTGCAAATCCTTTCACCCAACCACACTCCTTTTCACACGTTCCGACTTTTATTATAAAATTATAAAACAAAATTTCCTCATGTCAAGCATACAGAAGATTTTCTTTTCATCAGTCCGGAAGAAATTCCAAAAAAACTTGATTACTCAGGTCAATACCTCGCTTTGTCAAACGGAGAAAGCCCTCTTTTTCTTCCAAAAGCCCTTCTTTTTTCGTCTTTTCAATAGCTTTTGGAAACACTTCCGTTATGGGTTTTCCAAACCGTTTTTGAAACCGCTCTTTTTCCACACCTTCCGTCATACGCAGTCCCAGAAACATAAATTCCCCATACTGCTCTGCCAAAGAAACCGCCTCAATTTCTTCACGGCTTTCCATGCCAAGTTTCGCTTGTTGCATATATGTTTCCATGTCATATGAATGATGAAAGCGTTCTCCTTTCCAGTAAGAATGTGCACCCAGTCCATACCCCATATATTCTTGGTCTAGCCAGTATCGTTTATTGTGACGGCTTTCTTTACCTTTTTGTGCAAAATTGGAAATTTCATATTGATGAAAACCAGCCTGTTCCAATTTTTCTACAGCCATACCATACATTCTGCGGTCTGTTTCCTCGTCTGTTTCCTTGTAGCGTCCTGTTTCATAATCATCATAGAAAGGTGTGCCCTCCTCTATAATCAGGCTATATACAGAAATGTGAGCAGGAGAAAGGGCAATGATTTCCGTCAGCGTTTCCTCCCAATCCCCTAAGGTCTGCCCCGGCAAAGCAAACATCAAATCCACATTGATATTGGAAAAGCCCGCCTGCTTTGCATTTTCCAAATTATCCAAGAACATTTGTCTGTTGTGAATCCGTCCAAGTCTTTTTAAAAGCTCGTCCTGCCATGCTTGCATTCCCATACTCAAACGGTTAAAACCCATTTGCCGCAGCTTTTGGCAGACAAAAGCATCTAAAGTACCCGGATTGGCTTCTATTGTAATTTCCGCATCTGGCGCAATATGATATTTGGCAAACAAGGTCTGCATCAGCCTTTCCAGCAGTGCAACAGGCAATGACGTAGGTGTTCCACCGCCAAAAAAAACAGTTTCTATCTGAAAGTCCGAAAGCTCCTTCGCTTTCTCTTCCAGTTCACTTTGCAGTGCATCAACATACGCCTGCTGCATTTCCTCTCTTCCTGCAAAAGAGGGAAAATCACAATATAAACATTTCTGCCTGCAAAATGGGATATGAATATATATTCCTGTTGTCTGCAATATCCCCACTCCTTTCTCTTCGTACTTTTATCATTTCTTTTATTATGTTACACATCTGCTCTTTATTTTGCAAGAACCCCATACAAAATTTCGCAAAAAATCTCACTGCACATAATGGATATGCTCTGTACTTGTATCTATTGTTGTATCCTTAATCTCAAGTGGAGATGAGGTTCTGTGTACGTCCTTTGCATTCAATGTTTTCTTTCAATCTTTTTACAAAGTTGTGTATCGGCACCAAGGCCATAGTTTTGCCATAAAAAAACCGACCTCCCAATCGTTAGATTTTAGGTCTAACTTTTGGGGGTCGGCTCAAAACAACAATCTTTTTTCTTTCTTAATAGAACCTTTTATTTTTCATCTATGAAAATCGTCAGAAATGCCGAATTTCATTCGTTTATATTGCCAGCTGCATCAACTGTGAAGTCTTTTGTCAATGTAGTACCCGCAATATTTATCATAAATTTGTAATTACCTTGAGGTAATATTTTTGCATTCAAAGTAATATCAAATACTTTAGATGTTGTAGAATCTACAGAAGATGACCAAATATCTTTGTCCCCTTGTATAATGAGGCTGTCTCCTGTAATTTGTACATCACTTTTAGATACTATATTTTCTACTGATTTTGAAAATTCGATACTTAAAGAATGAGCGTTCCCTGTATCATTGATGCCTCTTGTGATATTTACAATCTGGTATTCACTTTGTGGCTGATCCGGATCTGTCTGTTCTGGTTTTGTCACGGTATCCGGAATTTTTTCATAATCAAATGTATTTGGTCTGTTTCCTGCTTTATCTTCAGAGAAGAAACAAATGTACAAATCTGTTTCTGCATCAACTGCTTTATCCGCAAAATTGATATTAAAGTAATGTGTACCGGCAGTATCAAAGGTTTGTATTTCATGATTTGCATCTAAAATTGTCTGCAATTTTTTCGGTGTGCCTCCATTAGCACCAAAGTCAGTGCCTTTCAATACCGTCCAATACATTTTCCCTGCTTCATTTGTGGTAAATGTTACTTTTGCTTCTCTTTGTGCAAAACGTTCAATCCCACCATATTTTGATATGCTAATGTCGGGTGCAGTTAAATCTGTGAAAAACTGCTGTGTTGCAATTGTGCCATCTGCAAATGTAATGGTCAATGTGAAGTTGCCATCTTGAATCTTATAACCTTTTGCCATATACACGGTATAATTTTGCTTGTCATCGCTTTCCACGCGCCCCAAAGTGATGGGACCATTTGGGCATTCGATTTTAAAGTTTTTCGTATCCAATTTTGTATCTGTGGGCTCGCTCAACTTAATGTCAAAACGGATGTGCTCCTGACCAAAATCTGTATTGGGAATACGATGTGCGGAAACACTTTCAATCGTAATATCACTTGTTGGAGGTGCTTCAACAGGCTCTCCTGCAATCTGCAATGATTTTACAGATGTTACTTTTTCATCAGTTCCTTTTGCCACATAATACATGGTATAAGGTGTATTTTCCTTCAATTTTGTAATTTCAAACACATTCCCACCATATACCATATTATGTTTGATGCCTGTTTCCATAATACTTTCAGCAGTTGGTTCGTCATGGTAAGCTCTGCGGAAACGGGTCATTTCATCTGCTTTTAATGTATAATAAAATGTTCCTGCAATATCAGACATATAGGAAAAATCTACTTTATCTTTTGTTGTACGGACTGCCTGTACATCTGTAATGGCAGGACAATCATATTTACTGACAAAATCGTAAGTCAACAGTGTACCATCTTCTAATTGCAGTCCCAACTGATATGTATTGTCGTTATAGAAAGCAGTGTGCAAATCATATACTCGATTATCTTTTGTTTCTACACGCAAAATAGTCATATTTTTACCGGCACCGGTACAAATAATGGTAAATTGATCTCTTGTCAAGGGTTTATCCGATGCATGATTCAATGTCATACGTACCAAACCATTTTCTACAGACTCTACTTTTGCAATAGCCAATTTTTCGGGTCTGGAAGAATGATTGCCGCCAGAGCTAGAAGAACCGGTGTGGCTAGGTTTATTGTTAGAAGGTGTATTTATTGTAACAGAGGTGCCGGCTTCTACATTTTTCCCCTCTGCCGTGACATTGGAAGAGCCTGCCTCTGCAGATACCTTTGTACCCTTTGTATGAACAGCGATATTATTTGCATTTGCTTTGACATCACTGACTTTTCCTTCACCAAATACTTTTGCACCGTCTGCCTGAATATTTATGGTGTTGATTGCAGCATCTTTTGCAACAGAGATATCCGTATTTTTTGCTGTATCTGTAACTTCTACATTTTTGATAATGCTTTCTCCTGTTGCTACCAAAGAAACATTAGATGCTGTAACGGAAACTGTATCGAATTTTGCATTTTGTGCAGTGAGTTTTGCGGAACCGGAAACGGTTACATTGGGTACATATCCAGATATAATGGATTCTGTAGATTTCTCGCCAACAATAACATTGCTAACTTTAGCATTTTTATCTACCGCAATACGTACTGCTGCACCATCACGTTCCATTACTACTGTATTCAACACAGAATTACCTGTAACATGAATGGAGTTCACACCACCACCACGAATAAGTGTGCGTCCTTTTACCGTCACATTATCCAATGTAACATCACCATCTTTTATCCCTTCAGATAAAATCAAGTCCCCATCAATAACTGTATCTTTCAACGTAACATCTTTTGTGTTAATGACAACCGTTCCATTTGTAGATTCCGAAAAATTGCCTGATGTGGCATAATATCCACACAACAAACGATTCAGTATTGTAACAACTTCCGCACGTGTGATAGATGCAGTAGGACGGAACGAACTGACACCATCAATATATCCTTTTTGCATGAATGCGGATACACTGCCTTTTGCCCAATCTGCAATTTGTTCTGCATCAGGCACAGAAATATTGTTGCCAACACCCTCCACATCAAAGGCTCTTGCCATCATTGCAACTGCTTCCTGTCTGGATATAGGATCTGTTGGGCGAACCTTCCCATTTGCACCATACATGACATCTGCACGTGCTGCTTTCAATATAGCATCAGTGTAAAATGCCTGTCCCAAGTCGCTGAATGTATTATCAGCTTTTTGCTGATACTGCATCACATTGTTTAAAACAACAGCCAATTCTCCTCTGGTGATGGTATCATTGGGACGGAATTTCCCCTCATATCCATTTACAATTTGATACCCACTCATGCGTTCAATGGCATTTGCTGCCCAGTGACCTGTAGTATCTTGGAACGCACTGGTAGCACCTTGTGCTGTTGATGTACCTATGCACAACAATGTACATAGTCCAACAGTTGCCGATAAAGTAATTTTGTTTGTTTTCATTTTTTTCCCTCTTTCTTTTACTTATGAAAAAAGTATCACACAATTTATTTTATGTGCTTATATAAAAATTTCAAGGTATTATATTTTCAATTTTTCCAAAACCTTCATCGGTTTTATGGATACCATTGAAAAAGTTATCGTAATTGTCTGACTTTGGCTGCTTTTTGAACCAAATCATCTCACAATCCGTCATTTATTTTTTGATTACCTTCTTCTTGCATACTCTTTATGAGCACACCAAAATAAAAAATATCTGCTTTTCTAAAAACCAGCCTTTTTTATTGAAATATAAACATAAGACACTCTTTGCCCAATATATCAAATAAACACTGTCTATGCAAATTAAAAATGTGTCTTATCATCTGAAAGATTGTCCTGCAAAGTAAATTGCATCATCATAGATTTTAAAATATTTGCCTGCCCAGAAAGTTCTTCACTGGCTGCAGCAGATTGTTCCGCAGTTGCAGAATTTGTCTGCACAACAGAGGAAATCTGGTCAATGCCTTGTGCAATTTGAGCAACAGATTCCGCTTGTTCTTCAGAGGCAGCAGCAATATTTTTAATTTTTTCTTCCATATCCTGCACCCTGTCAACAACCTTTTCCAAAGATACTGCCGTTGTATTTGCCAGCTTGCTGCCATTTTCTACAGCCATGATAGAATTTTGAATCAAGCCACTTGTACTTTTGGCAGCTTCGGCTGACTTAGATGCCAAATTACGCACTTCATCTGCCACCACAGAAAAACCTTTTCCTGCCATACCCGCACGGGCTGCTTCCACTGCCGCATTCAAAGCAAGAATATTTGTTTGGAATGCAATATTATCAATTGTTTTGATAATCTTACTGATTTCATCAGAAGTTTCATTGATTTCAGCCATAGCAGCTAATAACTCTTGCATATGCCGGTTGCTTTCCATAACATCAGAACCCGCTTCCTTCGCGATTGTATTTGCAACATTTGCATCATCAGCATTGTTTTTGATATGCTCAGAAAGACCGGTAATTGTAGCACTAAGTTCTTCGATAGAGGAAGCCTGTTCAGTAGCACCCTGAGACAATGCCTGTGCACCAAGTGCCACCTGCTCAGAACCGGATTGTACCTGATCAGAAGTTTCTTCAATCTGCAAAAGTGTCTTGCTTAATCTTTCTCCAATTTTTTTCATATCATGCAAAATGTGACTATATTCTCCCACATATCTTTCTTCGCATTGAGAATCCACATGAAAATCGCCCTCAGCCATATGATTTAAACAATAGGTGATATCACTGATAATGGCTCTTAAATCATCTCTTGTTTCAATAAAAATATGGGCAAGCTGACCCAATTCATCATTTGGTAATGCGATAGTATTTTCATCTTTAGACAAATCACAACAACGCATTTTATCTGCAAGATTCATAACATAAGAAATAGGAGAAAGCGAACGTTTAATCACTCTATATGTAAATACACTGAGCAACAATATACTTAAAATACAAGTCAGAATAATGATGGCTGTCATCAAATTTTGGCTTGAAAACACCTCTGATTTGTTGACTACAAAACCACTAGACCAACATAAATTTGTGCCTTCTAAAGTAATTGGAATATAATTGATAATGGCTTTTTTATTTTTAAAGTGTTCATTGTGCCCCTCCATTAGTAAAGGTTTTCCATTTTCAATCGCTTCGGAAATGATTTCCCCCTCACTGCCCTGAAACGCAAAATCGGAACCCAATTTGGTTTCGTCAACGGAATCTGCAATATATTTACCTTGAGAGGACAAAATTGTACTGTATGCTGTTTCATATCCCCCATCATGAAATGCAATAGAATTGATACTCTCAGCTAATATATCACAATTAGCGACACCAATAAATTCCCCATTGGCATCTGTTACAGGTGTGCTCAGCGTAATCAGATAGACATTTTCACCATTAGTCAGTTTATATGGATATGGTTCTGTAATATAAGTTTGCTTTGAATCCTGTGCACCGGTATAATAATCACCTGTAGAATACACATTATAGTCGTTTAAGATATCTACCATAGTTTTGCCATCATCACGATAGGCATAGTAAGATAGACCTTTTGGTGTTTCCGGAAAATAACGATTTGGTTCAAAGGCAAAGTATGCACCAAAGATTTTGTCGTCCTCCAGAACCCCTTCCAGTGTTTCAATTAAGATAGGTTCTGCATCTTTTCTGTCTAATTGACTATAGTGACGCACTTCTTTTGACAATGCATGAGAAAAAGCATTCATATTTTCCAGATAAGAATATACTTTTGCTGCATTCATTTCTGCAAGATAGTTTACTTCACTATTAATGGAATCTGTTGTAGCTGATCGTGACAGATATACCACAACCGAAGACAGCAATACCATAATAACAAGTACTACAGCAATAAGTCTTGCAGGTATCTTTACTGTCAATTTTGAAAAAAACGATTTTCTAGTCATTGTATTCCCCCTATAC
>JAHHTX010000042.1 GCA_020024255.1 Anaerotignum sp.
GTTTGGGAAACGAAGGGTTTCCCAAATGGAATCCGCAGTGGGAATTCACTTTCCACGAGGAAAAGCAGAAGTTTCAAGGCTTTTTTGCTCTTGGAACTTCTGCTTTATTCTTCTGTCCGTTCGTCAAAGCCTTGAATGAAATGAGGCTTTGGCAAAGGGGGACGACTTTGTCGACACCCTCACCCCTTGCTTTAAGCAAGGGGTGTCCTTTAATCCACTTATCCTACAATATTTCGATAATCTCTTTTTATATCCTATTTTATACCTTATTTTAACTGTGCAAGGCGTTCTTCTACCTGCGCCAGTATACCTCTGTATTTTTCTTCTTTCGCTTTTTCTTCCTCAATGACTTTCTGAGGTGCTTTAGAGATAAAGCCTTCGTTAGACAGTTTTTTCACAACTCTGTCGATTTCTTTGCACATTTTTTCTTTTTCTTTAGTCAAACGTTCCCGCTCTTTCTCCACATCAACCAGCTCTGCAAATGGCATATAAATTGTTGCATTTGTCAACACAACAGAGATGGCATCCTCACCAATACCTGTTTTATCCCCTTGCACAATAACTTCACTTGCATATGCCAATGTCTGGAAGAATACTTTGCTGTGTGCAAAAAGACTGCGTACTTCTTCCTTGTCCGAAACGACAAACACCTGCACTTTTTTGGACGGTACAACATTCATTTCTCCACGAATATTGCGGATACCTCTGACTGCCTCCTTAATCGCATCAATTTCTTCTTCATTTTCTTTGTAGTTCCATTCTTCTTTATATACAGGCCATTTGGAAATCATAATACTTTCCTCTTCATCTTGAATATGCAAGAACAATTCTTCTGTAATAAAGGGCATGAAGGGATGCAAAAGCTTTAATGCGTTAATTAGAACAGTCTTTAATGTCCAAAGCGCAGCCTCTCTGGTAGAATCCTCTTTATTATACAAACGGGGTTTTACCATCTCAATATACCAATCGCAGAATTCATCCCAAAGGAAATCATAAATTTTCTGTACTGCAAGTCCCAGTTCAAAATGCTCCATATTCTCGGAAACATCTTTTGCAAGAGTATTGACTTTGGACAAAATCCATTTATCAGCAGAGGTCAGCATTAAGAGCTTTGTTTCAGTTTCTTCTTCCAGATTCATCATCACAAAGCGAGTTGCATTCCAAATCTTATTGCAGAAATTACGGCAGTTGTCCAATCTCTCCCAGTAAAAACGCATATCATTCCCCGGTGCATTACCAGTAATGAGCATCAAACGCAGTGGATCTGCACCATAGTCAGCAATAACTGCCAGAGGGTCAATACCATTTCCCAAGGATTTGGAGAACTTTCTTCCCTGATCGTCACGAATCAAACCATGAATAAGCACGTCACGGAAAGGTACTTCTTCCATAAACTCCATGCCAGAAAAGACCATGCGAACTACCCAGAAGAAAATAATGTCATATCCTGTTACCAGTGTGCTTGTGGGATAGAACTGCTTTAAATCCTCTGTTTCTTCGGGCCATCCCAATGTGGAGAAGGGCCAAAGCGCAGAACTGAACCATGTATCCAAAGTATCCTCATCCTGTTTCAGATGGGTACACCCGCATTTTTCACATTTTTCAGGTGTATGTTTGCTGACGGTAACATGACCACATTCCTGGCAATAGTAAGCAGGAATGCGATGTCCCCACCAAAGCTGTCGGGAAATACACCAGTCATGAATATTTTCCAGCCAGTGCATATAGGTTTTGCCGAAACGGTCGGGGATAAAGTGCAGTTTATTCTGCTCATATACTTCCATCGCAGGCTTTGCCAGTTCATCCATTTTTACAAACCACTGCAATTTAATCATAGGTTCAATAGCGGTATGGCATCTTTCGTGGCAACCTACCGCATGGGTAATGTCCTCAATTTTCACCAGATAACCTTCGTCCTTCAAACGGGCAACAATAGCTTTTCTCGCTTCCATTCTGTCCATACCCTGATATTCTCCGGCATTTTCATTCATTGTACCATCATCATTCATCACGGTAATGCGTGGCAGATTATGACGCAGACCTACCTCAAAATCGTTCGGATCATGTGCCGGTGTAATTTTTACCACACCTGTACCAAATTCACGGTCAACATATGTGTCAGCCACAATGGGAATTTCTTTGTTCAAAATAGGCAAAATACATTTCTTGCCAATCAAGTCCTGATATCTTTCATCATCAGGATGTACAGCAACAGCGGTATCCCCAAGCATGGTTTCAGGTCTTGTGGTCGCCAGCCGCAAACGTCTGTCAGAACCAACTATCGGATATTCCAAATGATAAAAATGCCCTGCTGTGTCTACATGGTCAACTTCTGCATCTGAAATGGTCGTCTGGCATTCAGGGCACCAGTTGATGATTTTTTCCCCACGATAAATATAACCTTTTTCATACAGGCGGCAGAATACTTCCAAAACTGCCTCGGAGCAACCTTCGTCCATGGTAAAACGCACTCTGTCCCAGTCGCAGGAGCAGCCTAGTTTCCGCAGCTGATTCAAAATAATACCGCCATATTCTTCTTTCCATTCCCATGCACGTTTTAAAAAGCCTTCCCTGCCTACATCTGCCTTTGTCAAGCCTTCTTTAGCCATCTTCTGTACAACCTTCAGCTCTGTAGAAATGCTGGCATGGTCAATACCGGGAATCCATAGTGCATTATAGCCTGCCATTCTTTTCCAACGAATGAGAATATCCTGCATGGTGTTGTCCAGCGCATGACCCATATGCAGCTGTCCTGTAATATTCGGGGGCGGCATCACAATGCTGTATGGCTTTTTCTTTTTATCAATTTTTGTGTGAAAATATCCCCTGTCTATCCACATCTTGTATAATTTATCCTCTACAACAGATGGGGCAAAATTCTTTTCCAGTTCCTTCACGTTTTCTCCTCCTTTGTCTCATAAAAAAGAGCCTTCTTCCATGAAAGGACGAAAGCTCGTGGTACCACCTTACTTCCTGCAAATCTGCAGGCACTCTAAGACCGATAACGGGGTCAACCGTTTCCGCTTACTTCCTTTCAGCGAAACAACTCCAAAGCTACCTTCTGCGCTTCCCGACATAAAATCTCACAGCCAATGGATTTTTTCTCTGTCATGCGGAAAAACACATACTCCTCTTTTTCCTTGTTTTTAAACAAATACTTATATTTTAGCATTTTATGCAATCTTGCGCCATTTGTCAATAGCTTTTTAAAAATTATTCTTTATTGCTTGCTTCCCTGGGATATTTGGAGATATTTAAGAGAATCCCCATCAAAAACATAAGCAATACCAATGAAGTACCACCATAACTAATAAAGGGCAGTGGTTGCCCTGTATTGGGAATAAAATTTGTTACAACACCGATATTAATGAGTGCCTGAAAAGCAATTAGTGCAGAAATCCCTGTTGCAACCAACATTCCGTAGTTATCCTTTGCACGAATGGCAATTTGTATACCACGCCATACCAAAAGAGAAAACAAAATAATCACAAGACCCGCACCAATCAAACCTAATTCCTCACAAATAATCGCAAAAATAATATCATTATGTGCCTCTGGAATAAATGTTTTCTGTCTGCTTTGTCCAAGCCCCAAACCAAAAAGTCCACCAGATGCTACAGCAAACAAAGACTGTATAGTTTGAAAGCCTTTATCCGTAGGGTCTGACCATGGATCAAACCAAATCTGAATACGTTTCAAACGATAGCGGAATTTCGGAATGGCAACAGCAAGGATTCCGGGAGGAATCAATACCCCAATACTGACAATAAAATACCAGACACGAGGACTTGCCACAAACAATATGGTCATCCCAATCAATCCCAAAAGCAGTGCTGAAGAAAAATTGGAAATGGCAATCAATCCTGTTGGAATCAACAAAACAACCATAGCTTTACAAAATCCTTTGAAATGCCAAAGCTCTTTTCTATGCTGTACAACATAAGAAGATAAGTACAGGATAACAGCGATTTTAGAAAGTTCTGATGGCTGGAAACTGAGAGAACCTATGCCAATCCATCTGGTTTGCCCATGAGATTTCGTTCCGATAACGGGAAGGAGCATCAAAAAAACATTGGATATCCAGTAGGCGATTTTTGATACTCTCCTCCAAAACTCATACGGTATCCGCATAGTAATGGTCATCCCGACAATCCCAAGGACTGCCCATACCGATTGCCGTTTTAAAAAATAAAACATATCATGATTAAATTTTTCCGAGGTCATGGTACTGTAGTAGCTGGCACTGAATACCATTACAACACCGAATAACACCAGCGTCAATACAATAAATAAAACTGCAAAGTCAAAAGGAACTGCCCCCATGCGTTTCCGTTTCTTTTTCGGCACTGTATGTTTCGGTTCTGCCATTTTCATTCTTCCACCCCACCTCTTTTTTTATTTTTTCGCCCATTGGTCAGTTCTGAAAAGATGTCACAATTTCTTTAAACAAATCCCCACGTTGTTCATAGTTATCAAACATCCCCCAGCTGGCACAGGCAGGCGAAAGGAGAACACAATCTCCCGCTTCTGCTTTTTCTCTGCATACAGCAACAGCTTCCGCAAAGGTTTTACAGTCTGTAATGGCAGTAAATCCAAATTTTTCTGCCGAAGCTCGAATCTGGGGTGCTGTAACACCAATCAAAACCAAATGTTTTACTTTTTCCGGAAATAACTTTGTCCAATCATCAAAAGAAACCCCTTTATCATAACCGCCTCCGATAAGGACGATGGGCTTTTCCATGGCAAGAACGGCACGAATAGAAGCATCGGTATTTGTACCTTTGGAATCATTGTAATAATCTACGCCATCTACTGTCGCAACATACTCAATTCTATGGGCTACACCTTTAAAATTGCGAAGCACATGGCGAATGGTATCCAAATCAACGCCAGAACAGACTGCCATTGCTACAGCCGCCATAGCATTCTCATGATTATGAACACCAAGTATCTGTAATTCTTTGACAGAAAGAAGTATTTCTTCTTTTCCCTGCCAACGAAGACAAATGTTCTGTCCATCTAAGTAAATACCTTGTTCCAACGTACTTTTGCTGCTGAAAAAGAACACCTTTGCTTTTGTTTTTTCTGCCATTTTACGACAGATTGCATCTTCATAATTCAAAATGCAGAAGTCCTCTGCTGTTTGATTGGCGAAAACACGTTCTTTCATGGCAATGTAAACCTCCATTGTCTTATGGCGGTTCAAATGGTCAGGTGTAATATTTAAAACTGCACTGATATGGGGATGAAATTCCTTTGCTTTTTCCATTTGAAAGCTGCTGATTTCTGCCACAACCCAGTCTTTTTCCGTAAGTTCTGTTACCTTTTCGCTGTAGGGAATCCCAATATTGCCCACCACCGCTGTATGCGGTGCGACTTCCTGCATGATTTCTCCTACCAAAGTCGTCGTCGTCGTTTTTCCGTTTGTGCCGGTAATCGCAATGACAGGACAAGGGGTTTGTCTGTATGCCAGCTCTACCTCGCTGATTACCTCCACACCTGCCTTTTCTGCCTCCAAAATAAAAGGAAGGTCACAGGGAATCCCCGGACTCAATACAATCAAGTCTTGGTTTTTTGCAATGTCATCAGGATTTTTTCCTGTATATAATGTTACACCTTGCTTTTCCAAATCCAAAGCTGTCTGTGGTACATCTTCCCTTTTCTTCATGTCTTGCAATATGACTTTTGCACCTTGCTTCGCAAGCATTTTTGCAGCAGCAATACCACTCCTTGCCATACCGCAGACAAGCACCTGTTTTCCTTGATACTTCATAATGGTTCCCTCTTTTCCCTAAAACATATATTTGCAGCCTAAAAGTCCAACGAGGCATAACATGGCTGTAATGGCGTAAAACAACGTTACAACCTTTGTTTCTCTCCAACCGCACTGTTCCAAATGATGGTGGAACGGTGCCATCTTAAATAAGCGTCTGCCTTCTCCATATATTCTTCTGCTCAATTTAAACCAGCCAACCTGTAACATAACGGTAATAGATTCCCAAAGATAAATAAAACCTACAATGACAATGAATATGGGCATTTTCAGCACAAAAGCTGATGCTGCCACAAAACCACCTAATGCCAAAGAACCTGTATCTCCCATAAAAACTTTTGCAGGGTAGGAATTGAAAATCAAAAATGCCAAAAGTGACCCTGCAATAGCACCACAAACAGGTGCAATGGTACTGCCTGCTGCCCAAGACGCCACAAGGAAGAAAGCTGCTACAATCAGTGTTACACCACCTGCCAAACCATCTAAGCCGTCTGTCAAATTAACACCGTTTACCGTACCCAATACAGCACAGAACAAAAAAGGAATAAATAAAAATCCAAGATTCAGCATTTTGCCTTGGGTAAAGGGAATGTAAACCTCTGTCCCGATTCCACTGTGCATCAAATAGCTGCAAAATAATGCTGTCACCACTAATTGCAGTGCCAATTTCTGCCATGCACGCAGTCCCAAAGAACGTTTTTTTACCACCTTAATGTAATCATCTAAAAATCCGATAATCCCATAGCACAACGTCATCAACACTACTGCAATACCGTCTGTATTCCCCTTCAGGAAGAACAGTGCTGCCGCTACAAAAGCAATGAGAAATGCAATACCACCCATAGTCGGTGTCCCCTGCTTCTGCAAATGCGTCTGCGGTCCATCATCTCGTACATTCTGCCCAAACTTCAGCTTATGCAGTAAGGGAATAAATATCGGGCAAAGAATCACACCCAATACAAAAGATATCATAATGGCATAGATTGCCTGTTCCAAAGAACCCACTTTCACGTTATTTCACTCCTTGCAATTTCTCCACTGTTTTTTCAAATCCCATACTACGAGATGCCTTCAAAAGTATGGTATCACCTTTTTGCAGTAAGCCCATGCCTTCCTGCCAAAACTGTTCCTGTGTATCAAAGCAATATACTGCTCCCATACCACCTGCTTTTCCACCTTCCGCCATATCTGCGTTACATTTTCCTACACAGATTAACACATCTGCTTTGCCTTCTGCCGCATATGCCCCCACTTCCTTGTGCATAGCAGGCGCATATGTGCCAAGTTCACCCATAAAGCCCAAAAATGCTACCCTTCTGCCTTTTGCCTGTGCCAAAATATCAAGTGAGGCTTTTGTAGAAACGGGATTTGCATTATATACATCATTCAGCAGTGTCATACCGCCTTCTGTATGCAATATGGACATTCTATTTTTTGTAGGCACAAAATTTTCAATTCCCCTACGGATTTCCTCCAAACTCAATCCCAATACAATCCCTGCTGTCGCCGCAGATGCTGCATTCAAAACCATGTGGTTACCCGGTACAGGAACAACAACAGGTATACTGCCAATTTCTGTGTGTAGGACACATTTCGTTCCCTCCATGCCCATAGGCTCCAGACTATCCGCATAAATATCTTTTTTGTTTTCCACACCGAACCATCTGACTTTTGGGGAAAGCTGACTTTCTACAGTCTGAAGCATATCATTATCTGCATTGAGGATTGCTGTATCCTTTTCCGTCATAAAGTCAAAAAGCTCACATTTTGCCTTTAAAATACCTTCTCTGCTGCCCAAAAATTCAATGTGTGCCACACCTACATTGGAAATCAAACCTACCTGCGGACGAACAATATCCACTAATTGATGAATTTCTCCAAAATGATTCATGCCCATTTCAATAACTGCCACTTCATGGTTTTCTTCTAAGCGAAACAATGTCAACGGTACACCGATATCGTTATTATAGTTTCCGTCCGTCCATAATGTACAATATTTTTGGGAAAGCACCGATGCCACCATATCCTTTGTTGTTGTCTTCCCTACACTGCCTGTAATGCCAATAAAAGGAATATCAAACAAACTTCGATAATATCTTGCTGCTTCCAACAAAGCTTTTCTGCAATCCTCTACAACAAGCAACACACCATTTTTCGGCACTTCTCTTTTTTCCTGTGAAAAACAGGCTGCTGCTCCTTTGGCAAAACACTGATCTATAAATTGATGCCCATCTGTTTTTTCCCCTTTTAATGGCACAAACAAACTGCCATCTGTTACAGTACGGGAATCTATCGTTACATGAGAAATCACGCTTTCCAAAGCATCTTGACCTTCTGCTGTATAAATCATTGCATGGGTTGCCTGTGCGATTTCTTTTATGGTTATTTTTTTCATAAACAATCCTCTCCAAACGCTTTCCGTACTTCCTCTACATCATCAAAGTGAATGGTTTTGTCAAAGAAAATCTGGTAGGTTTCATGCCCCTTTCCTGCCACAACAATGACATCTCCTTCTTCTGCCATTGCCACAGCACGTTCTATGGCAATACGGCGGTCTGCCTGTTTTTCATAAGCGCAGCCCGTTTCCTTTGTACCTTCCTCTACTTCTGTCAAAATCTGTTCCGGATCTTCCGTCCTTGGGTTATCGGAAGTCAATATACAGTAGTCTGCATATTCGCCGCCAATGCGTCCCATAATCGGACGTTTTGTTTTATCCCTGTCACCGCCACAACCAAAGACGGCAATAATTCTGCCCTTTGCAAATTCTTTTGCTGTTTTCAGCACATTTTCCAATCCGTCCGGTGTGTGCGCATAATCTACTACAGCCTGATAACCTTTTTTACTGCGAATTGCCTGAAAACGTCCTGAAACACCAGAGTTTTCCGCAAGTCCGGTCAAAATTTCTGTCATTGGTACACCCAAGCATAAACATACACCGATTGCACCCAAAGCGTTATATACACTGAATCGCCCCGGTGTATGTAACTTCACGTCATATTGCTTCCCCTGATATATCAGCGTAAAGGAACTGCCAGCTGCAGAAATGGAAATATCCTTCGCTTTCAAATCACAAGGCTTTTCAATACCAAATGTCATCACTTCTCCCGCAGCACAGTCTATCATAAATTGACCTGCCCCATCATCTACATTGATGACACTCTTTTTACATCTGGCAAAGAGCATAGCTTTTGCTTTTTTATAGTTTTCCATGGTTTTATGATAATCCAGATGGTCTTGTGTCAGATTGGTAAACACCCCAACATCATATTGTATGCCATCTACACGGTGTAAATCAAGAGAATGGGAAGACACCTCCATAATTACATCTGTCACATCAGACACCTTCATCTGATGAAGCAATGCTTGCAATTCCAAAGATTCCGGTGTTGTCCGTTCGGAGGGAATAACCTCCTCCCCAATTCTGTTTTCAATGGTACCAACAATCCCCACTTTTCTTCCTACATGGTCTAATACGGATTTTACCAAATAGGTGGTAGTGGTTTTACCGTTTGTTCCTGTCACACCGACCACTTCCATAGAAGCAGAGGGATGTTCATAGAAAGCTGCCGCAACAGCTGCCAGAGCCTGCCGATTGTTTTTTGTCGCAATAACCGTCACTTGAGACGGCACATCTTCCACAAGATGCTCTGTCAATATTGCCACTGCACCTTTTTCCAGTGCCATAGGAATGTATTGATGTCCGTCTGTCTGAAATCCCGTTACACAAACAAAAAGACTACCCTTTTCTACTTTACGAGAATCATATGTTATCTTTTGGATTTCCAATGTATCCGTTCCCTGCAATACTTCATAAGGAACTTCCTGCAACAGTTTTTTTAATTCCACCGTATTTCCTCCTTTTTTGGAAATGTCCTGTCTTTCTGTTTCATTTACTTCTGCAAAAGCATAAAAACCCTGCAACAGTTAAAACCAAAGTGTATTTCGACAGGACGTTTTTTTGCATATATGTACAGTATACCATATTTCCCAACGGTAACCAAAATATTTTCTTAAAACTATTGTAGAAATATCCTCACTTTTGCACCTTTATTGACAATTTCCCCGGCAGGAGGCATTTGACGGTGAACGATTTCCCCTTCTTCATCACAGTCTGCCTGTATGCCTGCCTGTTCCAAAGTATGTTTTGCTTCCGATACAGACATACCCTCTACATCAGGCACAGTGGCTTTTTCCTCCGTAGCTTCTTTTGCCTCGTCCGGTGTATACTCCGGTTTCATGCCAAGATAGGGCATGACATTTGCCATAAGCTCCTGCATGACAGGGCCAGCTACCGTACCGCCATAATAGACCCCTTGGGGCTCATCTATCAAAATCAGTGCCATAACCTGCGGATTTTCTGCCGGTGCAAATGTCATAAAAGATGCAATATACTTTCCACTTCGTCTTGGCAGCTTTTCGGAAGTCGCCGTTTTGCCGCCTAAATGATAGCCGGGAATATAAGCTTTATGCCCTGTACCTTCAGCAACAACGCTTTCCAAAATGGTACGCATTTGTGAGGAAGTTTTGTCGGAAATAATTTTTTCTCTTTTTTCATAAGAAAATTCCTCTGTCATCGTGCCATTTTCGTCTGCAACACCTTTTCCAATATGGGGTGTAATCAAATACCCACCGTTGACCGCAGCAGAAGCAGCACGCAGTAGTTGCAAAGGTGTAATCTGAAAGGACTGCCCGAAGGACATGGTAGCCAGTTCTACAGGGCCAACGTTTTCCAATTTGTGCATAATGCCCACAGCTTCCCCCGCAAGGTCGATGCCGGTTTTTTCTTTGAAACCAAACTTTTCCATATATTCCATAAACTTTTCCGGCCCAAGCCGCTCGGCAACTTCCATAAAAACGGGGTTGCAGGAATTTTGCACCCCCTGTGTAAAAGTCTGTGCGCCATGGGTACGGGGATACCGCCAGCACTTAATTCGTCTGTCCCCTGCAATATGAAAGCCATTGCAGAAGAAAGGAGATTCCGGTGTAATGACACCTTCCTCCAGACCTGCAGCAGAAGTGACAACTTTAAATGTGCTTCCTGGTTCATATGTATCGTTTATGGCATCATTTCGCCACATGGTATTTAGTGCATCGTTCTTTTCTTTCTCTGACATCGTGTCCCATTGCATTTGCAATTCGGGATCATTGATGACAAATGGTTCATTTAAATCAAAAGAGGGATAATTTGCCATAGCGTAGATTTCGCCGTTTTGGGGATTCAGTACAATAACAATACCTCTTTTTGCCCCTTTTGCCTCCACCGCCTTTGCAATGGTCTGTTCTGCATACTGCTGAATGACAACATCTAATGTAGTCACAAGATTTTTCCCATCTACAGGGGGAATCCGTTCCTGCTTACTTTCCACTTCCCTGCCACGAGAATCAGTCAATGTGAGAATTTTTCCTTGTACTCCTTTCAGCATTTCTTCATACTTTGCTTCCAAACCGATAATCCCCTGATTATCCTTTCCCACAAAGCCAATCACCTGCGCCGCCATGTCTGCATAAGGATAAATCCGCTGTACATCTTCATCTACCTTTACCCCTGGCAGGTCTGCCTGACGTACTTTTTGTGCCGTTTCCATATCCACCTTTGTTTTAATACGCACCAGAGCCACTTTCTGCTCCATTTTTTTTTGCACATCTTCATAGGGCATTTCCAAAACTTCTGACAAAAACAATCCTGTTTTTTCTTTATCCGCCAACTGTGCCGGAATGACACTGACTGCTGTTACAGTCTGCGTTTGGGCAATACCCACACCGTTTCGGTCTAAAATGCTGCCTCTTTTGGGCGTAATCAAACGGTCTCTTGTTTGCTGTTCATAAGCCAATTCCTGCCAGGGTTCTGCCCGTACTGCACCAATAAATACCAGACGACACAAAAGGCAGAAAAAACCAAGCGTTGCACAAAATAAAAATATCAGGAGCCGTTTCTTTTCTTGTATCGTAGGCTTTTCCATACAAAACCCCCTGTCTTTTCAAATATCCTACAAAACAGTATATTGAAAAAACAGGGAGTCTATGCACACACAAAGCTGTTATTCCTCTGCACCTGTAATTTGTTTCTTAATGGTTTTTTTGCGTTCTGTGGTTTGTGTGCTTTCTGTCACTTCTGTGGTTGTACGCACTTCTTCCGTTTTCACATCGCTTCTTCCCGTAGTATTCCCGTTTGTTTTATCCTTTGCCGTAGTGGTTTCCTTTTCTCCCATGGTCAGAATGACTTCACTACCCTCCTCTATGGAAACACCATATTTGGGTTCTTGAGAAACAACGATACCATCACGGTCACCTTCAAAAGCAACCGTAAAACCGGAACTTTTCAGTTCTTTTTCTGCTTTTGCATAACTCTTCCCCACAACATCTGGCACACCAACCGTTCCACTCTCGTCCTCCGACTTGGTAACATAAAGCAAAATTTCACTGCCCACGTCCACCTCTGTACCTGCCTTGGGTACTTGATTGGTAATCGTATTGCCTGTACCGATCACTTTGTACTGCAAATCCTTCCCGTCCAAGTCGCCTGCCACATCATAAATGACACTGCCTATATAGTCACCAATTTTCACAGTCTGATGTTTTGACAGATTCTTTGCATTTTCTGTTTCCTGTGTAGGTTCCATATTTTTGTATTTTATGATGCCTTCAATGAGCTTCTTTGTCATCGGTGCAGGTGTCTGTAAGCCGTCTACATAGTCAAATGGTTTATTGATGATGGTAAACACAATAAATTGTGGATTTTCCGCAGGGAAATAAGACATATTGGTTAAAGTCCACAATCTATCTTGCTTTCTGGACCCTTGCTGCGCAGTACCTGTTTTACAGCCGATAGAATATCCACCTATAGCAATCTTTTTCCCAAGACCATGATCTACAGTAGCCTTTAATGCCGTCCGCATATAAGCAGAAGTTTCTTCAGAAATAACCTTTCGCACTACTTCTGTATTATTTTGTAAAACCACATTCCCGTCTGCATCTATAATCTGGGATACTATGTGGGGTCTTACCATATTTCCGCCATTGATAATGGAAGAAAAAGCAGTAATCATTTGAATGGCAGTACAGTTAAAGGTCTGCCCAAAGGACATGGTTGCAAGTTCGACAGGTCCAATCCCTTCCAATGAGTGGAGCTGTCCGGAAGCATCCATTTCACTAGGCAAATCAATGCCTGTTTTATATCCAAAACCAAACTCCTGCTGGTATTCATAAAACTTTTCTTTTCCCAAACGCTCCGCAATATGAATAACACCAGGATTACAAGACTGTGCCATAATTTCCTGTATATTCAAAGATCCGTGACCACTCCGCAAATGGCAGTGCATTTCCTTGTCACCACGCACCTCCACACCATTGCAGACAAAAGTGGAATTAGGTGTAATGACACCTTCTTCCAATCCTGCTGCTGCAACAAGCGGTTTATAAACAGAACCCGGTTCAAAACTGTCGCTGACACAGAAATTACGCCATGTTTTATTCATATACTCCATCTGTTCAGTGGTAGTCATCTCGTTCCACACCTCTTCAAATGTAGCATCTGTTTTTGCTTCCAAAGGTTCATCGGGATTGTTTAGGTCATACGCATGAGATTCTGCCATAGCATAGATTTCCCCTGTATTGGGGTTCATAACAATCGCTGCCACATTTTCCGAAGGCCATTCCGCTTGGGTTTCATTAACCACTTCTTCTGCAAGCTGCTGAATATTGTAATCCAATGTTGTAACAAGTGTATCCCCATTTTTTGCCTTGTAATTTTTATACTCAACTTGATCTGCTCCCTGATAAAGCATAAAAGAACGCCCAGGCGTTCCTGCCATATAATCTGCATAGTACTTTTCCAGTCCCCAGCTTGCACCACCACGGGCAAAACCGATAACATGACAGGCAAGTTCGTTTAAAGGATAAGTACGTTTGCTGCTTTCTTCAAAATAGACACCACGCAATTTTTCTTTTTTCAGCTTTTCTGTCGTTTCTCTTGAAACTCCTTTTTTCAGATATTTCCAGTGGTTATTTAGATAAGGCTCGCCTGTTTTCGGATTTTTGGTAATATATTTTTTCAATGTATCATATTTTAATTCAGGGAAGTATTCGCAAAGCGTGGTTAATGTTCTTTCTCTTGCCTTGTTGTCACTTTCCTTTTCTCCTTCTGCAAGCTGTATGGAATCCAATGCTACATTATACACTGTAGTGCTGACTGCCAAAAGTTGCTCGTTTCTGTCTACAATATTCCCTCTGTTTGGCATTGTAACAGTATCATAGCGGTTAATCTGCTGTTTTTTTGCTTCTGCACTATATTCTGCACCATGCACCACTTTCAGATACAGTATCTTTCCAAATAACATCGTAAATGCCAGTAAAAACATAAAGAGAATAAACACAAATTTCCCTTTTGCCTCTATTCTCTTTGCTTCTTTTTTCATACAATCATTCCTTCGCAAAAAAATCCCATACAGAAGATAATCCAACACCCGTTTTCTTTTTCTCGCTATCATCTGTATCATATTGTATTGTATAACTTTCTTTTGGTACGTCAATATACTCTATCTGATAGGGCTGTGGTTCTGTCATGCCAAGCCGCTCTGTTGCCTGTTTCTTGATATAATCCAAATCTACCTGTTCTGCAAGTTCTGCCTCCAAATTTGTTGTTTGTGCTTTCAAGTCTGTCAGCTTGTCTCGCTGTCTGCGCAGTTCAATTTCTGCATTTGCCACCATAACGTGCATCCCCATAAAAACAATACAACCGGCAAATAAAATAAACACTGCCAATAAAACACGCACGGTATTCATACGGTTCTCCCTGCGTTCTAATGCACGTTTCATACGCAGGTTCTGTTCTCTTTTTTCCTCTCTGTGTATCGGCACTTCCCTTTGCTCCATGTCATATGCCACATTGCCATATGTATAATAAGAGCCTTCATATTGTTTCGGCATTCCTTTCTTCTGCTTCTTCCCTGCCATCCCTGACACCTCTTTTTTCTCTTTTTATTCTGTTCCAACTCCTTCCAAAATACGCAGCTTGGCACTTCTGGAACGATGATTTACCTGTAATTCTTCTGCGGAAGGCAAGATGGGTTTTCTTGTAATGACTTTGCCCATAGGTTTTTTCCCACATACGCACACCGGAAACTGCGGTGGACAAACACAGGGATTTTCCTGTTTGCGAAAGGCTTCCTTCACAATTCTGTCTTCTAATGAGTGGAATGTAATAATACACAGTCTTCCACCTTTTTTCAAGCGAACAGCCACATCATCAATGGCTTTTTGTAATACGTCAAGTTCTCCGTTGACTTCAATCCGAATTGCCTGAAAGGTTCTTTTTGCAGGGTGGGGGCCATCCTTTCGTGCCCCCTTAGGCACTGCTTTTTTGATTATCTCTACCAACTCTCCTGTGGTCTTAATGGGGTTTTCTTTTCTTTCTGCCACAATAAACTGTGCAATACGTTTTGCCCATCTTTCCTCCCCATAAGTAAATATTATACGGTTCAAGTCTTCTTCGTTGTATGTATTAACCACATCATATGCAGAAAAAGGCTTTGTTGCATCCATACGCATATCCAGTGGCGCATCATGCTGATAAGAAAATCCACGTTCCGCCTCGTCCAACTGATGGGAAGAAACGCCAATATCCATAAGCATACCATCAATGGAAGAAATATGAAGCGTATCCAGAATATGTGCAATATTACCAAAATTATCATGAACAAATGTAACCTTATCCAAATAGGGTGCAAGGCGTTTTTTTGCCGCTTCGTGTGCATGCAAATCCTGATCTATTGCAATAAGCCTTCCGGTTGTCAGTCGCTTTGCAATTTCCAAAGAATGTCCACCGCCACCCATAGTACCATCTACATAAATACCATCAGGTCGAATATGCAAACCGTCTATACATTCCCTAAGCAATACGGAAATATGATGAAATTCCAATGATGTACTCATCCTTTCTTTTCTCACCTGCCTTGATTTTAAATGCCGAGATTTTCCATCTCCACAGCTAAATCATTGCCAATGAAATTTTCTTCTTCGTTATATGCTTTCCAATTTTCCCTATTCCAAATTTCCACACGGTTATTAACGCCGATGGAAACAATCTCTTTTTTCAGTCCTGCGTACTCCCTCAGATTCGGTGGCAGTCCAATGCGTCCCTGCTGATCTAAATCACATTCCACTGCTCCTGCAAAAAAGAAACGCACAAATTTTCTTGCACCACCGCTAGTCAATGGAAGCTGTTTCAGTTTTTCCTCAAAAATCTCCCATTCTGTACGAGGATAAGCAAAGAGGCAGTTATCCAAACCTTTTGTAACAACAAAATGCTCTCCAAGTGTCTCTCGAAACTTGGCAGGTACAATAAGCCGACCTTTAGCATCAATGGAATGTTGATATTCCCCCATGAACATTTTGTTATCACCCTCTTTCGTCCCTATCTCTCCAAAAAGCTGTTTTTTCTTCCACTTTCATCCACTTTACACCACTATTGACCATATTGTAATCTATTTGTAATAAAAATACAAGTCCCTTCTCCCTGTTTTTCTCTGCTTTTTCTTTCCAAATTCACAATGTTTTCAAGGTTTTTCGCACTTTTATACTTCTTTGTCCAAATCTATCTATGCACCTATCATTCATATTATAC
>JAHHTX010000043.1 GCA_020024255.1 Anaerotignum sp.
AAAAATAAATGAAAGAGCATAATAAAATCTTGCAAAGATTTGAAAAAATTGGTACACTTTTAAAAGACAACAAAGTTTAAAAGTTGTCAAAGTCGAAAAGGAGGTGAAAGAATGGCACGATTGTTGGAAATTGTAATTAGCTTGTTAGTAGCGGCTGCAACTTATGCACTAATGCACATTGTTTTTATCATAGATATTTTTGGTTGGCAAAAGAACTTTTCCTTGTATTTGCCTATCGCTATCGCTGTTACCATAGGATTCATATTTTATTTTATTATTTCTTCGTCCGTTACAAACTGGCTGATGCGTCGTTTCGCACAAACAGAGGAACGTCTTTCTCGTATGAATTTTAAAGAGTTGATTTTCTCTGTATTTGGCTGTCTAATTGGTTTGATTATTGCCAATCTAATTGGTATTGCATTCCGTGATTTTGGTACAGCCGGCACATTTTTGATTGTTCTTTTGAATATCTTTTGTGGTGTTCTTGGATTTCGTGTGGCACGAAGAAAAAAAGACGAAGTCAATGTAAGCAATCTGCAAAGGATACTCATACAGCCACCGGGGGCAACGCCTGCGGATACCATGTCCGGCAGACCAAAAATCTTGGATACCAGTGTGATTATTGATGGCAGAATATTGGATTTGTTACAAACAGGATTTATCGAAGGGAAAATCATTATTCCTGTTTTTGTACTGGAAGAATTGCGTCATATAGCGGATTCCGAAGACAGTCTGAGAAGAAACCGAGGCAGGCGGGGATTGGATATTCTAAACGAAATACAGAAACAGGCAGTTGTTTCGGTAGAGATACAAGAGTTTATCCCGCCGCAGCCTATGGAAGTGGATTCTATGCTTTTGAAAATGGCAGAAGAGATGGACGCTTTTGTGGTAACGAATGATTACAATTTAAATAAGGTTGCTGAATTTCAAGGTGTCCGTGTTCTGAATATCAATGAGCTTGCCAACGCAGTAAAGCCCGTAGTTCTGCCTGGCGAAGAAATGGAAGTGACTTTAATCAAAGCAGGTAAAGAAGCCGGACAGGGTATTGCCTATCTAAATGACGGCACAATGATTGTAGTTGAAGGCGGCAGCAGACATATCGGAGAAACAAAAAAGGTTGTTGTCACGAGTATATTGCAAACGGCAGCAGGTCGCATGATTTTTACCAGAATGAATGCAGCTTAAACAAACAGGAAGATGTCGAAAATGTACGGCAGCTTCCTGTTCTTTGCAGAAAGGAGATTTCTATGTATCCTTATTGTACAGCCATTATTATGGCAGGCGGAAAAGGAAGCCGCATGGGTAGTGAAATCAGTAAACAATTTCTTTCTATTGACGAAAAAGAAATTCTGGCATATACCATAGACGTTTTTGAACAGTGTGAAAAAATTCAAGAAATCATCATGGTCAGTGGACAAGGGGATATGCAAAAGACAAAGGCACTTGTACAGAAATATGGCTTTCAGAAAATTTCGCAGTTTGTTGTGGGCGGAAAAGAACGACAGGATTCTGTCAGAAACGGACTTTCCAAAGTATCTCATCAAACAGAAATTGTATTGGTGCAAGACGGTGTTCGTCCTTTTGTGACAGAGGATATGATAGAGAGAAGCATACAAGGAGCCATGGAATACGGCAGTTGTATTATGGGTATGCCTGTAAAGGATACCATAAAAGTTTGTTCCCCCAATGGTATGGCAGTTGAAACTCCTGACCGATGCAGTCTTTGGCAAATACAAACTCCGCAGACTTTTCAAAGGGATTTGTTGGTGCAGGCATATGAAAAAGCCAATGCAGCAGGTTTCCTTGGCACAGATGATGCTTCTGTTGTAGAATTTGCAGGCTGCAAGGTAAAGGTTGTGGAGGGCAGTTACCGAAATATTAAAATCACAACAGCAGAAGATTTACTTATTGCAGAAGCTTTCAAAAAGGAGGGGAATATGTGAAATCAGTTGTCGTGTATACAGACGGTGCCTGTTCCGGTAATCCGGGAACAGGTGGTTATGGTGTCGTATTACTTTATGGTACAGCAAGAAAAGAATTGTCTGGTGGCTACCGACTAACAACCAATAATCGCATGGAAATACTGGCGGTGATTAAAGGTTTGGAGGCTTTGAAGGAGCCTTGCGAAGTGGCACTTTACAGCGATTCCCGCTATGTTGTGGATGCCATTGAAAAAGGCTGGGTCAAAAAATGGAAGGCAAACGGCTGGAAACGTAATGCCAAAGAAACGGCATCTAATGTTGATCTTTGGGAACGTATGCTCTTGCTTTTGGAACGCCATAAAGTACATTTTCAATGGGTAAAGGGCCATGCAGACAATCCAGAAAACGAACGCTGTGATGCACTAGCACGGGCTGCTATTGCATCAGGGAATTTGCAGGAAGATGAAAATTATCGAAAGATGTAGCACGATTCCCTGCTTCCATTAGGAAATATAGATTGACACCCTTAGAAATATATGGTAGTATCAAATCGTAAAGTTTTTATTTTTTTTCAAGTAGGAGGATTTATCAATGAAAAAAGGTACAGTAAAATGGTTCAACGCAGAAAAAGGTTTTGGTTTTATCTCCGTACCCGGTGAAGATGATGTTTTTGTACATTTCTCTGCTATCCAGACAGAAGGCTACAAAACTCTGGAAGAAGGTCAGGAAGTAGAATTTGAAGTAGTACAGGGTGCTAAAGGCCCTCAGGCTGCAAACGTAACAAAGGCTTAATCAATTTTATTTTATAGAATGTAGATGCTCTTGCATTGAGAATATATTATATCATTCGGTTATGTCAAAAACCCTTCGCATGATGCGAAGGGTTTTTTCTGTGATAAATACAGAGGATATTGACGATTTTGTGCTTTTTTTGTCGCACAAGAATTGCATAGAAAGCAGGCTTGTGCTAAAATCTATAATAGTAAGGAATAAGGTTAAGAAAAAAGGAAACGGAGTAAGTAGAATGAAACAAAAAATTGAAAATATCAGAAATGTCGCCATTATTGCCCATGTTGACCACGGCAAAACAACTTTGGTTGATCAGCTGTTGCGTCAAAGTGGCATCTTCCGCTCCAATCAGGTGGTGCAGGAACGTGTAATGGATAGCGGCGATATTGAAAGAGAACGTGGTATTACCATTCTGTCCAAAAATACAGCAGTCAATTATGGTGATATGAAAATTAATATTATTGATACCCCAGGACACGCAGACTTTGGCGGTGAAGTGGAACGTGTACTGAAAATGGTAGATGGTGTTGTTTTGGTTGTAGATGCCTTTGAAGGCCCTATGCCCCAGACAAAATTTGTATTGCGCAAAGCGTTGGAACTGAATCATCCCGTTGTGGTATGTGTTAATAAAATTGACCGTCCTGAGGCACGCCCTAACAGCGTAGTGGATGAAGTTTTGGAATTGTTTATGGAGCTGGATGCCAATGATGACCAGTTGGATTCTCCTTTTGTATTTGCTTCTGCAAGAAGTGGCTATGCTTCCGAAGACCCAGAAGCAAGAGAGGGAGATATGAAACCTTTGTTTGAAGCGATTATCAATCATATTCCTGCACCGCAGGGCGACCCTGACGAACCTTTGCAGGCATTGATTTCTACGATAGACTACAGTGAATATGTAGGGAGAATTGGTATTGGTAAAATTGAAAACGGCACGATTCGTGTAAATGATGAAGTGGTGGTACTGAATATGCACCATGCGGAAACACAGAAAAAGGTGCGTATTTCCAAACTGTATCTTTTTGAAGGGTTACAGCGTGTGGAAGTAAAAGAAGCTGGTGTCGGCAATATTGTAGCCTTGAGTGGTATTGAAAACATCATGATTGGAGATACTATTTGTTCTCCTTTGAAACCTGAGGCACTGCCTTTTGTTAAGATTTCCGAACCCACTATTTCTATGAACTTCTCTGTTAATGACAGTCCTTTTGCAGGACAGGAAGGAAAATATGTAACTTCTCGTCATCTGCGTGACCGTTTGTATAAAGAATTGGAAACAGATGTCAGCCTGCGTGTAGAGGATACAGATTCTATGGATGCCTTGAAGGTTTCCGGACGTGGAGAATTGCACCTTTCTATTCTTATTGAAACACTCCGCAGAGAAGGATATGAATTTCAGGTTTCCAGACCGGAAGTATTGTATCAGGAAATTGATGGCAAAAAATGTGAGCCTATGGAAGCGGTGACCATTGATGTACCCGAAGAATTTGTTGGTAATGTCATTGAAAAGTTAGGCGGCAGAAAAGGCGAAATGACCAATATGTATCCTGCAAAAGGCGGATATACCCGTTTGGAATTTTCCATTCCTGCAAGAGGTCTTATTGGCTATCGTAGTGAATTTATGACAGATACAAAAGGTAATGGTATTCTGAACTCTGTATTTGATGGATATGAACCATACAAAGGGGAAATTCCCACTCGTTCTCAAGGCTCTTTAGTGGCATTTGAAAGTGGAGAAGCGATCACATATGGCTTGTACAACGCACAGGAAAGAGGCGATTTATTCATTGGTGCAGGGGTGAAAGTGTATGAAGGCATGATTGTTGGCAGAAATTCCCGTTCCAACGATATGGACATTAATGTTTGCAAGAAAAAACAGCTGACAAATACACGTTCTTCCGGTTCTGATGAAGCATTGCGTTTGACACCGCCTATTGAAATGTCTTTGGAACAGTGTATGGAATTTATTGGCGAGGACGAACTGGTGGAAGTAACGCCCATCAATTTGCGTATGCGTAAAAAGATATTGGATAATAACCAGAGAAGAAAATTCCGGATTCATGGACAGTAAGAAGAACAAAAATACAGGTAAAATTATCATTTTCTTTGCAAAACCTGAGAAACAAGAGGTGTAAAATGGCAGCAGTGACGAAAGGAAAAGGTTCATTTATTAAGCAGGCAAGTATACTGGCGGCAGCTGGTATACTGGTGCGCTTTTTAGGTTTTGTGTACCGTATGCCCCTTACGAATATGTGGGGGGACGAAGGAAATGGCATTTACAGTATGGGATACTATATCTACACTTTTTTGCTGATTCTTTCATCAGCAGGACTTCCGGCTGCCATATCCAAATTGGTTTCTGAGCGAATTGCCTTGCGAGAATATCGCAATGCCCATCGGGTATTTCAGGCATCTTTAGTGATTTCGATTACACTTGGAACATTCTTTGCAGTATCTATGGCAATGGCAGCAAAACAAATTGCGGTACTTTCGAGTTTTCCTGACAGCTATTATGCGCTTTTAACCCTTTGTCCCACATTGATTATTGTGGCAATCATGTCGGTTTATCGAGGGTATTTTCAGGGAATGCACACCATGGTGCCAACAGCGATTTCTCAAGTTGTGGAACAGATATTTAATGCGTTCTTTAGTGTGTATTTGGCGTATATTCTTCTGCGAACAGCAATTCCCAAAGGTGCATCAAAAAATATTGCACTAGGTGTGGCAGGGGGCACTTTGGGAACAGGGATTGGTGCAGCAGCAGGGCTTGTGGTTGTAATATTCAGTTATATGATGATACGTCCTTATCTGTTAAAGCGTGCCAAAATCTGTAGGCAATCCCATGAAGAAAGCAGAAAAGAACTAATGAGGTTGCTCATGCAAACGGCATTACCCATTATTGTTGGAACTGCTGTATTTAGTATAACCAATCTGATTGACGCTGGTATGGTTATGCGTATTTTAACGTCCATTGGTTATTCAGAAGCAGCAGCAAGAGGAATGTATGGTCAGCTTTCAGGAAAATTTGTTACTTTAACAACTCTTCCTGTTGCCATATCTACTGCCATTGCGACAGCTGCGATTCCAAGCATTGCTGCATCAATGAAGTTGAAAAAAACGGATCAGGTTAATCAAAAAATGAATTTGACCCTGCGGATTTCTATGATTATTTCCGTACCGGCAGCAATTGGTATTGGTGTTTTGGGACCACAGATTTTGCATATGTTATTTCCCAATGCACCAGATGGTGGGGCATTACTGACAATAGGGGCAATCTCCATTATCTTTCTTGCACTTTGCCAAACGGCTACAGGCGTTTTGCAGGGAATTGGGCATATCAAAGTACCTGTTGTTGGAGCAGTATTGGGGGCTATTGTAAAAGTCATTTTAAATGCAGTTTTGATACCCATTCCACAGTTGAACATTCTGGGTGCAGTACTCTCTACTACAGGCTGTTATGTGGTGGCATCTGCTTTTGATGTGTATGTGCTTTCCCGTATTACCCATGTACGTTTTGATTTTATGCGTATTCTCATCAAGCCTTTTATTGGTTCTTGTATTATGGGTGCAGGGGCACTTGGGGTGTACTACGGACTATATCATTTTTTGCCCAATAATATTATATGTACGTTAACAGCAATTTTTATTGCGATGATTATTTATGGTGTGGTTATGCTTTTGATACGAGGCATTGGTGAAGAAGATTTGGAATCTCTTCCAATGGGCAGAAGAATCATTCATATATTGCATCACTGTCACATGTTGAAGTGAGAGAGCAAAAGCTCTCTTGAGGGTGTCGGCAAAGTCGTCCCCCTTCGACAAAGCCTCATTCCATTTAAGGCTTTGTCGAGTAGACAGAAGGATAAAGCAGAAGTTCCCATGGCAAAAAAAGCCTTGAAACTTCTGCTTTTTTTCATGGGAAATGAATTCCCAACCCCTTCCGCATTTCGAAAAGGGGATAAAAACTACTTTTTCGACAGTCTGGAGAGAGGGAAAGCTCTCATTTTATTTTGCAATATAAAAAGTACTTGCTTTTTCTGTATATCCAGATATAATGAAATATATTACTTCACACTGCGAGATGTTCCTTGCGAAGGACAAAAGTCCCACCATCTCGTTAATAAAAAACAGGGGGTTTTTTTATGGGAAAAAATCATATCACAGCAAGAATGCTGACTTATACAGCACTCATTGCAGCAGTCTATGTTGTTATGACACTGGCAGGAGCACAGCTCAGTTTTGGTGTTGTGCAGATTCGATTTTCGGAAATTCTGGTGCTTTTTGCGTTTTTGGATAAACGCTATGCGCCCGGTTTGATTTTGGGCTGCTTTATTGCTAACTGCTTCAGTCCGCTGGGCATGGTCGATGCTGTATTCGGCACAACCTGTACAGCTGTTGCACTTTGGGGCATTACCCACAGTAAAACATTGTTTGGTGCAAGTCTTTGGCCTGTATTTGCCAATGCTTTTCTTGCCGTTGAGTTTTACTTCTTGGAAAAAGCACCAATTCTGCCTACAGCAGCATTTATTGCATTTGGTGAATTTTTGGCAGTTTCCTGTCTGGGATACTTGGTGTTCCGTGAAATTTTGAAAAGAGGGACATTAGTCAATCAGCTTCGTCTGGGATAAGACAGAAAAAGAGTCAAGTTTGATATAATGCCAAAAAATGATTTTTAAAGCGTAGCAGCATGCTGAATTTGGTTGGTGCGCTGTTTTTAGGGAGTATCCCAAAGTTTATGTAAACCTTCAAACTGATGTAAGATAGACTTATCGGTTTGGAGGTTTATTTTATTACAGGAAAAAAGGATACTCCACAAAAATCTGCTTTTCGGAATATGAATGATGACCTTGGGTTTATCTATTGCCTGTTTGGTGCCAATCAGTAAAGGGGTGCTTTATACATTCATTTTTGTATCACAATCTCCTTTGTTCGGTTGTGGGTGTCAGTATGATTATGACACACATATTTTTTTCCTGCCTTTATGTTTCAAGTTCGTATTTCTCCAAGTGGTGGTGATGGATTTGTTTGTATTTTCATGGTATAATCAAAGAAACAGGGCAGAAGAACAGCAGGAACACTTGGTTGTGTTTTCTTGCATATTCTGGATATGGTCATTGATCCGGTGAATCAGTTATGTGAGTTGCTTTTTCCATTGATGAACACTGGGCGATTAGGCAGAAACAGAAATCTAAAACCAAACTGCAATCTTCTGGACTGTGAAATTGACAGATTGCCAAAAGAAATGATGTTTGTGTTTATTGTAGGAAGAGATACTATCATTGTTGGAGAATTGTGGGATTTAGAATCGTCCATACGGTTTCCATGACGGTATTCAAAACAGGCTCGGTTTTCGAGTCATCATAGGAGGAACAATTATGCCAGATTCACGAGAACATAAGATTAGCTGTTCTAATTATCAATGTGAAATTGAACTCACTTTGGAAATTTTAAGCGGAAAATGGAAGGCTCTAATCATCTGGAACCTTCATTTACACGAGGTTATCCGTTACAATGAATTTCGCCGTTTGATTTCCGGTATTACGCAAAAAATGCTTACCCAACAGCTAAAAGAATTGGAAAAGTATGGTATTGTTACACGCACAGTGTATCCCTCGGTTCCACCAGCAGTGGAGTATCAACTCACAGAACTGGGGGAAGAATTGATTCCGATTATGAGTGCTATGGATCAGTGGGGAAAAAACTATGTGCAGTTCTATCGGCAGCACCAGGTGGAAGAATGATTTCCGACCAGCGATCAGGCTTCAAGGCAATTCTTACCTTTTAGTACATAGGATACCGAAAAGTGCCTTCTTTTCAATGAAAGATTTTCCTGATATGATATATCTCGAAAGCGAGGGGATATCCCCTACAATACATATTTTGAAAAGGAGTTATGATTATGCAGAGATTTACTATTCCCAGAGACGTTTACTTTGGCGATAATGCCATTGAGTATCTTGCATCTGCCAAGGGTACAAAAGCCTTCATCATTTATGGTTCTCATCGTTTGGAATCCGATGGTGTCATTGGCAGAATGCAAGATTATCTGAAACAAGCCGGTATCGAATCCACCACATTTTCTGGTGTTGAACATGATCCTTCTGTTGCAATTGTTCAAGAAGGCGTTCGTCAGATGAAGGAATACCAGCCTGACCTGATTATTGGTATTGGTGGCGGTTCTCCCATTGATGCAGCAAAGGCTATGTGGATCTTCTATGAGCATCCTGATTTTACCTTTGAGGAAGCAGCAAAGCCTTTCAACCTGCCTGAGATGCGCAACAAGGCTAAATTCATTGCCATTTCCACAACCAGCGGTACCGCTACCGAGGTAACTTCTTTCTCCGTAATTACGGATAACGAGACCGGTATTAAGTATCCTATTGCTGACTACAATATCACTCCTGATGTGGCTATTTTGGATACCACTTTGGTAGAGAAGATGCCACAGAGTCTGGTGGCAAACACCGGTATGGATGCACTGACCCATGCTTTGGAGGCTTATGTTTCCACTGTTGCCAATCCTTTTACAGATGCTCTGGCTATGCGTTCCATTGAGATGATCTTTAAAAATTTGGTGAAGTCATACAATGGCGATATGGAAAGCCGCAAGCAGATGCATCTGGCTCAGAATTTGGCTGGAATGTCCTTCTCCAATGCCATTCTGGGTATTGCTCATTCCATGGCACATAAGTCTGGTGCGATTCTGGATGTGCCTCACGGTCTGGCAAATGCCATTTATCTGCCAAACACTGTACAGTTCAACAGCAAGGATGCCGTTGCAGGCAGTCGTTATGCTGAGATTGCACAGCGTATTGGACTGAGTGGCAACAACGAGCAGGAATTGGTTACTGCTCTCATTGATGAGATCAAGAAAATGCGCAAAGAGTTGGGTATGTCCGGTTCTTTGAAGGAATTCGGTATTGATCAGGAAGTCTTTATGTCCAAGGTTGACAATATGGCTGTTACTGCTGTAGCAGACCCCTGTACCAGCACCAATCCCAGAGCTATCGATCCTGAGCAGATGAAGAAACTCTACATTGCTGCTTATCATGGCGAGGATATTGCGTTTTAATCTATGATGCTCTATTATGGACAGATGTTCTAAATACGGAACAAGCAGCAAGTGATGGAATCAGATGATCTCATCACTTGCTGTCATATAGAAAAACAGGTTGTGAATGATGAACAAAGACAGGTGGGATACAGTATGAAAGATATGACAAGTGCCATTGAACTATTAGACAGGGAAGAGATTCCCTATAATCTCCATTCTTACCCTACGGAGAATGGGCCTGTAGCCGCTATGGATGTTGCAGCCTACTTTGGATATTCTCCGGACAGATTATTTAAAACCCTAGTAACATCCGACAACAAGGGTGGTTATTATGTGTTCTGTCTTCCGGCAGAGAAAAGATTGGATATGAAAAGGGCTGCTTCCATTGTAGGGGCGAAAGGTCTTCAAATGTTAAAGAAGGAGATTTTTGAAGAATTGACCGGCTATACGCATGGTGGATGTTCTCCTTTTGGTCTGAGAACTGCATTACCGATTTATGTAGATCGGGAGGCCAAAAATTGGGAAACCATCTATGTTTCCGGCGGTAAGGTTGGATATCTTGTTGAGGTGCAGCCTATTGTACTGGAAAATCTGGTCAATGCCCAGTTTGTAGAGTTTTCATAATAAACAAAGGAGGATGCCACTATGGAATTTCAGGAATTGATTGAAAAGCGATATTCATGCAGAAAGTTCTCTGATAAAAAAGTGAAGCCGGAACAAATAGAGAAAATCATTGAAGCCGGTAGAATTGCGCCTACAGCCGTAAACACCCAGCCCTTTAAGATCTTCTGGTTTAACTCGGAGAAAGCAAAAGACAATATCCGACAGGTAACCAAATACACTTTTGGTGCTGATGAGTTCCTAATTGTTGGCTATAAAGAAGAGGAAGGCTGGGAACGTACTTTTGATCGGCGTAATTTTGCAGATATTGATGCCGGTATTGTTGCAACCCACATGATGCTTGCTATTGAAGACCTTGGTCTTAGTACAACTTGGGTTGGTTATTTTGATGCCCCTAGGCTACAAAGCTTTTATCCGCAAATGAAGGCATATCACCTTATTGCACTGTTTCCGATCGGCTATGCTGCTGAAGACGCTGTTCCTTCCGAGCGTCATTACAAGCGGCGATCCCAAGAGGAACTGTTAGAAGTTCTTTAAGACAGCGTGTCAGTTACCCCCGCCTCCGCAAACTTTGGGCAGATTGTTGCTCCAAAGAGGAATTTTACTGAACGGAATATTACGCTGCTTACGTTAAACAACAAAGGAGAGTAACGATGAAAAAAATATATATAATTTCGCTGTCTTACATTGTGTTTGGTCTGATTACTGGTCTTATCAATCACGAGATTGCTTATTGGACCAACTTTACCGGGGAATCGGTGATGTCAGTGGTTCATCCCCATGCTATTTTGTTGGGCGGTCTGGTGTTTTTATTGATGCCATTATTTATGAAAACCTTTCAGCTAGAAAAGCAAAAGAGTTTTCGGTGTTTTCTTTGGATATACAATATCGGTCTTGTGATGACTTTAGGCTTTATGACTGCCAGAGGAATGTCCCAACTTTTGATGAAGCCTTTTCCCAGCTTTTTCGATCACATGGTAGGTGGGTTTGCCGGGATCGGCCATATCATTCTGACCGTGGGACTGGGCTTTTTGTTCCATGCCCTGATGAAATCTGTTGACCAAAAGGAAGGGGTAATATGATGATAGGACAAATTTATCATGTTGGTTTGACAATTTCAGATATGGATCGTTCCATTGCCTTTTACCGAGATGTGTTGGGACTAACTTTTAAAGGTGAGCTTCTTATGGATGGACCAAAGACGGAAGCTATATTTCAACGGAAAAACTGCCGAGCCAGAGTGGCATATCTTAATGGCTCGGAGAAAATTGGAATGCCACCGGTAGAATTGATCCAGTTTGTTGATGTGGATATTGAAAAACAGCCTGCAGACCTCTTTACCACCTCGGTATCAGAGTTGTGCTTTTATACAGAGGACATTGAGGCTGTATACCAGAATTTACAGTCTCATCAGGTGGACTGCCTCTCTAGCCCTCAAATCTTTGACTTTACTGCTGATGGTTTTGGGAGAAGTAAGGCGTTCTATTTTCGGGATCCTGATGGAATCATTCTGGAAGTGATGCAGCCGCTGTAAGCAAAAATGAAAAAGAGTACAATACGAGCAAGCGTTTCAGAAGGAATTTAAAAAAGATGTCATACTGTTCGTTCAGTCAGGTTTTGTTTCCGTTGGGACTGGTATCTCTTCCACTGGCAGTGGATTTTTCCACAATAGAAGGTCTAAAGTGGAAGGCTATCTTGCTTTTATGACTTGAGAGTAGTGCAGAAGATTAAAATTTAGGAGAGGTCGTTTATGCAGAATGAAATGATTCGTGTACTGGACGCAGTGCAGAACAATTTGAAACATGTGTCCGTGGACATTCCCAAACATCAAATCACCGTGGTTACCGGAGTTTCCGGCTCCGGAAAAAGCTCTTTAGTTTTGGATACCATTGCCGCCCAGTCCTGTCGCCAGCTGAACGAAACCTTTCCCAGTTTTGCCCAACGGTATCTTCCCAAATATGGACGGCCAAAGGTAGGGCGTATTGAGAACCTGCCTCCTGCTATTGTGGTGGATCAGAAAAAGCCATCAGGGCAGGTGCGTTCCACGGTAGGTACTTATACGGATACTTATTCTTTGTTGAGATTGCTGTTTTCCCGTGTAGGAGAGCCATTTGTGGGTTATTCCGATTCTTTTTCCTTTAATCATCCCCAAGGTCGATGCCCTCGCTGTGACGGTTTGGGAGAAATCATGGAGATTGATGTGCATAAGTTGGTGGACTTTAACAAGTGTCTGAATGATTCTGGTGTCATCAACTATGTGGCTTATGAGCCGGGTCAATGGCGCTGGCTCTATTACGGAGCCTGTGGGCTCTACGACCCCAATAAAAAGATCCGTGACTTTACCCCGGAAGAATTACATTTATTTCTTTATCAGGAGCCTATAACCCTAAAAAATCCGCCTCCGGAATACTATAAAAACGGTAAATACGAAGGTCTTATGTACCGAATGAATCGTATGCTGAAGCGAGATGATGCCAAGGTGCATTGGAAGAAGCTGGAGCCTATCGTTACGCAAGGAGTGTGTCCAGAGTGTCACGGAGCCAGATTAAATCCCAAGATATTATCCTGTAAAATAGGTGGCAAGAATATTGCAGATGTGGTGCAGCTGCCCCTGTGGGAAATCATTGCATGGCTAGATACCATTCAGGATCCTCTGGCGGTAGATGTGAAAACGTCGCTTCACAGCAGAATTCAGGCACTCATTGATATCGGTCTGGATTACCTAACGCTGGATAGAGCCATGGGAACCCTGTCCGGTGGTGAGGCACAGCGGTGCAAAATTGCAAAGTATAACAATTCCTCCCTTTCGGATATGCTCTACATTTTAGATGAGCCCAGTGTTGGTCTCCACAGCCATGACATTCATCGACTCAGTGAGGCAATTATAGAACTGCGAGACCGTGGGAATACGGTTTTGATGGTTGAACATCACAAGGAAATGATGGAGATTGCTGACCATATCATTGACATGGGACCAGGAGCCGGCACCAAGGGTGGCGAAATTCTGTTTGAGGGCAGCTATCCTGAACTGTTAGAAAGCCAGACACAGACAGGCAGATTGCTACAGATGAATACCAAACTGAAACCAAAAGTGAGAGTGCCTAGTGCGTGGTTTGAATTGCAGAAACTGCATTTGCACAACCTGAAAAATATTTCTGTGAAGCTGCCAAAGGGGCTTTTGACGGTGATTGCAGGCGTAGCAGGCTCCGGAAAGAGTTCTTTAATGCAGGCATTTGCGAAACAATCCAAAGAGGATATTATTCTTATCAGCCAAAAGAATATTGGCAGCAGCCTTCGTTCTACTCCGGCAACTTATTTGGGTGTATCCGACGATATCCGCAAGCTGTTTGCAAAGGAACACGAACAGAAAGTGGGGATGTTTTCCTTTAATGGAGCCGGTGCATGTCCGGTTTGCCGAGGCAAGGGTGTTATTGTGTCGGAAATGGCCTTCATGGACTCTATTGAAACGGAGTGCGAAGCCTGTGGCGGACTGCGCTATTCCCAAGAAGCCCTGCAATATACGCTAGACGGATTGAATATTGCTCAGGTTATGGATCTTACCATCAGACAGGCTATGGAGCGCTTTGCAGGAACGGTAATTGAAGAAAAGCTGCGTCCTCTGGCAGATGTGGGTCTCTTTTATCTTCATTTGAATCAGGCTCTATCAACCCTCTCTGGCGGTGAGCTTCAGAGAATGAAACTCGCTTCATATTTGGGGCAAGAGGGGCAGATTCTTGTTTTGGATGAACCTACCGATGGATTGCATTTGCAGGATATTCAAAATATAATTGCCCTGTTCGACAGACTGGTTTCTGATGGAAACACAATTTTTCTCATTGAACATAATCTTGAAGTGCTGAAAGCGGCGGATTATGTTGTAGAAGTTGGCCCTGGTGGTGGTGAAGAAGGTGGCCAGATCATTTTTGAAGGTACTCCAAAGCAGATGCTGCAAAGCAGAAAGTCTGTGACCCGCCCGTACCTGCAAAAAGCATTGGAAAAATGACAGGAAAAATGATGCTGTCATGGGTGAATTTTAATACCACCATTCAGGCAGGGCGCATTGTATTTTTTATGCGTTCAAGTCCTGCCCATTCCCCATTATTGGGCTGAATATGAAAGGTGGGCAAATTCTGGAAAGAGCCGATAAGTATTGAGAAATCAATGCTTATCGGCTCTTTTGCATTGTCATTGCATAAAGAGGAAAAGCAGCAGTTCCAAGGCTTTTTCGCCATTGGAACTGCTGCTTTATCCTTCTGTCTGTTCATCAAATGAGGCTTTGACAAAGGGGACCGACTTTGTCGACACCATAAACTTTTTTGTTTTCCATTCACTTTTCCGTTTTCCTGTTTTTGGCATTCTTTTTTTCGCAGAATCCGGAGGAGATGGCATCTGTTGGACAGACAGATTTGCACAATCCACAGCGGATACATTCCAAATCGTTGGCATTTTTGACAGGATCTACCTGCATTTTGCAAGCCTTTGCACAGGCACCACAATGGATACATTTTTCCTCATCTACCCGATACCGAAATACGGAAATAGGATTGAAAAAAGAATAAATTGCACCAAGGGGGCAGATATACTTACAAAAAGGACGATAAATAAGAATGGCAAGAAGTATGGTAATCAGCAAGATTGCATTTTTCCATACATATAAAAAACCAATAGTGCCACGCATTGCTTTGTTCAGCAACACCAGAGGAATACCCCCTTCTAATGCGCCTACAGGACAGATCAGCTTACAGAAATAGGGTGCACCCTGTCCTATAATGTTTACAAGGAACATAGGAAGCAGTATGACAAATATAATCAATATAACATATTTTAGCTTCCGCAATAATCTATCTCCTCGAAAAGTATGTATTTTTTTGAAAAAAGGAATCTTATGCAATAAATCCTGAATAAAACCAAAAGGACAAAGCCAACCGCAGACAAACCGTCCCATAATGGCACCAAGAAAAATAAGAAACCCCGATACATAAGCAGTCAATTTAAAATTGCGACTGCCGATAACGGCTTGTATAGCACCAATAGGGCAAGCTCCCAAAGCGCCTGGACAGGAATAGCAGTTTAGTCCTGGCAGACAGAGATTTTTCAATTTTCCTTGATAAATTTTGCCTTCCATAAATCCAAGCAAATAGCTGTTGGTTAGAAATGCCCACAAAGCCTGTACGGTATGCCGTTTTTTATCATTTGTTTTTTTACCCAATTCCGATACACTCCAGACATATATTGATAGCTTTCATCAGGACAATACCCATTTCTCCTCGCAGAATGCCGAAAATCATCAGTCCAATGCCAACAAAAATGAGTAACACACCTGCTTTTCGCTGTTTTAGGCAATTCATATTTCTGCCTCCTTTTATTTTTTCAAGTCTTCCTCAATCACTTTCTTCCACTGGTCAAAATTTCTGCCGCCTACATAGGGTTCACCAATAATATTTCCTTCTTTGTCTACAAAGAAAGTTTCGGGGACGGCACTAACATTGAAAAGATATCCGTTTAATCCTGTTTTATCTGGAAGAAGCATAGGGAATGTAATATTTGTCTGTTCTCTTAGATATTTTGCATCTTCTAATACACTTTCTACAGGATCTAACTTTTCATCTACACCATCAATGACAATGGCAACAACAGGAACACCAAGTTCATCCTGTACACGCTGTAACTCGGGCATTTCTGCTACACATGGATTACACGATGTTGCAAAAACATTTACCAAAGTCAAATCACTTTCTGCAAAAATGCTCTGGTCATAGGCTTTTCCATCAATATCCGTTGTGGTAAATGTACCGACATTTGCGGGAACTGTTTCCTTGTCACTGCTTTTTTCGCCTTCGTCACGAATATCCGTTACGGCAGTATCTGCTGTTTGATCAGGAACGGCAGTGTCTCCCCCGCAGCCACTGAGCGCAGCAACACAACATACTGATAATAAAAGTGATTTGTATTTTTTAATATTCATAGAAATTCTCCTTTCGTTTTTTGAAGATGTAGATAGA
>JAHHTX010000044.1 GCA_020024255.1 Anaerotignum sp.
GAATGAAATGAGGCTTTGATGAAGGGGGGCGACTTTGTCGGCACCCTCAAAGGAGCTGTTTTTTGTACAGCTCCTTTTTTCCTTTACCAAGATGGAATTTTTATCGTTGTTTTTTTATTCCTCCATCGAAATCGTTATGGGGTCTATTTTCGTACTTTTACCGGGGACAAAATAGCCAATTGCACCGGCAATTATAGTGGGGATAACCCAGTTAAAGCCAAATTCCTGCAAAGGCAGGGAACGTACCACAGGTACAGTAATGCCGTAATCGCCAAGAACAGTCAATATACTGATGAGTAAGGATACATATACAGAGAATTTGTATACATTGTCATTTTTGATTTTTTCTGAAAAGAAAGCCAGAATAATCAGTACAATGGAAGGAGGGTATACAATACTCAACACAGGAGAAGCCACTTTAACAATGCCGCCTACTCCAATAGATGCCATACAAGCAGAGAAAATACATACTGCAAGTACCACTTTATTGTAATCAAACTTATTTTTTGAAATTTTACTGAAGAACTGTCCTGTTGCAGAGGTCAGCCCAATGGAAGTGGTCAGACACGCCAAAGCAACGCATACAGCCAGAACCATTTTTCCCGTCTGTCCCATAAGACCTTCTGTAATTTTTACGATTACCTGAGATTGTTTCACATCTATGCCATACATGGTGGATACAGTACTGCCCAGATAGCACAGACCGCCATAAACCAGTGCCAGACCGATGCAGGCAAGAATACCGGATTTTGCAACGATTTTCAATTTTTTGCCGATGGTATTGTATCCTTTTTCGTTCAATGACACAATCAGTACAGAAGCCAATGCAATGGCAGCAAAAGCATCCATTGTCTGATACCCCTGTGCAATCCCTTCGGACACGACACCTTCAATCATAGGTTCTTCCACGGCAGTTCCAAGAGGAGAAATCACCCCTTTTATGATAATGACTGCTAAGGCGATGAGCAACGCAGGAGTCAGGAATGACCCAACAATATCAATTACTTTGGAAGGTCTGATGGTCAAAATATAAGTCAAAGTAAAGAATATGATAACGAAGAGAACAATGGAAATTTTATCCCCGAATAAAGGGGTAATACCCATTTCGTAAGTTGTTGCACCTGTTCTTGGTATGGCAAGAAAAGGCCCAATACAAAGAATATCCGCACAAGCCAGTATCAACGCTAGCTTTCCGCCGGCTCTTGAAAACATTTTTACAACATCACCGTTATACTTGCTTGTTGCCATAACAGCCAGAAGTGCCAAACCGGCATCGGCAAATGTGAATCCAATAAATGCAGAAAGCCATTCCGGCCCTGTGATGATTCCCAAATAAGGTGGGAATATGAGATTTCCGGCACCAAAGAACATAGCGAATAAGGCAAATCCAACTACAATGACATCTTTAAATTTTCCGTTTTGTTGCACGAACATCACTCCTTATTATGTATTATTTTATTTTGGATAGTTTATCATAATGTACGCCGTGTTGCAATAATATATTTCAGCTTTGTACAAAATTACAGTGTATTTTTTTTAGGGAATGAAAAAAAATGAAAAGAAAAAAACGATACGACAAAAAAAAGCCTGTAATTTCGGCTTTCTCAATCACATGATAGGAAGAAAATGGAAGAATACCAAGGAGAAGAAAAAACCATAAAAATTAAGATTTTATTCAAAATAACGAAAATGATATTTGCCTTTATAGACAAAAGTGTGCAATACAAGGACTAAATCTTTTATTCTTTCTATCAGAACCCTTCATCAGACAAAAAAAGAAAACATACGACATAGCAGCAAGCATAGGTTTGCGTATGTTTTCCATTTTTGTTTTGTATGGGAAGAAATGAAAGTTTTCTGCCATGGGGGAGTATCCAAACAGCGGTTTCCTTGCCATCTTTCCTTCTTTTGGAAAGGAATGAGGGGATTTTTGCATGATTGTATTATAATTCGATAATTTCCCTGTTGGCAATGGCTTCTTCCAGATATTTGTCCAAATCCGTCAGCTTTTGCTCGATTTTTTCAATGACATTGAGTCTTGGCTTCACCTGTGGATGCTTTGCCACAAAAATGGTGCAGCAATCCTCGTATGGGCGAATGGAAATTTCATAAGTGCCGATTTTTGTACCAATGTCGATAATTTCCTGTTTGTCCATACCGGCAAGAGGGCGGAGTACAGGCATTTTGCAGACAGCATTGATGGCATAAATGCCCTGCATGGTCTGGCTTGCCACCTGTCCCACGCTTTCCCCTGTAATGAGGCTCATGGCACCTTCTTGTTCCGCAATGGTTTCTGCTGCACGCATCATGGCACGTTTCAGGTGTATGGTTAGCTTGTCATGGGGAACATTTTCCAGAAGGTAGAGCTGCAAATCCGTAAAAGGGACAACGTGGAGTTTAAATTCTCCGGTAAAGTCTGCAATGCGTTTTGCCAAATCAATGACCTTCTGTTTTGCCCATTCACTGGTATAGGGGGGACTGTGGAAATAAACCCCTTCTACTTCTACACCACGCTTTGCCATCATCCATGTGGCAACAGGACTGTCAATACCGCCGGACAAAAGGGAAATACCCTTGCCAGAACTGCCATAAGGCAGACCGCCGTATGTCTTTATGATTTTGGAATAGAGATAAATCCGATTGCGTACTTCCACATAAAGGATTACATCAGGATTTTTTACATCAACTTTCATATTTGGCATATGGTCAAGAATATACTCTCCCACATCAGCACAGATTTCCATGGAAGGTGTGGCAAAATTCTTGTTGGAGCGTCTTGCATTGACTTTAAATGTCATAGGCTTGTCCCCATACATTTCCTGCATATAGGCAAGAGATTCGGTTTTGATGGCAGCCATAGAGATTTCTTCCAGGCGGATACCGGGGCAGACTGCCACCAAGCCAAAAATTGGCTCAATTCTGGGCATGACAAGGTCATAGTCCATTTCGCCGCCTCTGTCCTCCACAATGAGCCGTCCCGGTTCCCTTACCACATAATAATTCCCCACAGGGTCAATATTTCTTCTGATTGCCTGAATAAGACGGTTGATAAAAATATATTGGTTGTCGCCACGCATGGCGATTTCTCCGAATTTTACAAGTATAACTTTTTCAGCCATAGTTCCTCCTTTTTATCTTTGTCTGTTGATTTTTCGCAGGAAAGGAACGGCTTTTTCCAGCTCCTGCAAACAGATTTTTGCTTCTTCTACGGTGTTGTAACGGCAGAAACTAAATCGGATTGCCCCTTCGATTTCCGAAAAAGGCATACCCATCGCGGTTAACACAGGACTGCCGACTTTTTTTCTGCTGTCGCAGGCAGAACCGGCAGAAATGAAAATTCCCTTGCTTTCCAAAGTGTGCAGGAGAACCTCGCTCCGCAGCCCCTTAAATGTCACATTTAATACATAGGGACTTGCTTCTTCCAAGCCATCTCCGTTGACCTGTGTATCCGGTATGGCAAGAATCCCCTCCAAGAGGGTTTTCTTTACTTCTTTTACATGGGCAGTGCTTTCTTCCATGGTGCGGAAGGCGGTTTCTGCGGCAATACCTAAGCCGGCTACACCTGCACCGTTTTCCGTACCGGCACGTTGTCCTTTTTGCTGTCCGCCGCCTAAAATAAAGGGACGTACCTTTAAGCCTTTTCGCATATACAACATGCCTACACCTTTTGGCCCATGGATTTTATGTCCGCTCATGGTCAAGAGGTCGATTTTCATTTTCTGTACATCAATGGGGTATTTGCCAAATGCCTGCACCGCATCGACATGAAACAGGGTGTTGGGATTTTTCTCTTTAATCAGCTTACCGATTGCCGCCGCATCTTGAATGACACCTGTTTCGTTGTTTACCAGTATAATGCTCACCAGAATGGTATCGGGACGAATTGCATCTGCCAGTTCTTCAAGGGAAATATGCCCTTTTTCATCTACAGAAAGGAAGGTCACTTCGTGTCCTTGTTCTGCCAAGGCTTTCATGGGATTTTTTACAGCAGGGTGTTCAATGGAAGTGGTAATGAGGTGCTTTCCTGCTCTGGCATAGCCTGCCGCTGTGCCGAATACTGCCCAGTTATCGCCTTCTGTGCCGCCACTGGTGAAATAGATTTCTTCTTCCTTGGCACGAATACCGTTCGCAAGGATTTCTGCTGCATGACGGATTTCCTTTTCAACTTCCAGACCCATGATGCTCATGGAAGCAGGGTTGCCGTAATGTTCGCAAAGCATTTCAGTCATTTTTTCGGCAACTTCGGGTAAAGCCCTTGTTGTTGCCGCATTATCAAAATAAATCATACGATTTCTCCTTTGTTTGCTTTCTGTTATCCCAATTCATATAAAAGGATTGCTGCTGTCGTCATGCCTGCCGTTTCCGTCCGCAGTATGCGTTTGCCAAGGGTAATGGGCATAACGCCTTTTTCTGTGGCAAGACGAATTTCTTCCTCGGCAAATCCCCCCTCCGGTCCAATGAAAATCCCGATTTCCTGTCCGGCAAATCCTTGTACAAATGTCTTGAGTCCGCAGGTTTCTTCTTTTTCATAGGGGATAATGGCACCATCTAGAGTGCAGGCTTCTTCCACTGCCTGAGAGAAGGAAAGGACTTTTTTTCCCATTTGGGGAATAATGCCCCTGCCACTCTGTTTGGCGGCAGCTTCTGCAATTTTTTGCCATCTCTCCAGTTTCTTTTCCTCTTTTTTGTCCAGTTTGACAATGGCACGCTCTGTGGATACGGCTACAATCCGCACCACGCCTAACTCTACACATTTTTGGATAATCCATTCCATTTTGTCTGCCTTTGGCAATCCTTGGTAGAGGGTAATTTTGGTACGGGGTTCTGCTTCGCAAGGGATTTTGTCCAATATTTCCGTTTCCACCCCTTGGGCAAAGCCTGTGATTTTGCAGAGATAATCCGTGCCGCAGCCGTCGCAAATGGTAATTTCTTCCCCTTCCTTGGCACGGAGTACGGTTTTGATATGTTTTGCATCTTCCCCTAAGAGGGTAATGTGGTTTTCGGTAATCTGTTGTTGTTCAGCAAAAAATTTCGGCATAGCTTAACCCTCATAAGTGGACGCAATGGCAACCCAGCTTCCCTTTTCTAAAATATCCAGAACACGGAATCCACCGTTTTTCAGTGCTGTGAGAACGTCATCTTTTCGCTCTGTAATGATGCCGCTGCAAAGGAATGTGCCGCCGTCCTGAATATAGTCGGGTACTTTCTTTGTCAGGGCAATAATCACATCAGCAACGATATTGGCTACCACCAGACGGTATGTTTTGCCGCTGTATTTGGTGTGGAGTTCTTCGTCCTCCAGAATATTACCTGCGGCTACATGGTATGTACTGCGGTCAATATGGTTTCTGTCGCTGTTTTCATAAGCGATTTCTATGGCGTTGGGGTCAATGTCTACGGCATCGGCTTCTCCTGCACCAAGGAGCAAAGAGGCAATAGAAAGAATACCACTGCCACAGCCGATGTCTAACACCATATCTTTATCTTGTGTATATTTTTCAATAAGCTCCATACAAAGCTGTGTGGTTTCGTGGGTTCCTGTGCCAAAAATGTGACCCGGATCAATTTTCAGTATAACACGGTCTGTTTTTGGTGTGTCTTCCCAAGAAGGCTGTATCAAAAGCCGTTCGCCCACAGGAAAAGGTTTGAAATACTTTTTCCAATTATTTGCCCAATCTTCTTCAGCAATGTTTTTCATGGTTATTTCCAAGGAACCCAAATCTATTTCCTGTTCCTGTTTTTTTACATTTTGCAGGGCATCTTTAATCTGTATGAGTTGTTCCCTGCCATAGAGGTTATCCCGAAGGAAAAAGGTAATGCCTGTTGTCTGCCCTTCTTTTTCCTCAACCAGTTCGTCTGCCACATAGTCCCAGTCTCTTTCGGGGTTTTCCAAAAATTCCTGAAAATCCCGTTCATCGTGAATCATCAAGCCCGTCAGCCCGCACTGGTACAAAACACCTTCTATTGGCTCCAGTCCCATAGGGGAAACAGAAACAAAAACTTCTATCCACTCCATAATCCTTCTCCTTTTTCCTGTCTGTTTATTTTTTCCGAAAAAAATCCGACACCTGTAAAATCTGTGTGTCGGCTTTTCTCTGTATTTATCTTTGCAACCGCCAAAACCCGAAACCGCTCACACCACAGGCGTTTTTCTTATTTATTGGTTTTCATACATTTTGCATACGGCATAGTAGCTTTCCGGTGTACCGATGTCAAAACATTCCCCTTGAATGGGGTAGGCATAGACTTCCTTTTGCTTGTAGAGCCATGCGGGGAAATTTCCCGGCGCATCGGGATTGTTGCCCCCAGCCAGATATTCCCGAAAGAGGGGAACCGTATCTTTTTTGTACAGATAGGTGGCAAATACTGCCATATTGGATTTGGGGTGGGCAGGTTTTTCTTCAATGTCCAATACCATGCCTTTTTCGTCTAACAGGGCAACACCAAATTGGGAAAGTTCTTTTTTATCCTGCCATTCTTTGACACAGACACAGTCCCTGTCTTTTTCCCTGTAAAAGTCTACATAATCCTTTAGTGCATAAGTAAAGAAATTGTCGCCAGCAATGACAAGCATTTCGTCTGCAATGTGTTTTTTGTCAATAACAAAGCCAATATCCCCAACGGCTCCTTTTTTGTTGGTATCATTCGTTGTGCCGTCGTCTACGATTTCCACAGGAACAGAAGAAGGCACATTTTTTGCCCAGTCGGTGAAATGGGAGGCAAAACGGCTGTTTGTCACCACATAGATGTTATCAATTTCTTGTATGGTATTCAATTCTTTTACGATATAATCAATAATGGGTTTTCCGTTTATGGGAAGCAGTGCTTTGGGGCGGTCTATGGTCAAAGGATAAAGCCTTGTCGCATAGCCTGCTGCCAATATGATTGCTTTCATTACAATCCTCCTTTCTGTTTTCACAGACCCCATGTATTACCGAACAGCCCTGTGCAGGCAGCCTGCATTTTTTGCGGCATTGGTGCTGTCAATTCTTTTTGATACAGATAGGAGAGAAATCCCTCCTTTTCCAAAAAGCGTATTTTTTCTGCATGAAGACACTGATTGGAAAGGGCAAAATCCTGCCGTATTCGGCGGTTGATTTCCTCGTCACCGTATTTTCTGTCACCTGCTACAGGATGCCCGATTGCCTGCATATGGGCACGGATTTGATGGGTTTTTCCCGTAATCAGCTGAATTTCCAGAAGGGTATAAGCATTGGTGTGGGCAAGGGGACGATACTTTGTAAGAGCAGAACGAAAGCCTGCCGTTTTTGCTTTGGCAGTGTGTACTTCATTTTTTTCTTGGTCTTTTGCAAGATAGTAAGAAATTTCGCCTGCTTTGTCCAGAGTGCCTGCCACTAAGGTCAGATAATATTTTTCCACGGTTCCCTTGCGGATAGCTTCGTTCACTGCCTGTACTGCGGCTAATGTTTTGCCTGCAATGACAATGCCGCTGGTATTTCTGTCCAAGCGGTTACACAGAGCAGGAGTGAATGTGCTGTCCTTTTTGGGATTGTATTGTCCTTTTTCATAAAGATAGGAAAGAATCTGGTCAATGAGGGTGTTGCGTTCATCATCTCGTTGGGGATGGGAAAGCAGCCCTGCCGGCTTGTTGACCACAAGGAGATTGTCGTCCTCATAGACAATGCCAAAATGGCGTTCTGCCATGGGAATTGTCTTTTCTTCCATAAAAGAAGATATGGTTTCCTCTGCCAGATAAAGTTGAAGCGTATCGCCTGTTTGCAATATCTCATTTCCCTCCGCTTTGCCGCCATTATATTTTATGCGTTTTTTGCGGAGCATTTTATAAAGAAAGCCTTTAGGGGCTTTGTTCATATACTTCATGAGATATTTATCCAGTCTTTGATTCTCCTCCCTTGGGGTAATCTTGATTTCCTGCAAGGCAATACGCTCCTTTCCTTCTTATTTGTAATTTTGTTGTATCAGCTGTGTATCCATGCAAGATATGCACTGATAAAGTTATCAATATTGCCATCCATTACTGCATTGATATTTCCTGTTTCCTCGCCGGTACGATGGTCTTTTACCATGGTATAGGGCATGAATACATAGGAACGAATCTGGCTGCCCCAGCCGATTTCCTTCACATCGCCACGGATTTCCGCCAGTTTTTGCATCTGCTCTTCGATTTTCAAAGAGAGGAGTTTACTTTTCAGCATTTTGAAGGCTCTTTCCTTGTTGCTGAACTGGCTTCTTTCATCTTGGCACTGTACCACGATTCCCGTAGGAAAGTGGGTAATACGGATTGCAGAAGATGTTTTGTTAATGTGCTGTCCACCGGCACCGCTGGCACGGTAGGTGTCAATACGAATATCATCTGCTTTGATTTCGATTTCATTATCGTTTTCGATTTCCGGCATAACATCACAAGATGCAAAAGAGGTATGCCGTCTGCCGGAGCTGTCGAAGGGAGAAACACGCACAAGACGGTGAATCCCTTTTTCGCTTTTCAGATAACCATAGGCATTTTCTCCGTTTACCTGTATGGTAACGGATTTTATCCCTGCTGTATCTTCTTCCAGCATATCCAGAACTTCCACTTCAAAGCCGGATTTTGCTGCCCACTTGTTGTACATACGATACAACATACTGGTCCAGTCACAGGCTTCTGTGCCGCCGGTTCCCGCATGGAGCGTAACAATAGCATTATTGCGGTCATATTCTCCGTCCAACATGGTTTTAATGTGGAGTTCTTCATATTCGGTAAGGAATGTGTCATACATTTCCTTCACTTCTCCATAAATGCTTTCATCGTCTTCCTCAATGCCCATTTCGGTGAGTGTCATGATGTCTTCATATGTGGAAACCAGATTTTCATAGTTTTCCACCGTTGTTTTCAACCCTTTTAATTTTTGGAGTGTCTTTTGACTGTTTTCCAAATCATTCCAAAAATCCGGATCGGCAGAAAGTTCTTCCAGTTCGGCTATCTTTTCCTTTGCGCCTGCGACGTCAAAGTGAAGCCCCCATTTCCTCTAATTTTTCGTCGTAAGCAGATAGTCCAATACGGATCTGTTTTAAATCGAACATACAAAATCATCTCCTTTTCAAGATAAATTTTTTTATTATATGAAACCAAAGCAAAAACTTTGGTATCCATGCGTAAATTTTTCGGGATATTATGCCCTATTGCTTTTGTGGTTAGGCATTTCTGCCACAGCACTGTTTGTATTTTTTGCCGCTGCCGCAAGGGCAAGGGTCGTTTCTGCCGATTTTTTCATCTTTGCGTTTTTTCGGCTGTTTTACTGTGCTGTCATCTTTGTTTGTAAACATGGGTCGCTGTACTTCTTCTCTTTCCGCCTCTGTTTCAATGTGAACACGGTAGAGAATTTTCAGGGTATCTTCCTGAATAAAGTGGCTCATGTCCTCAAACATATCGTAAGCTGCAAATTTGTATTCAATAAGGGGGTCACGCTGTGCATAAGCGTGCAGACCGATGCCCTGACGCATTTGGTCCATATCATCAATATGATCCATCCATTTCTGGTCAATGACACGGAGCATAATGACACGTTCCAGTTCACGCATCCGTTCTTCGTCCCCGATTTCTTTTTCTTTTGCTTCATAAAGCTGTACCCCTAGATTTTGCAGGGATTCTTTCATTTTTTCTTTTGTCATGCCGATTAAGGCATCGTCTTTTATGTTGATTTTGCCAATGGGCACAATGCTGGAGAAGGCTTCGCTTAATGTCGCCATATCCCATTCTTCAGGCAGCTGATCTTCCCCAATGTGGGTATCTATAATTCTGCCGATGGTATCTTTAATCATGCCCATGATACTGTCACGGAGGTTTTCGCCATAAAGCACACGGCGGCGTTCTCCATAAATCACTTCTCTTTGTTCGTTCATGACTTGGTCATATTCCAAAAGGTGTTTTCTGATGGCAAAGTTGTTGCCCTCTACCTTTTTCTGTGCATTTTCGATGGCTTTTGTCAGCATATTTGCTTCAATCGGTTCATCTTCTTGCATACCCATAGCATCTACGACTTTCATGGTTCTTTCGGAGCCAAATAAACGCATAAGGGTATCCTCAAGGGAAATGTAGAATCTGGATTCGCCGGGGTCGCCCTGACGTCCTGCACGTCCACGGAGCTGGTTGTCAATACGTCTGGATTCATGACGTTCTGTACCAATGATTTTCAGACCGCCCAGTTCGGCAACACCTTCCCCAAGTTTAATATCCGTACCACGACCTGCCATGTTGGTGGCAATGGTAACGGCACCTTTCTGACCGGCAAGGGAAACAATTTCTGCTTCTTTTGCATGGTATTTGGCATTCAAAACCTGATGGGGGATACCTTCCCGTTTCAGGAGTTTGCTGAGTTCTTCGGATTTATCAATGGTGACTGTACCAACCAGTACAGGCTGACCGATTTCGTGTGATTTGGCAATATCCTTGACAACAGCACGGAATTTACCTGCCTCTGTGCGGTATACCACATCTTGCAGGTCTTTTCTTGCCACAGGTTTGTTTGTGGGAATTTCCACAACGTCCATACTGTAAATATTGCGGAATTCATCTTCTTCTGTTTTTGCCGTACCGGTCATGCCACATTTTTTTGTATACTTGTTGAAGTAGTTCTGGAATGTGATTGTAGCAAGAGTTTTGCTTTCTCGTTTTACCTGTACGTTTTCTTTTGCTTCGATTGCTTGGTGAAGACCGTCGGAGTAGCGTCTTCCGGGCATCATACGTCCCGTAAATTCGTCTACAATGACGATTTCCCCTTCGTTTATCACATAGTCTTTATCTATGTGCATATTGTAGTTTGCCTTCAGGGCATTGTTGATGTGGTGTTGCAGCTCCAAGTTTTCCGGATCAGAAAGGTTTTCCACAGAGAAGAATTTTTCTGCTTTTTCTACCCCTTCCTGTGTCAGCACAACGCTCTTTGCCTTTTCGTCCAGAATGAAGTCCCCTTCTTCCTGCAATTCTTCTTTTAAAAGGGGATTCATGGCTTCTTCTTCGTTGACAATACGGCCTTTTTTCAGTTGTTTGACGAAAATATCCGCAACACGATACAAGTCGGTGGACTTGGAACCACTGCCGGAAATAATCAGAGGCGTACGGGCTTCGTCAATCAGGACGGAGTCCACTTCGTCGATGATGGCAAAGTGCAAGTCACGCTGTACCATGCTTTCTTTTCTGACCACCATGTTATCACGAAGATAGTCAAAGCCAAATTCGTTGTTTGTGCCATAAGTAATGTCGCAAGCATAGGCTGCACGGCGTTCATTTGACTCCATGCTGTTTAAGATAACCCCAACAGTCATGCCGAGAAATTCAAAGAGGGGTCTTACCCAGTTGCTGTCACGTTCTGCCAGATAATCGTTAACTGTGATAACGTGTACACCTTTGCCTTCCAGTGCATTGAGGTAGGCAGGAAGGGTAGCCACAAGGGTTTTCCCTTCACCTGTACGCATTTCGGCAATACGTCCCTGATGCATGACAATACCACCCATAAGCTGTACACGGAAATGTTTCATGCCCAGAACATGGGGACGGGAAGCCGCTTCTCTGACAACGGCATAAGCCTCTGGCAGAATATCATTTGTTGTTTCACCTTTTGCAAGACGGTCTTTAAATTCCTGCGTTTTCCCACGCAACTCCTCATCGGACAATGTCGCATAGGTGGAACCAAGTGTTTCAATTTTATTCACAAGAGGTGTGATTTTTTTGATTTCCTTTTCACTGTAGTTCCCAAATATTTTTTCCAATAAACCCATTTTTGGTTCACCTCGTTCAAAAAATTCGATTTCAGCCTTTTGTTTGGAGAATACAAAAAGGCATACTTTTACATTATTATAGTTTAACAGAGAAATGCCCCTTCTTGCAAGTAGAAAATACTGCAAAAATACGGTTTTCCCGTTAAAATTTTCTGCTTGTAAAGAAAGAGCGTTTTTTTCAATGGTTCTTTTTCTTATGCCCTACGGTTCCCATAACACGTTTGACATCGTCCATGTGCCCAAGTACCATAAGATGTTCGTCCTCCTGGAATACATATTCCACAGGAGGAATAGGGGATATAGCCGTACCTTTTTTGGTTGCGATAATGGTTAGGTTGTATTTGGCACGGAAATTGATTTCCCCCACAGATTTTCCAATCCATTCCTCTGCCGGCTGGATTTCTACTATATAATAGTTATCGACAAAGGGGATACAGTCAAAAATATTGTCATAACTTGCTTCCACAGCAAGCTGTGCGGCAATATCCTTTTCCGGATAAATGACAATGTCTGCACCGTTTTTGCGGAGAAACTTTGCCTGAATATCCTGATCTGCCTTGGCAAAGACTTTTTTTGCCCCCATTTCCTTTAAAAGGCTGGTGATTTCCAAACTGTGCTGAAAATCCGTTCCCATGCAGACAAAGCAGGCATCAAAGAGATTCAGACCAAAAGAAGCAAGAACATCGGGATTGCTGCAATCACCAATTCTGGCACTGACTCCAAGCACAAGCACATCTTCCACAGCTTCAGCATTGATGTCGGCAACCATAATTTCACAGTCTGTTTCCGCAAAAGTACGGCAAAGATGATGTCCGAATGACCCCATGCCAATGATTAAAAAAGATTTCATTTGATACACCTCAGTTTCTTATCCAATGGTTTCTTATCCAATGGTTTCTTATCCAATGGTAATTTTTTCAATAGGGAGTGTGACGGGAGGCGTTACTTTCCGTTCCAAAAGAGCAACAGCAAAGGAAACGCTGCCCACTCTGCCACAATACATCAAGAAAATGATGACGCATTTTGACAAAGGAACAAGCTCTCTGGTTATTCCGGTGGTAATGCCTACCGTACCCATAGCAGAAAATACTTCAAAAAATAAATCTGTGACATCTAAATTCTGGATACAACAAATGATGATAACACCACTTAGCACAAAGGTCAAATTGATAAATAACACAAATATGGCTTTATGCAGAGCTTCTTCTGATAGACGTCTGTCAAAGATATGTGCCCCTCTGCCGTGGCGTACACCTGCAATGGTATACATGATGACAACAACCAATGTTGTGGTTTTGATTCCCCCTGCGGTAGAGCCGGGACTTCCCCCTACAAACATAAGAAGCATCATTACGACTTTGCTTCCGCCGGAAAGTGCCGCAGGGTCTACGGAGTTAAAGCCGGCTGTTCTTGTGGTGCAGGATTGGAAAAGGGAAGTCAAAATCCGTTCCTGAATGCCCGTTCCCATAATGGGATTATGTCGTTCCATAAAGAAAATCAAAAGACCACCGCCTACTGTCAAAAAGAAGGAAGTGGAAAGTACGATTTTCGTTTGCAGTCGATATTTTTTCCAAGCGGTTTTTTTGTTCCAAATATCCTCCCAAACCAGAAACCCCAGTCCGCCTATGGTAATCAGACCCATCAGGGTAAAATTGATGAGAAGATCATCGGAATAGGCAACAATGGAGTTGTAACCGCCAAAAAGGTCAAAGCCTGCATTGCAGAAAGCCGATATGGCATGAAAAATACTGAAATAAATACCTCGAATTAGTCCGAATTCCGGAATAAAACGAATGGACAACAAAACTGCCCCAATACTTTCAAAAAGGAGAGTGCCAATCAGTATTTTTTTGGTCAGACGGACAATACCTCCAAGCTGTGTAGAATTGATGCTTTCTACCATTACTTCTCTGTGTCTCAGACCGATTTTCTTTCGCATGAGCATCAAAAAACCAAGAGAAAAAGTCATAAACCCAAGTCCGCCGATTTGAATCAGCCCAATGATGACAATTTGTCCGAAAAGTGACCAGTGTGTTCCGGTATCATAAACAACCAGTCCGGTTACACAGGTAGCGGAAACTGCCGTAAAAAGGGCATCCAGTATTGTTGTGGTTTCCCCATCTGCCGTAGCAATAGGCAGACAAAGCAGAATTGTTCCCATGAGGATCGTCAGAAAGAATCCCAGAGCTACAATTTGCAGATTGGATAATTTCATTTTTTTGTTTTGCATAGCGGTGTCCCTTCTTTAATCTTAGTCTTTCTATTCTATCAACAGCAAAAATTTGCGGCTGTCCCGAAAAGGAAATTATCATTTTTCACGATTGGGAATGTTGTGTTTTTGATATGGCTTTCTGCCAGCACTTGTAACACATGGGGCGGTAGCTTTCGTTTCCGCCAATGTAAATCTGTTCGCCTGCTGTCATGACATTGCCACTGCTGTCCAGACGGGCATTGACGATGGCTTTGCCACCACAGGAACAGACTGTTTTTAGCTCTGTAACGGAATCGGCAATTTCAAAAAGTCTTGCACTGCCGGGAAAGAGTTTTGTACAAAAGTCCGTTCTAAGACCAAAACAGAATACGGATACATTATAGTCATCGACAATATGCCGCAGCTGTTCGATTTGGGCAGGCAGAAAGAATTGTGCCTCGTCTGCAATAATCACATCATAAAACTCTTGTTCTCTTTCCTGAAAAATATGATAAATATTCATATTGGGCGTAATGATGTCGGCTGGAGCAGAAAGACCGATACGGCTAGCAACAGTATCTTTTTCCATACGGATATCGGCAGAAGGCTTCAGCAGCCAGACACGCATTCCCCGTTCTTCATAATTGAATTTTGTAATGAGTGCCTGTGCAGATTTGGAACTGCCCATTGCGCCATACCTGAAATACAGCTTTGCCATATAAAAAAAACCTCCTGTTTCATATATTTTACTTATCATACCACAAAATGTACCACAAGACGATGAAAAAATTGTTAAAACTTTCTATAGAAAATATGAGCAAACTGACAAAAAATTACAGGACAGGAAAATGGAAAAAAACCGAAAAAAATGAAACAGTGCTTTTGGCTGTATTCCGGTGAAATTTCCTTTTCCGATTCCTATTTCCGTAGTATAATATACCTGCAAAGAAAAGAATATCCTAAATATGCTTTTCTCGGGTAATATTGTATGAATTGATTAGTTTATGCGTATTTCAAAAAGAGGTGCAGTAGTATCATGATTACAGATTTGACAACGGGCAATACGAAAAAACGCCTTTGGGCATTTTCGATTCCCATGCTTATCAGTGTTGCTTTCCAGCAGGTTTATCAAATTGCAGACAGCATGATTGCAGGACGGTTTATCAGCGAAGATGCACTGGCAGCAGTAGGGGCATCTTATCCCATTACCATGATTTTTATGGCAATTGCTGTGGGAACCAGTGTAGGTTGTTCTGTGGTGATTTCCCGTTTTTTTGGGGCAAAGCAATATCTTTATCTGAAATCGGCAATTTCCACTATTTTTATTGCTTGTGTTGTCCTTAGTGTAATATTGACAATTTTTGGTGTGGTAAAAGGCGAATCCATGCTTTGTATGCTCCAAACACCGGAAAATATCTTCCAAGACGGGACGACCTATCTACATATCTATATTTATGGCTTTATCTTTCTTTTTCTTTATAATGTTTGTACGGGGGTTTTCACTGCCCTTGGCGATTCCCGTACACCTTTATATTTTCTGATTGGCTCTTCTATCAGTAATATTATATTGGATTTACTTTTTGTCATTGGTTTTCATATGGGTGTTGCAGGTGTTGCTTGGGCAACTTTTGCGGCACAGGGGGTTTCTTGTGTATTGGCAATGATTGCCCTTGCTTTAAGGCTGAAACATTTGCATACCACAAAGCCGTTTCCTATTTTTTCTTTTCATCTTTTGGGAAAAATTTCATGGATTGCTGTTCCCAGTATTTTACAGCAAAGTTTCGTTTCTGTAGGGAATTTATTCATTCAGAGCCTCGTTAACAGCTTTGGTTCTGCCGTTGTGGCAGGATATTCTTCTGCCATAAAACTCAATACATTCAGCATGACCTGTCTTAGTACACTGTCCAATGCGGTTTCTTCTTTTACCGCACAGAATATGGGGGCAGGCAAAAATGAACGTGTGCAGGAAGGACTACGCAGTGGTCTGTTTATTGGTTTATTGGTCTGTTTGCCTTTTGTTCTTGCATACTTCTTCTTTGGAAAGTATGCCATTGGGCTGTTTATGAAAAGTGAAAGTCAGGCAGCCATACAGACCGGAGTATGGTTCCTGCGTATAACCTCTCCTTTCTATTTTGTTGCGATGATTAAGATTATGTGTGATGGGGTGCTGCGTGGTACAGGTTCTGTACAGTATTTCATGATTTCCACATTTTCTGACTTGCTCCTGCGTGTGATATTGGCTTTTGTCTTTGTTAAGGGAATGCACATGGATTCTGTGGGCATTTGGTTGTCGTGGCCCATAGGCTGGACGATTTCCACCTTTCTTTCTGTATTCTTTTATTGGATGCGTCCATGGGAAAAAAAGAAAAAACAGATATGTAATTAAGAATAATTA
>JAHHTX010000045.1 GCA_020024255.1 Anaerotignum sp.
TGTAAATTCTTACAATATGCTTAACGTTATATCATAGAAATTTTAAAAATGCTCGTTTTTTTTAAAAATTTTATTAAAATTTTATTTCTTATTATCTTGTGTTTTTTCTTGTACAGAAGTACAGCTGGCGCTACTCGAGCATCCCTTACAAGAACCGCCACAGGATCTTGCGCATGAATTGGCATTTTGCTCTTTTTTCATTACTTTTAAATTTTTCTGCATCCGTCTCATATTGAAATATACAATGCAAACGACAAGTATAATCGGAATCAGTTTTGTCACAATATCCATCTGTGTCATAAATGCACTTCCCTTCCGTTTTCTATTCCTATTTTATGTATACGTTTATTTTTCATACCCTTTAGTGGTATCTATGCCGATAGTAGCTGTTTTTTCGTCCCATGTTACATGGAAATCTACCAGTTTGCCGATGTCACGCAATTTAAAATAGGTATAGTCGTTGATGGTGTATGCCAAAGCTCCTTTTGCCTTACCATCTACAAAAAGATTGGCAGTAGAAGGTATTGCCAAAGCATTTTTTCCCGTCTCCTTCTTACCTTCTATTCCTTTTGCTTCATAAGGTACTCCTGTTTGCAAATGAATAGCTGCCTCTTTTTCAATCCAAACAGTAGTAAACTGCTTTTTTGTACCAGAAACTGCATAAGCAATATCACGCAGTTTAAAATAGCTGTAATCATCAATAAGATAAATATCTATTTCTTTAGGTTTGCCATCAACAGTCAGATTTGCTCTGCCGCCATATGCCTGTCGATTACCCTTTTGTGGTGCCTGCGGTTTTGGCAGTGTTTCCGGTTTTACGGGTAAAGAAGGTGGTACAATGGGTGGCAACTCCGGTTTTATCGGTACTTGGGGCTTTTCAGCGGAATTGCCCTTGTCTTTTTCTGCATAATATTTCTGTATGGCTGTTGCTGCACCCTGTCGATTTTCTAATAAATCTCGCAGACTGAAATAAAAACTCCCATCTACATTTTGGTACTTTTCGTTGATTTGCAGTTCCTTTGCAATTTGGGAAGCCACAGGGTCACGATAAATCCCCTGCCCAATATAAAGGTCAACATTTGTACCGTCTACAATATTATTCCACCATTTAACCAAAGTTTCATAATCTGCACTTTTGTGACCGGGTTCCCAGTAAATTTGGGGTACGATGTAGTCCACCCATCCATTTTTTACCCATGTCACAGCATCTCCGTATACGGAATAATAACCCTCTGCCCCTTTGGTATCAGAGCCGTTAGGGTCGGAGGATTTGTTTTTCCAGATTCCCATGGGACTGATGCCGAACTCTACTTTGGGCTTAATCCTCTTGATTTCTTTATGGATTCTTTCTATCAAATCATTGACATTATTTCGCCTTTGGTTCGCTTCTGCACCATCTTTCCCCTCACCTTTTGAAAGTGGATAGTTGGAAGGGTAGAAATAATCGTCAAAATGAATAGCATCCACATCATACTTTTTCACCACTTCTGCAACAGAATCTACAATATATTGTTTTACTTCCTCTTTTGCAGGATTAAAATACATTGCATTTTTGTAAGTCAATACCCAGTCAGGATGTTTCCTTGCAGGATGATTCGGGGCAAGTGCCGCCAAATCTGTTCCTGATGTGGTAATGCGGTAAGGATTCATCCAAGCATGAAATTCCATCCCCCTTTTGTGCGTTTCTTCAATCATAAATTCCATAGGGTCAAAACCGGGATATTTTCCCTGTGTTCCTGTCAATACAGCACTCCATGGATTCAATTCTGATGCATATAGGGCATCGCCTTTGGGACGTACCTGCACCACAGCGGTATTCATACCTAATTTCTTTGCAGCATCCAGTTTTTGTATATATTCTGCTTTCTGTGCTGCCACATCATTCTGTGCTTTTGGATAATCAGCACGATATACTGTAGAAATCCAAACAGCACGCTGCTCTTGTTCAGCTGCTGCAACCGACACGGCAGGAACTGTTGTCAAAAGAAAAACTGCCCCCAAAACTGCTGCTGTCAGCTTTTTTATCCGATATTTCATATGACTTGACTCCTTTTATCATTTTCCATTCTCTTGTTATTCTAACATATTTTTGTAGTTCATAGGTTACGAATTTATTACAATCAATTTGATGTCTGCTAAAAAAACAACAGAGGGAAATTCCCAACACGACAGGGGCTTCACTCTGTTGTTTTTTCTTTTATTCCTTTTCTACCAGTGCAAATATCTCATCTGCAGACTTTTTGTAATAACCGGTTCTATCATCTGCCACTTCTGCAGCTGTACGAGAGTTGTAGTACAAATTGCAGGCTTCTTTTGCATTCATATGATGTTTTTTGGCAATACGCCCGATTACATCTAGCAAAAGTGCAGTTCTTTCCTGATAACCGCCAAATGCTTTTTGCGGCATATCATTTTCCATAGCCATAGCACCAGCCATCATACCATCTACCATGCCAATATAAAAATCCAAATCCATATCTGGAAACTGCTTTCCGCTTTCTAACACATTTGTCAGCATCCCTACATGATCAAGAGTGGTATACACCCTGTTGCCAGGGATATTTTTTAAGAAGCCATAGTATTCTGTAAAAGAAATAAGTAATGTCAATTCATCCATGTTTTTCTCCCCTTTCTGTCTTGTATGATACCTGTTTTTACAAAAAATTTCAACATCTGCCACGAAAATTTTCCCCTTGACAATAAAAAAAATTGCGTTATTGTTAAAAGTATTAAAAATCTAGTATTTCAATTTAAAAAAAGGAGTTGTAATTGTATGAGATCCGTTACTATCGGTACTGAATTAAAAACACGCTGCCCCGATGCTGTATTAGGCATTTTACAAGGTAAGATTTCTGTTCGTCCCGATGACGAAGCCTTTTTGACTTTATTTAATGAAAAAATCGAGGAACTTTCTCATGTAGAACTTTCCAAGGCAAATAAGCGAGAATATATCCAGTCTACCCGAAAAGCCTATAAAGCTTTGGGCAAAGAACCAAATCGTTATCGCAGCTCTGCAGAAGCCATGTGTCGCCGTATTTCCAAAGAAAGAGGATTGTATTATATCAATAATATTGTGGATATTGTCAATTACCTTTCTATTTTGACTGGCTATTCTATGGGTATCTATGATTTGAAAAAAATTGAAGGAAATATTATGTGGGAACGTGCGCCGGAAGGTACTGTTTATCAAGGTATTGGTAAAGACGTGTTAAATATTGAATATCTCCCTGCCCTTTTTGATGATAAGGGTGCTTTTGGTAATCCTACCAGTGACAGTACCAGAACTATGGTTACCAATGCCACAGAAGAATTCCTTTTGTTCTTTTATACCTTCAATGGTGGTGAAGAAATGGACAAATTACTTCCTCTTGCCAAAGAACTTTTGGAAACTTATGCTGATGGAAAAGACTTTGAAGTTTCTATTCTTTCTTAAAAGAATTGCTAATTGGAAAAATTGCTTTATACGCTTCAACAAGGCAACTGAGAAACAATACCAAAGCGTAGCCCATTTTCGCTACTGTAAAAGTCCCCCATCAAAAAAGGAGAGTATTTCTTATGGCAAACACGAGGTATTTTTCCATTACACAATCCCTGTCTGGATTGTCACACCAATAATGCAGTTTTTACATTTTTTCATACAATTTGCGTTTTTAAAACCGTGCAGACAGAAGAATAAAGCAGAAATTCCAATGGCAAAAAAAAGCCTTGAAACTTCTGCTTTTCCTCATGGGAAATGAATTCCCATTGCGGATTCCATTTGGGAAACCCTTCATTTCCCAAATCCTTCCGCATTTTGAAAAAGGGTAGAAATTACTTTTTCTACAGGCTGAACCGTAGGCATATGCCTGTTTGTACGGTTTTTTTATTGTGTCATTTCTTGCATCATTCTATGAATTTCGGAAAATACTAGAAAACAGAACTTATGTTTGCAGGCTGTTGGAGTTTGTGGTAAAATACCAGTACATTTATGATTTGTACAGATAGAAACGAATGAGGTGCAAATATGGAAAAAGTATTTAAAATGCGTGCAGAATATCAGCCTACTGGTGACCAGCCGCAGGCAATCGAAAAAATTGCAAAAGGCTTTCAAGAGGGGTTGAAATTTCAAACTCTACTAGGCGTTACAGGATCTGGAAAAACCTTTACTATGGCAAATGTCATTGAAAAATTGCAAAAACCTACTCTTGTTATTGCCCACAATAAAACATTGGCAGCACAGCTTTATAACGAACTGAAAGAATTTTTTCCCGAAAATGCCGTAGAATATTTTGTTTCCTACTACGACTACTATCAGCCGGAGGCTTATGTACCAAGTACAGATACTTATATTGCAAAGGATTCTTCGGTTAATGATGAAATTGACAAACTGCGTCACTCTGCCACAGCAGCCTTGGTAGAACGGGAAGATGTTATTGTTGTATCCAGTGTATCCTGCATCTATGGTTTAGGTGATCCGGAAGAATATTATGGTATGATGCTTTCCCTTCGTCCAGGCATGGAAAAAGACCGTGATGAAGTTTTGAGAAGTCTTTTAGAAATGCAGTATGATCGCAATGACATAAACTTCTGTCGTGGTACTTTTCGTGTGCGTGGTGATGTCGTGGAAATCTTTCCTGTTTCCGAAGAAAAACAAGGAGTAAGGGTGGAATTTTTTGGTGATGAAATTGACCGAATTACGGAAATAGATGTTATAACGGGAGAAGTACTCAGTACAAGAAATCACATCTCCATCTACCCTGCATCACACTATGTTACTGCCCCCGAAAAAATGAAACTGGCAATTCAGCGAATCGAAGCAGAACTTGCGGAACGCTTGGATACATTGCGGCGAGAGGACAAGCTTCTTGAAGCACAGCGTTTGGAGCAGCGAACCAATTATGATATAGAAATGTTGAAGGAAATGGGATTCTGTACTGGTATTGAGAATTATTCCAGACATCTTTCCTTGAGAGATGCAGGCAGCACTCCCTTTACCCTTTTGGATTTCTTTCCCGAAGATTTTCTCATCATTGCAGATGAATCCCATGTTTCCATTCCGCAGGTGCGTGCCATGTATGAAGGTGACCGTTCCAGAAAAACAACATTGGTCGATTTTGGATTTCGCCTTCCTTCGGCACTGGATAACCGTCCTTTAAAGTTTACGGAATTTGAAGACAAGATTCATCAGATGCTTTTTGTTTCGGCAACACCGTCTGTTTACGAAAAACAACATTCTCAGCAGACAGCAGAGCAGATTATCCGCCCCACCGGACTTCTTGACCCGGAAATTTCCGTTCGTCCCATTACAGGGCAGATTGATGACCTCCTTTCGGAAATTCTTCGTACAACGGAAAAAGGACAGAAGGTACTTGTTACAACACTGACAAAGAAAATGGCAGAGAGCCTAACAGACTATATGCGAGAAACAGGGATTCGTGTGCGGTATCTTCATTCAGATGTGGACACACTAGAACGTCTGGAAATCATCCGTGATTTGCGCATGGATGTATTTGATGTACTTGTGGGCATTAACTTGTTGCGAGAAGGTTTGGATATTCCCGAGGTCAGTCTGGTTGCCATTCTAGATGCAGATAAGGAAGGTTTTCTTCGTTCTGAAACCTCTCTTATTCAGACTATTGGACGTGCTGCCCGAAATGCGGAAGGACGTGTCATTATGTATGCTGATGTTATGACAGAAAGCATGGCATATGCCATTGGAGAAACCGAACGGCGTCGCAAAATTCAGCAGGCATACAACAAAGCACATGGTATTACCCCCCAAACTATTGTAAAAAAGGTTCATGATGTTATCAAGGTAACAAAGGCTGTGACGGAAAAACAGAAATTTGGATTAGAAAAAGACCCGGAATCCATGACAAAAACAGAATTGCAAAAACTCTTGAAAAAAACAGAAAAAGAAATGAAACAAGCTGCCTCTGACTTGCAGTTTGAGAGAGCAGCAGAACTGCGTGATAAATTGCAGGAATGGAAAAAATATTTATCTTAAAAAGGAAAGAAGGGAATGTAAAAAAGATGAAAAACCATATTGTCATACGAGGTGCCAGAGAGCATAATCTGAAAAACGTTGACTTGACAATTCCTAGGGATAAAATGGTTGTATTTACAGGGGTTAGTGGCTCAGGAAAAAGCTCCCTTGCTTTTGATACCCTATATGCAGAAGGACAAAGGCGGTATGTAGAATCCCTTTCTTCTTATGCAAGACAGTTTTTAGGACAGATGGAAAAGCCAGATGTAGACCAAATTGATGGGCTTTCCCCTGCTATTTCCATTGACCAAAAAACCACAAGTCACAATCCCCGTTCCACCGTCGGCACGGTTACGGAAATTTATGACTATCTTCGACTGCTCTATGCCAGAATCGGTATTCCCCATTGTCCCAAATGTGGTAAGGAAATCAAAAAACAAACGATTGATCAGATTGTAGACCGTATTTCCGAGTTGCCAGAAAGAACAAAAATACAGCTTCTTGCACCTGTAGTACGGGGCAGAAAAGGTGAACACTTAAAATTATTGGAGGATGCCAAAAAAAGCGGATATGTCCGTGTGCGTGTAGATGGTATCATTTATGACTTATCCGAAGAAATCAAACCCGAAAAAAATAAAAAGCACAATATTGAAATCATTGTGGATCGTCTGGTTATTCGAGATGGCATACAAAAAAGACTGACAGAATCCATTGAAACTGTCATGGCATTAACGGGTGGTCTTTTAACGGTTGATGTAAATCAAGGCGAAAATGAACTGGTTTTCAGCCAGAATTTCTCCTGCCCCGACTGCGGCATTGACCTTATGGAAATTGAGCCGAGATTATTTTCTTTCAACAATCCAAGTGGTGCCTGCCCTTCTTGTACCGGCTTGGGTATGCAGATGAAATTTGATGAGCAGTTGATTGTGCCAAACGAAAATCTTTCGATTTTGCAAGGTGCAATTACTGCCCCCGGCTATAATTCGATTACAAATAAAGACAGTATGAGTCGTATACTTTTTGAAACATTGTCTAAAACATATGATTTCTCTTTGGAAACGCCTTTCTGTGAACTGACAAAAGAAATACGTCATATCATATTCTATGGAACAGGTGGAAAGAAACTGCGGATTACCTATACCAACCAACGTGGAACAGGGACTTACGATTATGATTTTGAAGGGATTATCCCCAATCTGCAAAGAAGATATCGGGAAACATCAGAGTCTATGCGTGGGGAATATGAGGAGTATATGACGAATATCCAATGCCCTGTTTGCCACGGACAAAGGTTGCGTCCCGAAGTTCTTGGTATTACGGTGGGAGGTAAAAATATTTCAGAAGTAACAGATTTATCTGTTACGGATATTCAGAAATTCTTTTCTGAACTGCATTTGACAGGCAGAGAAGAAATGATTGGAGAACGTATTCTAAAGGAAATCCGTGCCAGAATCGGTTTTTTGGCAGATGTAGGACTGGAATATTTAACTTTGTCCAGAGCCGCAGGCACATTATCCGGTGGCGAATCACAACGTATTCGTTTGGCAACACAAATTGGCTCAGGACTGGTTGGCGTAGTTTATATTCTTGATGAACCGAGTATTGGACTGCATCAACGAGATAATGATAGGCTGTTAAAAACATTGCAGCATCTCCGTGATTTGGGTAATTCTCTTATTGTGGTAGAGCATGATGAAGATACTATGTATGCAGCAGACTGCATTGTAGATGTTGGACCGGGTGCAGGCAAAGAAGGCGGAGAAATCATTTGTGTCGGCACAGTAGATGAAATTAAAGCCTGTACTGCATCTGTTACGGGTGATTACCTAAGCGGCAGAAAAAAAATTGCTGTACCAAAAGAACGACGAAAAATCAACAAAAAGGCTATGCTCCGTATCACCAAGGCATCAGAAAACAATTTGAAGAATATCAAAGTAGAAATTCCCCTTGGCGTTTTTACCTGTGTAACAGGAGTCAGTGGTTCGGGAAAAAGCTCTTTGGTCAATGAAATTCTCTATAAACGTCTTGCAAAAGATTTGAATCATGCGAAGTTGCGTCCGGGAAAACATGGTGATATAACGGGACAAGATGCCTTGGATAAAGTCATCAATATTGACCAGTCCCCCATTGGCAGAACACCAAGAAGCAATCCTGCAACGTATACAGGGGTTTTTGATATGATACGGGACGTATTTGCCCAGACAACAGAAGCCAAGATGCGTGGCTATCAAAAAGGGCGGTTTAGTTTCAACGTAAAAGGCGGTCGCTGTGAAGCCTGTACAGGAGATGGTATAATCAAAATTGAAATGCACTTTCTTCCGGATATTTATGTTCCCTGTGAAGTCTGCCATGGTAAGCGATATAACAGAGAAACGCTTGAAGTGAAATATAAAGGTAAAACCATTTCCGATGTACTGGAAATGACTGTTGAGGAAGCACTTTCCTTTTTTGAGAATATCCCCCGAATCAAAAGCAAGTTGCAAACCCTCTACGATGTGGGTCTTTCCTATGTACAGCTTGGGCAGTCTTCCACCACACTGTCCGGCGGCGAAGCACAACGTGTAAAATTGGCAACGGAACTGAGTAAACGCAGTACAGGTCGCACTATGTATATATTGGATGAACCCACCACAGGACTGCATATGGCAGACGTTCATAAGCTCGTGCAAATTCTGCAGCGACTGACGGAAGGCGGCAATACAGTTGTTGTCATTGAGCATAATTTAGATGTCATTAAAACTGCTGATTATATCATAGACTTGGGGCCGGAAGGCGGCATAGGTGGTGGTACTGTTGTTGGCTGTGGTACGCCAGAGGAAATCTGTAAAATCGAAAATTCCTATACCGGCAAGTATTTAAAACCATATTTAGAAAAAGGTTAATGTTACAAACAAAATACGCTCTCTTTCAAGAAGAACTCTTGCAGGAGAGCGTATTTTCAGTTGCAGTGTTTGTACGATTGATAAGATTTGGAATTCTCTTGAGAAAACCACAGCCAAGAACATTTCTATCACATTTGTAATAAATCCATTTTGTGGTATCAACGTAATACATAATTTTTGTATGAAGTTGCCTTTTGATAAAGTATAAAAAAATTGACTTCGTTTTCAACGAAGTCAGTTTTTTTAAAATATTTTCGTGATGTCCATATAAATGACAAATGCCATAAAGCCCATAATAAATAGAAAGCCCATAAATTGCAGTTTTTCTTCTGTTTCCATAGATAAAGGTTTCCTCCGGATTGCCTCAATAAGCAAGGTCAATATTCGCCCACCATCTAGCGAAGGAATAGGGAATAAATTTAAAACACCTAAATTGGCACTTAATACAGCGGCAATATACACAACATTCTGTACAGCGGCTTTTAAGCTGTAAGCCAATCCTGCCTCGTAGCTGTCCCCTACCATCTTAATAATGCTGATTGGACCACCATACTCGTCTTTATCTGCATTAAAGGTAAAGACACGAAGTAATCCTTGTGCTGTGGTATAGACATAGTATCGCATGGCATACCAACTGTAGTGCACGGTATCCCTAAAAGTGGCTTTCTCATAGCCTTCTACGGGTTCTGCGAACATTCCGACATTGATTTTTGGTGTAAATCCCATAAGATACCGCTGATACTCCTCTGAAAAAGCAGGTGTCAATGTAAAATGATAAAGTGAATCCCCCCTTTTGATTTCTAAATCAACGGGTTTTTCTGCATTTTGAAACATAATATTCTGCATTTCTTCATAGATATGAATTTTCTTTCCATTGATACGGGAAATCTCATCTCCTGGTTGCAAACCGATTTCCGCCGCCGGAGAATTTGCTGCAACCTCAGTGATAATGGGCTCTGTCAGTGTAGAGGTGGCTGACAGTCCGAAAATAAAAACAATTGCCAACAGGAAATTCATAAAAGGGCCTGCTGCCATAACTGCCAAACGGACACCGATGGATTTTGAGAAAAAGGAACGTTCGTCGATTTCTCCTTCCTCTGTCAGTCCGTGCATACGGCAATAACCGCCAAGCGGCAGAAGATGCAGGCTGTACTCCGTTTCTCCTACTTGTTTGGAACAGAGTTTTTTGCCCATACCTACCGCAAACTCCTCAACGTGTATTCCTGTCAGCTTTGCAACAATAAAATGTCCAAATTCATGTACAATAACCAATACGCCAATAACAATCAGCGCAATTATAATGGAAGAAAGTATGGAAATCACCTCCTAAAAAATACGCTCAATTTGTATGCAAGGCAAATTCTCTTGCCCATTTGTCTGCTTTCAATAAATCTGCAAGGGTTCTACTTTCCTGTACAGTATATGCGTTCATGGTTTTTTCTATTAGTACAGGTATCTGCAAAAATCCGATTTCTCCCGACAAAAATTTTGCAACGGCAATTTCATTTGCACCGTTCAGCACAGCAGGCATAGTACCGCCTGTTTCCAAAGCACGATATGCAAGGGAAAGGCAAGGGAAGGTTTCCGTATCTGGATGAGAAAACGTAAGAGTTCCCCGTTTTGTAAAATCTACTTTCGGAAAAGGATTTGCCATACGCTTTGGATAGGTCAACGCATACTGTATCGGTACACGCATATCCGGCTCTCCCATCTGTGCCATAATTGCACCGTCTGCATATTCCACAGCGGAATGAACAATACTTTGGGGATGCACCAGAACCTCAATTTGGTTAGTTTCTACACCAAAGAGCCATTTTGCCTCCATTACCTCCAACCCTTTATTCATCAATGTTGCAGAATCTACTGTGATTTTCTTTCCCATAGACCAATTTGGATGTGAAAGCGCATCAGCAATGGTAACATTTTGCAGTTCTGCCTTGGTTTTACCAAGGAACGGCCCACCGGAAGCTGTCAGGAGAATACGATGAATTTGGTTTCCTTGATTTCCCTGTAATGCCTGAAAAATTGCCGAATGTTCACTGTCTACAGGATAAATGGAAATGCCTTTTTCCTTTGCCAAATCCATGACCAGTTGACCAGCAGAAACAAGCGTTTCTTTATTGGCAAGCGCAATATTTTTGCCTGCGGAAATAGCGGCGAAAGTAGGCTCCAATCCGACATTTCCCACAACAGAAGTAACAACAGTATCAATCTCTGTCATGGTGGCAATGGCGATTAACCCTTCCATACCGGAAAGCACCTGACAACCTGTACCTGTCAGTCGTGCCTTTAATTCTTTTGCATATGTTTCTTCCATGACCGCCACAAGACGGGGGCGGAATTTTCTTGCCTGTTGTTCCAATAAATCTATATTTTTGTTTCCACTGATTCCTGCAACATGGATATTTCCTAACATTTCCACAACTTCCAGAGTTTGTGTACCAATGGAACCGGTAGAACCCAAAACGGAAATCGCACGCATATTTAACACCTCTGTTATATATTGATACATATTAAATGTGTAATGAAGTACCAAGATTGATATGGGATAAACAAATAATAATATAATACACTGCAGGTGCTGTCAGAAGCACACTGTCAAAACGGTCAATGATGCCGCCATGACCGGGAATCAGATTGCCAAAGTCTTTGATTCCTGTCAAACGTTTCATGGAAGATGCTGCCAGGTCACCAAATTGGGACAAAATTGAGCCAATGAAACCTGTCACACCACAAATCAAAAGAATAACTTCATTTCCTGTGTCAGCAAAATGTTGAATCAAAAGTCCGTATAAAAGTGCCAAAACCGTGGCTGTCACAATACCGCCTACAGAACCTTCTATGGTTTTATTGGGACTGAGTGTTGGAATTAGCTTATGCTTTCCGCAGATAACCCCTGTAAAATATGCACCGGTGTCACAACCAAAGGCAGAGATAAATGCCAACCATACAAGCCATTGCCCATCAGGACATTGTCTAATCAAATAGATGTGAGAAAGCAGAAAGCAGGCATAGAAGAAGCCAAAAAAGCCACTCATACCCTCTACAATATTCGTCTTTTGATGAAACAAAACCGTATAAATTAAAAGCACAACAAGGAAAACGGAGACAAATATATTAAATAAATAATTTGCATAGATTTTTTCTAAAAAAACTATATAAAAAATAGCAAACGCATAGCATATTATGTGCAACGCTTTGTTATTTTTGGAAAACGCCTGATAGAATTCATACATTCCAATCAAACTCAATACTCCTATGGTAATTTTCAGCCAAAGACCGCCACTTACTACCAGAAATATCAGCAGCGGAAGCAATACAACAGCCGAAATAATTCTTGTTTTCATCTGCTTCGCCCCCTATTTCTCATCTGCCACCAAAACGACGTTCTCTGTTTTGATAGCTGTAAATGGCTTCTTCTAAGGATTGTCTGTTAAAATCAGGCCATAATGTATCCGTAAAATAAAATTCGGAATAAGCAATTTGCCAAAGCAGAAAATTGCTGATACGCTCCTCACCGCTAGTACGTATAACCAATTCTGGATCAGGTGTACCTGCCGTATCCAAAAACGATTCAATCGTATCTTCTGTTATGGTTTCACTGTCTAATGCACCCTTTTCTATTTGGACAGCCAGTTTTTGAACGGCACGACACAATTCGTCACGTCCGCCATAATTTAAAGCGATATGCACAAAGAGACCATCTTTATCTTTGGACAGCTTTTCAATTTCCCGTATCTGTTCCTGAATATCCCCATCTAATCGGCTAATTTCCCCAATAACGTTCATCTTCACATTGTCCTTCATAAAGCGGCGGAAATATGTTTTCAAATACTGCCGCAGCAAATCCATAATGGCGTCCACTTCTTCCTGCGAGCGTTTCCAGTTCTCTGTGGAAAAAGCGTATACTGTCAAATGTTTTACACCTAAAGCACGGCAATCATCAATAATTCTTTCCAAAGCCTCTGCCCCTGCCTTGTGACCGGCTTTTCTTGGCAAAGAGCGTTTTTTTGCCCATCTACCGTTTCCGTCCATGATAATGGCAATATGATTGGGAATCCTTGTCATATCAATTTCCAGTGTTTGTGTTCCTTTTTGAAAAAACATGTGTTTTGTCCTCCATATCATGCAGTAACCAACAATGCCCCTCTAAAGTAGAGGGGCACAGCATTGCAGAAAAATTAAACAGCCAAGATGTCCTTACACTTATCGTCGCATTTCTTATCAATGAGTTCAATATATTTATCCGTCATTTTCTGGATTTCATCTTCTAAGCCCTTCAATTCATCCTCTGTAATTTCCTTTTTCTTTTCCTGTTTTTTAAAGCTGTCAATAGCATCACGTCTGATATTGCGAACTGCAACTTTAGATGCTTCTGCTTTTTTCTTTACCTCTTTGTTCAGTTCTTTTCTTCTTTCTTCAGAAAGTTCAGGGAAAATCAAACGGATTACTTTGCCGTCATTCCCAGGATGAATACCCAACTCAGACATATTGATTGCCTTTTCGATTGCTTTGAGCATACTGGTATCCCAAGGCTGGATCTGAATCATACGAGGTTCAGGAACAGAAATATTTCCCACCTGATTGATTGGTGTGGGCGTATTGTAATAATCTACCATAATTCTGTCCAATACATGGGGATTTGCACGACCAGCACGAATTGTACTATAATCATTGTCCAATGCTGTCATAGTTTTGCTCATTTTTTCTTCATATACTTTTGTCAATTCAGATGCCATTTAAAATTCCTCCTCAAGTTAAATTGTTTATGATACTGTTACCAGTGTACCAATTTTTTCCCCTTTTACTGCACGCATAATACTGTCTTTTTCATTAAGTCCGAAAATGACAACGGGGATTTTTTGTTCAAAACAGAGTGCTGCTGCTGAAGTATCAATAACCTTCAAATTTTTCTTCACAATATCTTCGGAAGTAATGTTGTCAAATTTTTTTGCATTAGGGTTTACTGCCGGGTCATCATCATAGACCCCATCAATATTCTTTGCAAAGAATAAGCCGTCTACATCTAGTTCTGCACCACGCAATGCTGTAATCGTATCTGTAGAAAAGAAAGGATGCCCAAGCCCTGCTGCAAAAATCAAGACTTCCCCTTTCTCCAAATGTGCCACTGCACTTTCTTTTGAAAACAATTCCGTTACAGTACCAATGGTAATCGGTGTTTGCACCACAGCATGAACACCCTGCTGACGGAAAGCATCTGCCAGATAAATGGCATTCATCACTGTTGCCAGCATCCCAATCTGGTCGGCTTTTGTTCTGTCCATATTAGAATCTGCGCTTCTGCCTCTCCAAAAATTTCCACCGCCTACAACCAGACATACCTGTGTGCCCATTTCCATAACCTGTCGGATCTGCTGCACCAAACCACTGATGACAGCATCATCGAAAGAAATCCCTTCTTGCTCACCGGCAAGTGCTTCTCCGCTCAATTTCAGCACAATTCTTTTATACATATTGAAAACAGCCTCCTTACCCTATAAATGTACCATAAATATTATCAAATTGCCATAAATATTTTTCCATAAACAATCTTACTGTCTAATTTTACTGCATAAATTTACAAATCATGCAGTTTTTATTTCTGCCAGTACATCATTATACTATACTTAGATAAGGCAATCAATCTTTTTCGGATATTCTGTGAGATTCCTGTATCTTATCATAAGAAAAATTTATATCTTTTGTAAAGAAACAGCAAAACTGCACAAAAAATGGTATCACAAAGTTTCTGCATCTTTTTTCTGGAGTTTCCACGTTTCCACAAGTTTTTGTTCCGTTTCTGTCAGCACTGCTGTTTCCAAAAGGTCAGGACGTTTTTTCCATGTCCGTAGAAGAGCCTGCTGTCTTCGCCATTTGTCAATGTTGGCATGATGCCCACTCAGGAGAATGTCGGGGACTTTTTTTCCGTGAAATACAGGCGGACGTGTATACTGGGGATACTCCAAAATGCCTTCCGAAAAACTCTCGTCTGCATAAGAATCGGCTTTGCCAAGGACACCGGGAACAAGTCTGGAAACAGCATCTATGATTGTAATGGCAGCCAATTCACCACCTGTTAAAACAAAATCACCCATAGAAATTTCATCTGTCACTATTTCTTCAATTATACGTTCGTCTACTCCTTCATAATGTCCACAAAGCAAAACAAGATTATCTTCCTCGGCCAGTTCTTCAGCAATTCTTTGGGTAAAAGGACGTCCTTGTGGAGTCAGATAAACTACCCTTGCCCCTTTTGCTTTTTCCAAAATGCTCTCATAAGCATCATAAATAGGCTGTGCCTGCATTACCATTCCTGCGCCACCGCCATAGGGATAGTCGTCAACGTGTTTTTGTTTGTTTAACGTAAAATCTCGAATATTCACAGCTTCCACAGCAATATACCCTTCCTTCTGTGCCCTACCCATAATACTGTAAGAAAGGGTTTGGGTAATCATATCAGGAAACAATGTCAGTACGAAAAACTGTTTCATTCTCTCAGTCCTTCCAACAAATGTACTACCATTCTTTTTTCTGCCACATCTACTTTTTTAATACAGTCTTTAATGGCAGGCAAAAGAAGTTCCTTGTCCTCTTTGCTCTTTTTCACCACATACACATCATTTGCACCAGTTTCGAAGATATTGACAATTTCCCCCAACTGTTCTCCTTCTTCTGTTACAACTGCCATTCCATATAAATCACGAGTATAATATTCATTTTCTTCCAAAGGAATAGCAACGGCATCAGGAATAAGTATTCTGCCATTTTTGTAGAGCTCTGCCACGTTGATGTCTGTAATTTCCTTTACTGTCAAAAGAATCATGTTCTTTTGGTATGCTACCTTCTGTATATGAAAGGTTTGTTTTTCCCCACGAATCTCTACGATAATTTCTTTTAAACGTGCAAAACGAGAAGGGTCTTCTGTGGTAGGGAATACACGCATTGTTCCTCGAATCCCATGGGTTCCCGTAATTTTTCCGATTTCAAAATACTGTTCCATATCGCACCTCGTTTTAAAAAAGCAAGGCATAAACACCTTGCCCAATCTGTCAATTAAACTTACATAATAGTAAAATTAAAAAGAGACTTACCATTAAACAAAAATATTGCCTATTTCAAGACATTTCATGCCACTAAAAAATAGCTTATTTTCAGTGTACATACAAACTATTATAAAATGAATTTTTAATAACAATGTGTCGTTTTATTGATACCTCGAAAAGACATTCTGAAGAATGCCACACATTATTTTTTATTACAAAAA
>JAHHTX010000046.1 GCA_020024255.1 Anaerotignum sp.
CTATCAAAACGGGATTTTGAAAATCAAAAAGTGAGTGTTTTCAAGGGTTTGCAGGCCCTCATATCCACTTTTTGCTTATTCCCACTCAATTGTAGCAGGTGGTTTAGAGGTTACGTCATACACAATACGGTTGACGTGTTTTACTTCATTTACAATTCTTACAGACACACGATCCAGCACATCATAGGGAATTCTCGCCCAATCAGCTGTCATAAAGTCTGTAGTTGTCACTCCACGAAGTGCAATGGTGTAATCATACGTTCTAAAGTCGCCCATAACACCTACAGAACGAATATCCGTAATCACGGCAAAATACTGATTGATGCTTCTATCCAAGCCCGCTGCTGCAATTTCCTCACGGAAAATCGCATCTGCTTCACGCAGAATTTCCAGTTTATCTTCTGTTACCTCACCAATTACACGTATACCAAGGCCAGGGCCAGGGAAAGGCTGTCTCCAAACCAGATGTTCCGGCAGACCAAGTTCCAGACCCATCTGACGTACCTCATCTTTAAACAACTGACGCAGAGGTTCAATGAGTTCCTCAAAATCTACAACGGAAGGCAGGCCACCTACATTATGGTGAGATTTAATCACAGCAGAGTCGCCCAAACCACTTTCGATTACATCAGGATAAATCGTTCCCTGTACCAGAAAATCTACTTTACCAATTTTCTTTGCTTCATCTTCAAAGACACGAATAAATTCTTCTCCAATCGTCTTTCTCTTAGCTTCAGGGTCTGTTATGCCTTTCAGCTTGTCCAGAAAACGCTCCTGTGCATTTACACGAACAAAATGAGAATCAAACATATCCTTGAATGCCGCTTCTACTTCATCACCTTCATTTTTACGCATCAAGCCATGATCAACAAACACACAGGTAAGCTGTTTGCCGATTGCTTTGGAAACCAATGCTGCAACCACGCTGGAATCTACACCACCGGAGAGAGCACAAAGTGCCTTTTTATCCCCTACCTGCTCCTTGATTTTCTGAATCTGATCTTCGATATAGTTGGTCATTGTCCAATCACCGCTACATCCACATACTTCATACAAAAAGTTACGAAGCATTTTTGTGCCATTTGGTGTATGATTCACTTCCGGATGGAACTGCACCGCATAGAAACCTTTTTCTGGACATTCCATAGCCGCTGTCGGGCAGGTTGCGGTTTTCCCTGTTATACGAAAACCTGTAGGCAACTCTGTGACAAAGTCTGTGTGGCTCATCCAGCAAATTTCTTTTTCTGAGATTCCTTTAAACAACTTACTTGTTGTATCGAAATCAACTTCTGTTTTGCCATATTCACTCTTCTCGTCAGCATTGCCAACTTTACCACCCAAAGTATATGCCATAAGCTGACAGCCGTAGCAAATACCCAAAACGGGTACTCCCAGTTCAAACACCTCAGGGTCACAGTGAGGAGATTTCTCATCATACACACTATTGGGACCACCGGTAAAGATAATCCCTTTGGGATTCTTTGCCTTAATTTCCGCAATGGGTTTATTCCAAGGCATAATTTCGCAATAAACGTGATGTTCTCTGACACGTCTGGCAATCAACTGATTATATTGACCGCCGAAGTCTAATATAATAATCATTTCACGATTCATCGTGTTCCTCCATCTCTTTTTCCATTTCCACATTGTCACAAAATCTTGCCGCAACCTTATAGACTCTCTGTTTCTAGCGACAATATCTTTCTTTATATTAGCATAGCCATCGGAAGTTGACAAGGGGAAGTCCTTTTCTTTTCGCAAAATACAAAGTTTTCTCTATTCTCTATGCAAAAGCAAAAAAAACAGCTTAACTACCTTAAGCATTACGATCTCTGTTCATTTCTGGCATTCCCTCCTTTTCTCCTTCGTTCGCATCTTCCACCTCCAATGAATCCTTCTTTTCTTTGGAAAAGTCAACAGAAAGCACTGCCTGCTGCCAATTCAGTCCAATATGCACAAACTTTCCCCATTCCCTTCCACATTTCTGTATCATTCTCAGCATTTCGTCCAACACTTGTCTTGTCAAATATCCGCCCCTCCAGTGAAAGGTCAGGCGTCTATTTTTTTTGGCTGCCTGTATCACTCGTTTTTCCAGCATATCCATTTTGGTGAAAGACAACTTCTGCTCTAAATAATAAAAATGATTGCCGTCCGCACAGGCAGGCACATTTGTCATGACCGGTTCATGGTCACGGAACAAACGACTGTCATCCAAATTGAAATAATCATAGCGGATTTCCTCCCTAGACAAGGAAAGATCAAAAGTAACATCTAAATGATACCAAGTACCTTCTATCCTCACGACGTTCCACACATGGCGATATTTTATTCCTTTTTCGGGATTTGCATCAGAAAGGGCAATAATACAGGGGACTCCCGCTGCGTCCAAAAGTATTTTCGCTGCCTTTGCAATGCCTTCACATACCCCTACACCATGTCCCAAAGGGCCAATAATTTCATGAGAATAAGGTTTTTTTAGTTTATCATAGCATACATTCTCACAAAGAAAGTCGTGAATCCATTTTTCTTTTTCCCAAGAGGTCTTTCCTGTATTCTGCTTTGTCAGCTTTTCCACTCTGGAAGTCATGGCTCTCTGTTGTTCTGCCAGCTTCTTCCCCTCAAAGATATACGTTGGTACAATCTGTATATGGGAAGAATCCTGATAGCTGCGGCAACGAAATGTGGAAACCCAAAAAAGAAAGGGTGTGTCTAATCGCATTTTCAAAAAAATATTGTAGAGCTGTTTGACTTCCATACGAGGTACCAAAATCATTTTCTCTGCTTTCATCATACCGATTTTCATTGCCTGATATACATTTTTTTCCTGTTTATTCATTTTAGCGTAATAATATGGTTCCATCAAAAATCCCTTCTTTTACTTTCTTTTCCAGATTATGTTTTAATTTTGTATTCAGTTTTATACCTTTTTACCTCAAAAAACCTGTTCTTCTTACTGATTTTTATAAAATTCCGTTTATTTTTTTCTTTTTTATATTGCTTTTTGCTATTTCATGGTAAAATAAATAAAATACACCATTATTATAATATCATAAATTTACTACGGAGGCGATAATTATGCAAAAAGGAAACTGGAAGGCGTTGCTGCCTATTCTTGTTTTTCTATGTATGTACTTAGGACTTGGACTTATTTTTGAATATGTTTTAAAAGTCCCCATGGGATTCTATAATATCCCTATTGTTGTTTCATTTTTGGTGGCACTTTTGGTTGCCTGTGTGCAAAACCGAGCCGTTAAGTTTGACCAAAAACTGGATATTATGGCAAAAGGTCTGGCTGACAAAAATATTATCACTATGGTTTTAATCTTCATGACAGCAGGCGTTTTTGTCGGCGTTGTTGGTAGAAGCAGTGCTGAAAGCGTTGCATATTTTCTGCTTTCCATAATTCCTGCCCAATATGCCGTTTTGGTGCTCTTTATTGTAAGCTGCTTTGTTTCTCTTGCCATGGGTACATCTGTAGGCACCATTACATTGATTACCCCTATTGCCATTGCCATTGCAAAAAGTTCTGGCTTTGCTGCACCTTTATGTATTGGTTCTGTCATAGGCGGTGCAATGTTTGGGGACAACCTTTCCTTTATTTCAGACACCACCATTGCTGCCTGCAACGGGCAGGGCTGTCCCATGCAGGACAAGTTCAAGGCAAACTTTAAAATTGCTCTGCCGGCGGCTATTGTCACCTTAATCATCATTTTCTTCCAGACAGCCAATGTAAAGGTCAGCGAAAGTATCCACATGAACTACAATCTCATTCAAATTGTTCCCTACATACTGGTTTTAATCGGTGGTATTTCCGGTATCAATGTTTTTGTTGTTCTGCTTATCGGCATTGTTTCCGGCTCCATCATTATGCTTACTACCGGTGCAACAGAAGCAACTTCGCTCCTTGCCAATATGGGTTCCGGTGCAGCCGGAATGTACGAAACAGCCATGGTTGCTGTTTTGGTATCCATCATTTGTGCTTTGATTCAAGAATACGGTGGCTTTACTGCCCTTTTAAACTTCTTCAAACGGATATTCAAAAACCATAAGGGGGGAAAACTGGGCATTGGTCTTTTGGTTTGTGCCATGGACATCGCCACCGCAAACAACACTGTTGCCATAGTCATGGCAAATCCCATTGCAAAGGAAATGGCAGATGAATATGAAATTTCTCCAAGAAATGCCGCTTCTCTTTTGGATACCTTCTCTTGTATTTCACAAGGTATCATTCCTTATGGTGCACAAATGCTTGTGGCTATCTCTGCGGCAACGGAACTTGGATTTGATGTATCCGCTTTTGACATCATACCCAATTTGTATTATCCATATATGCTCTTGATCAGCTCTTTGCTTTTCATCTTTGTTCTACCAAGTAAAAAAACAGATTAACCTATTCCGCAATATACAAAAACAGCTGTACACAATAAAAAGTACAGCTGTTTTTACTTTCCCCTTTTGGATTTCTTTTCCCCATTGCAAAAAGAAAGCAGCAGCCACAAACCACTTGTCCATAGCTGCTACTTTGCCTCATTACTTTACAAACCATCTACAAAAATGTTTTCGTATCCCATCATCTATAATTAGTATTTTTCATTATTCTGAGAGAATCCAACACCTAAAGTATCACGGTTCATTTCTTCAAAATCTGCATCTGTAAATTGATAACTTTCTTCTTTTTTAGACGCTTTTTTTGATGCTGTTGGTGTCACATAACCTTCAAAATTTCCTTCTTCCAATTCGTCCCTGTTAAAGCGGAATTTACTAATCAAATCCTTCAAAATCTGTGACTGACCTGACAGTTCTTCGCTGGCTGCCGCACTTTCCTGAGAAGTTGCAGAGTTTGTCTGCACCACATTGGAAATCTGTTCAATTCCCTCTGTTACTTGTGAAATGGAAGTTGCCTGTTCTTCTGTTGCACCTGCAATCTCATCTATCGTTGTTGTTGTATTTTTTGTTTTCTCCACAACCTGTTTGAGGGAGTCTGCTGTTTCATTTACAATCTTTAATCCATTTTCTGCTGCATGAATAGATGCTTCAATGAGAGCTGCCGTATTCTTGGAAGCCTCCGCAGATTTCCCTGCCAGATTGCGTACTTCATCTGCAACAACGGCAAAGCCCTTGCCTGCAGAACCTGCTCTTGCGGCTTCAACTGCTGCATTCAAAGCAAGAATATTTGTCTGGAATGCAATATCTTCAATAACTTTAATAATTTTGCCAATTTCCTCGGACTTCTGCCCGATTTCTCCCATAGCTTTTTCCATTTGATTCATCTGGCGGTCACAGATACTCACAACTGCACTGGTATCTGCTGCCTGCTGTCTTGCTTCTTTTGCATTTTCGGCGGTATGCTGTACATGATTGGAAATATCTGTTACCGTTGCAGTCAGTTCCTCCATAGAACTTGCCTGTTCTGTAGAACCTTGTGCCAAACTCTGTGCACCGTTTGCCACCTGACCCGCACTGCCTGCCACCTGATTAGCGGTATGTGCAATATTCATCATGGTATCTGTCAATGTGCATTGAATATCCAGCATTGCTTGTTTCAGTCGCTTAAATTCTCCTTCATATTCATGTTTTAATTCAAATTCCAGATTACCGTCACCGATTTCTTCCATAACACCAGCTATTTCGTCAATATAATCCTTATAGACGTGTAGCCGGTCTACAATCTGCGTGATGCTTTCTGCAAGATCTCCGACTTCATCTTTTGCATATACATCTACTTCAATATCCATTTCCCCATCAGCAATACGATTTGCAATGCCGTTTAGATGAACCAATGGTTTGATCATTCGGTTAATCACAATGCCAATGGCAATAATCAGAAGCAACATACAAACTACGCAGCTTGCAAGTATAATACCTCTTGCTTCTTTAGCCTGAGCATAGTATTCTTTTTTCGGCATTACGCCAAGAACACTCCAGTCAAATTCATCAATGTAACCTACATTTCCAAAATATTGCACACCATCTCTTGTAAACTCTTTTGTTTCTCTGTCTTCATCATTCTGAATAGATTGGATAATGGTTTCATCATAGCCTGCCTCGGAAACATCTTTCCCAACCAAATCAGCTTCCGGATGATATACAATTTTATTATTATTATCACATACAACCAGATAACCTGTTTCTCCAATGGATAAATCTGAAATAATTCCGGTTAAATCTTTCAGTTGAATATCTGCACCCATTACCCCAATCATATCTTTACTGTCTCCTGCGTATATAGGTGCTGCTACTGCTACACATTGTTCCCCTGTTATGTTATTTTCATATACAGGACCAACAACAACCTTTCCCGGATTTTTTTGCAGTAATTGAAACCAATCTCTGTCTTCTATAACAAAGTTAGAATCTGTAACAGTTCCATCATATGCCACAGCTTCGTTGGCTTTCACAGAAGCAATAAACGGCTGTAATGCACTCCCTTTTCCTTCAACGCTCTGTGCCAAAGTGCGGCATACTTTGTCAAAGCCTTCAAAGTCCTCCATCCGTTTACCGGCTTCTGCCTGCTCAATTTCCATCAAGAAATCATTAAAGACATATCTTTTTGCCTCTGCCTCCAACAAAATCATTGGATACAAAAAGAACTTTTCTACTTCATTGGATGCTAATCCTGTCTGTCTTTCAATTCTTTGGTTTTGGAAATTTTCTACCATACTTTGAATCTTCTTATTTAAATATGTACCCATACAGCCAAAGGCAACAACCACTATAAGAAGACTGGAAATAATAACCTTGCCCCTCATTCCCCATTTACGTCCTTGTGCAAGCTTCTCTTTTGCACGTTGCTTTTTCATTATAAATTCATCTCACTTTCCACATAATAACACATTCATATACAGAACCTCACCCTATACAGTACCTCTTTGCCTTATTTTTGTTTTTATGGTAACTTGCACACAACCGGACATACCCTTGACCTGACGGAACAAATTACCCATTATGATATATCACTTCAAGACAGTCTTTCAGTCATTTATGACCTTATAGTGCAGGCTGTTTTAATACATCTTTCCATAATATACCACATAATATGTGACTATTCAACAAAATGCCAGTTATTTATATATTTTTTTCCTTAAAACTTATTTTTTTATGCAATTTTTATTGTTTCTTTATTGGTTTTCATTGATTGCCTGCATATTTTCGTTTCCTGTTCAAAAGACAATCGGATTATGATGTCTATGATTTTTGCCAAAACTATACAATATATACAATTTCAACCATACAAAAAGCCGAAACTTTTCTATCATCAAGAAAAATTTCGGCTTTCTTTTTTCAATAAATACTTATTCTTTTATTATCTTTTTACATAAGATTGGCAGTCAGTACACTGATCCATTGTCGGATTTGCTTCATGCGTACCCACTTGAATTGTTTCCAAAGTACAGTAATTTTTTGTACTATGATGATGTCTACAGTTGTCTACATTACATCTAATACATTCATTACAAGAACATTCATTGATATTTTCCACTACAAATCAGCCTCCTTTGATTTTGTTACAAAAATAGTATGTCCTTCTTCTCCAAAAAAATTTATGTTTTTCTGCTTTTCGGAAAAAATAATCTATGATATAATACAAGAATATATGTTCGTTATTTTAAAAAAGAGAGGCGTTTGTTATGGGAAGAATCATATTTCATATTGATGTAAACAGTGCATTTCTCAGCTGGACGGCAGCAGACCGACTAAAACAGGGAGAAACCTTGGATTTACGAGAAATTCCCTCTGCCATTGCCGGAGATGACAGCAGCAGAAGGGGTATTATTTTGGCAAAAAGCACCCCTGCCAAAGCATATGGCATTACAACAGGAGAACCAACTGTTTTTGCTCGTAGAAAATGCCCTACTCTCGTCTGTGTGCCACCTGATTTTCCTTTGTACTCCCGTTGCTCTGAAGCAATGTTCCGTTTGCTTTCCACCTATTCCGACCGAATTGAGCAATTCAGCATTGATGAAGGCTTTTTGGAGTATACCGGCATGGAAGCATTATTCGGCACACCTCTTGCTGCTGCCCAAAAAATAAAAAAACAAATTTGGGAGGAACTGGGTTTTACTGTAAATATCGGAATCAGTTCCAACAAACTTTTGGCAAAGATGGCAGGCGAACTGGAAAAACCAAACAAAATCATCACCCTTTTTCCGGAAGAAATAGAAGAAAAACTTTGGCCCCTTCCTGTAGAAGAACTTTTCATGGTCGGCAGACAGACTGCCCCAAAGCTACGAAAAATGGGCATTTCCACCATTGGGGAATTGGCAAAATATCCTGTTCCGCTTTTGGAACATGAATTCAAATCCTTCGGACAAACACTGCACCAATATGCAAACGGCATAGAAAACAGTGTCGTTGCTTCCGCAGAAGAAACTCATGAAATAAAAAGTATTAGCAACAGCACCACCATCTCTCATGATGTGACAAACAGAACAGAGGCACACAAAATTCTCCTTGCACTTTCAGAAACCATCGGTCTTCGCCTTCGATGCAGCCATCTTTCCACATTGGAAATTGCTGTCACGATAAAAACAGCGGATTTTCATATATATTCCCACCAAAAACAGCTCTTAAATGCCATAGACTGTACCAATGCCATCTATGAAACAGCACGTTCCGTTTTCGATGGTGCTTGGAAAGGCGAACCTATTCGTCTTCTGGGCATCCGTGCCGGAAAATTGTGTCATGAGGACTGGATTCAGCTTTCTTTTACGGATACCGACCGGACAAAGGAACGAAAAGCCGATGCTGCTATGGACGTGCTTCGTTTGAAATACGGCAAAGACACCATCCGTCGTTCTACTTTTGCAGGCAGTCAGGAAAAGGCATATGAAGGAGGAAAACTGAAAATCAACAACAAAATTTTTTGATGGTCACTTTCGTTTATGGTATATTATTTTCCTCCCCCCTCTTTCCAATACAAAAAAAAGCTCCTATCCATATTGAAATTCACATAGAAGCTCTTTCTGTTGCCTTTGCAGAAAGCCTGTCCGCAAAGATGCTGCCTTTGATGCTGCCTTTATGGTTTATAAAATTTATAACATTACCCTATGCAATATGACTAAAAGTAGGAGATGTACAGGATAGAATAAATAAAAGAACCATTTGGAAAAGGTAAGTCCCGTTTTTGCCCTTCTGCCCTGATAGAATCTGCAAATACAAATGCCGGAAAGAACAGGGCCTATGAGCATACCCAAAGTTTTCACCACACACATTATCGGGGATAGGAAATACATCCCCTGCATAAGTCCGATACACCCAAAGTAAATGCAGGAAATCAAATATGCCTTTTTCTGCTTTTCTTTGGAAGTTCCCGCATAGTAAAACAATATGGTAAATACCGGTGCCATCCATGCCCAGTCCGAAAAGGCAGTACAGAAAGTCAGAAGCACAACCAATGCCCCCCGCCCCACTTTGTTTTTCACATTTTCCAGTACCATAAGAATCAGAAAACACAAAAACAGCGTAAACATCATATTCAAGCCTGAAAAAGGTGCAAACGCCAAAGAAAAAGGCAGTTGTGAAAGGAGAGCAAAGAGAAACAACCTTCCAGCATATTTCTTTTTGGAACGGGTATGATGGTATCCTTCTACCAAAAAGAAACACATCGTAATGGCAGTAAAATACCCAATATCAATAAAAAATTCTCGCAGAAACGATCCTGCTCCCAGAAAAATATTCCCAATATGATTGAGCAGCATAGTAAACATGGCAAAATATTTAATGCTTTCTCTGCTAAAATCTTTTTGTTTCATCTCTTTCAACACAACTTTCCTCCTTATTCCTGTTCTTCTGCATTTTCTGGTTCTTCTTCCTGACTATTCTGGTCCTCAGCATCTTTCCAGAGAGGCATACGCACAATAGCTTTGAACAAATCGCCATCCATTTCCACACCAAATGTACCACCCTGCACTTCTGTCAGGCTGCGTGTAATGGAGAGCCCCAGTCCACTGCCTTCTGTTGTACGGGATTCATCTCCTCTTACAAACCGCTCTGTCAATCGTGTGGCATCGAAATCAATAGGGTCGGCGGAAATATTCTTCATGACCAAAATACCGCTATCCCCCACAACAAAAATATCCACATATACTCTGGAATTTGCCATGGCATATTTTACAGCATTAGAAATGAGATTCTCAAGAATACGCCACATATGTCTTCCATCTGCATCTATAAAAACGGGTTCAGGGCAACTGATTTTCAGTTCCAGACCTGCATCTGCAATTTTTTCTTCCATTTCACCCAAAGCCTGCATAACAAGCTGTCGATAATCCACACGCATTTTCTCCACATTGACATTGCCGCTTGAAACCTTGCTCACTTCAATCAAGTCTTCAATGAGTTGTTTTAGGCGATAAGACTTATCATGCAGTACGCCTACATATTTCTTTGCCGTTTCGTTGACCAAATTTTCCTGCTGCAATAAATCTACATAAGTAATAATAGAAGTCAAAGGTGTTTTCAAGTCATGGGAAACATTGGTAATGAGGTCGGTTTTCATCCGTTCCCCCCTTACTGCTTCTTCCACCGCATTTTTCAGTCCGTCTTGAATATTGGCAATGTCCTCTGCAAAATTTAAAAAGGAAGGGGAAATTGTTGCCAAATCCAAGGGGTGATGCAAATTTCCCTCAGAGGTTTCTCTTGCAGACACCATAATCCGACTTAGGGAACGGAGAGAACGCAAAAACAAATACACGCAAAGACCATTAAATACCACAAGTCCCAAAAGGAATAATGCCATCCATTCCGAATACCAGAACCTACACATGAAAAATACCAGTATACAATTGATCATGCCGTATGTCAGCATAATCAAAAGCATCCATCCACGGAATGTTGCTCCCGTAAACAGAGCAGATATTTTCCGAATCCATGTGGAAATCAACGTATTTTGGAAAAAACGCTTATCTTTGATCTGTCTGGCTGCCGAAAGAATATAACTGAGTCCCACTGCCACATCTGCTATGTAGATAAGCCCCAAAAGCGTAATAAACACAAATTGCCAAAAGGCTCTTGCACCCTCAAACACATTGTTTAGCAGTGTCATGTCTGCAAATATCGAAAAAAGCGCAAACAACGCAACTAAAAGAAAATGAATCTCATTATATATATGGTCTACTGCCAAATAGTGGACTTCTCCACCCTTTTCTTTTTGCCCTGTCACACGAATCAAAAAAATTAAACAAAACAACAAAATCAGAGATGATGCTATTGTAACACCAAACAAGCAGGGCATTGCTTCCTTTGCAAAATAAAAATCTTTAGAAAGCTCATAAAAGCCATCTTCTTTTACCAAAGGACTTTTTACCGCTGCATAAATCTGATAGTCGCTTTGCTCCAACAAAGAGCTAACATAGGGATAGTAGTTGGTGTCGCTGAGATTATCGCTCCGAAATTCTCTGGAAAGCATAATGTTATGTTCCATATGGTTAACTTCACTGGGCGTTGCATTTCCTGCCACCACATTGCCTTTTCCATCTTCTACATAATAGCAGAAATTGTTTAAGCCTTCTAAAAAGCGAATAGCCGAACGGTATTCATCTAATTGGTTTTGAATATAAATTTCTTTATATACCGGTAGGCGGTTTATCACAAGGTCTTTGTATTCCAAAAAATTGCTTTCCATCTTTTCAGGTATAGTACCATGTACCTCAAGCCCGTTATAGTCCTCGTTGATTTTCGTATTTCCCGTAATAACCCCATCTACAATATAATAATATCGTTTAAAGCCTTCAATAAGTTCTTCCCTGTCAATTTTGCTGCCGTTTTCAATTTCGTCCTCGCTTTTATAATAAATATCTGCCAAAACCACTTGGTCTAATGCCTGATAAAAATAATTTCGAAATTCCTTGGTATCATAAAAGCTGTCCACATTGACTGCGTCCAACCACCAGTTTTTGGAAATATTCGTAAATATCATACCACAGAAAAAAATCAGTATCGCTCCAATGAAAAAGCATACAGTGACGAGTACCTGCCATTTTGTTTGATAGCTTTTATATTTTTTCGATTTTATAGCCAATCCCCCACACCACCTTCAGATACTTTGGTTCCTTCGGATTGATTTCTATTTTCTCCCGAATACGTCTGATATGAACGGAAACCGTATTTTCAGGGGCAAAAGAAAGTTCATTCCATACCTTTTCATAGATTTGGTCAATAGAAAATACTTTTCCTGCATTTTCCATCAAAAGCTGTAAAATCCCATATTCCGTCGCTGTCAGTTTCACAGACTCGCCACCTACTCGCACAGACTTTGCATCTTTATCCAATTCCAAATCTCCGATTTTAATGACATTGCTTTTTTCCGCAATACTCCCAAGAGATGTATACCGTCGCATCTGGCTTTTTACCCTTGCCAAAAGTTCCAAGGGATTAAATGGTTTGGTGATATAATCGTCAGCACCGAAATTTAATCCCAATATTTTATCTGTATCTTCAGATTTTGCCGAAAGAATAATAATGGGTATATTCAGGGTTTCACGAATTTTTACTGTTGCATTTAATCCATCTAACTTTGGCATCATAATATCCAGTAATATCAAATGAATTTCATTTTCTTCCAACGCCTGTAAAGCCTCTATACCGTTATATGCTTTGATTACATGATAGTTTTCCTGTTTCAAATAAATGCCTATGGCATCTACAATACTTTTATCATCATCACATACCAAAATGTTGAATTGTTCCACGATGCAAGCCTCCTATCTTTCCACCCAAAGTATTGCAAAAAGTTGTTTTCAACTTTTTATGCGTTTTCTCTCAAAAATTTTACAACAAAAAAACTTAATGACCTTATTTTATCATGTCCTGTAGAAAAAAGACAGCAAAAATGAAAAGTACTCCATTTCTTCTGCCAAAAAACACTGAAAAATATTGTTTTCTGTCTTTGTACTATTTCTGCAACCATGAAAGGAAGGATTGACATAACAAAAAAACACATGATACTCAAACAGTATTTTGGACAAGAACTGCTTATGGATATGTTTCTGACATAACGAGATGTTCTTGGCACAATGCCTACAGGTGCAGGAAAATCCCTTTCCTGTCAACAGCCCTCTCTCATGCCACAAGGAATAACCCTTATCATTTCTCCTTCGACTTCCAAAATGAACGCCCAAATGAAACTTTTTCTACGAAAAAAACAAAACAGCAGATAGAGAAACCTATCTCTACCTGCTGTCATAGATATGAATTAAATAATATAAAAAATTTATGCGATGGAAAAATGCAGATTAGATGCAAAGGTAATCATTTCTTCCTTTGTATACGCATCTGCGGATAATGCCACAATATATCCAAATTCTGCATCGGGTTCTGCAAAAACAACATACCAATAGGTACTTGTGGTATCCATATGCTCTACCTTTCCCGATTTTTCATAGGATTCCGACTGAGATGCTGACTGCAAATCATGGTCAGCCTTTAATAAATAAGCTGGATGTGCCAAATTCGGCAGAAAACCAATTTTTTCATAAGTGGTATGGTTGTCCTCTGCTGATACATCTATGATTTCGTTTCCCTGCCAGATAACACGGTCTTTTGTTCTATACCTTGCAACTATGCCAGAAGATTTCCATTGCTTTGGCGTGGATTCTGCCTCGTTCTCATAAATATATGGCAGCAACAGGCATCCTCCCTCCTCAATTTTCGGGTCATATGTGCCAATGGTTACTCCTTCTGGCAGTGCATCAGCCAACACCTGTACAAACGTTTCTTCTATTTGAACATCATTTTGCCCTATGGTTGTATTTGCACATCCAAAACAAAAAGAAATGCCAAGGAGTATCCCCATCAATTTTTTCAAATTTCTCATCTATCTCCCCCTCTATTCTTCGTGTACCACACGGATAACAGAAGAGATTTCCTTTATCATGGGCATAGAAGAAATCGTATCTATGGCTTTTGCAAACTGATTTTCTTTAACATCATATGTCACAATAACCACTTCCGCTGTGTCACCTTCTTTATCCGTCTGCAACAGCTTGGAAATACTTACCTGATTTTCTCCAAACACACCTGCCAATGTTGCCAATGTACCGGCTCTGTCTACCAGCTTCATCCGAATGTAATAACTGCTGTGGGTATCCTGCATATGCTTCACAGGAATCTGTTTATAACAAGTGCAGCCAATACGTCCTGTGCAACGGAACTGTGTATCTCTTGCAATATCAATAATATCCCCCACAATGGCAGAGCCTGTTGGCAGAGAACCTGCACCACGTCCATAGAACATTGCATCATCCACTGCGTCCCCATGGATATATACTGCATTAAAGGAATCCTTTACCATAGCGAGCGGATGGTCTTTAGGAATCATGGTAGGGTGTACTTTTACTTCAATACCGTCTTCTTCCAGTTTGGCAATGCCAAGCAGTTTAATCTCACAGCCCAGTTCATGGGCATAGACAATATCTTTTGATGTAATTTTAGAGATACCTTCTGTATATACATCATCAAATGTAACCTGTGTATGGAAAGCAATGGAGGCAAGGATTGCCAGTTTTCTACCGGCATCATATCCTTCAATGTCTGCAGTAGGGTCGGCTTCCGCATAACCTAAATCTGTCGCAATCTGTAATGCTTCTTTAAATTCCATACCCTCTTCTGTCATTTTTGTCAAAATGAAATTTGTTGTACCATTGATAATCCCCATCACTTCCGTAATGTTGTTTCCTGCCAAACACTGTTTCATCGGGCGGATAATGGGAATTCCCCCTGCCACTGCCGCTTCAAACAAAAGGTCGCAGTCGTGGGCTGATGCTACTTCCAGAAGTTCATGTCCACGAGTTGCCATTAAATCTTTATTGGCAGTCACAACGTGCTTTCCTTTTGTCAAAGCTTCTTTGATATAAGTAAAGGCAGGTTCAATGCCACCCATAACTTCTACAACAATATCAATGCTGTCATCATTTATAATGTCTTCCCAGTGATTGGTTAGTTTTTCTTCCGGCACAACACTTGCATATTTTGCCTTATTGCGGACTAGCACCTTATCTATTTCCAACATACACCCTGTTTTGGCAGGAAGTTCCTGTTTTTGTCTTTTTATGATTTCATAAACACCACTGCCAACTGTCCCCATACCCAACAGGGCAATTTTTTTCACTTTGACTTCCATATGCTCTCCTCCGTTTCTCCCTTACCTCTTTCCATTTTGAAAAAAATATTTTTCATAATATAAAGATTTTAGCACGAAAAAATACAATGTCAACACATTTTGTCTTTTTTCCAAGAACATTTTTCTTTCAACAGAAAACAAAGTGTTTTCTCCCCCATAATTATAGCAGATATTTTTTCACTCTTCTTCCACATTCCGGACAGAAATCAAATCTCTCAGAAACCAAATAGCCACAATAAGGACAGACAACAGATTCCCACCCCTCTTTTAGGGGCAGTATTAAATCTTCATCTGTCAAGATAACCTTTGCTTTCTGTCGAATGGCTTTTCCCACTTCGTCTGGAATAGAAAATACCGTCTTACAGCAAGATGATTTTGCGTAATATTTTCTGTCCCACTTAAAAATATGGATGAAGGTCAAGTCAATGCACATATACGTCATATATACAGTCAATACCGTCTTTTTCCCGCACTTTTTACATATACTCTGTTGCTGAAACAGCACTTTCTGCTTTCTGACGGCGTCTCCCAGCTCTATCATATTCTGCACCTCTTCTTCCTTTGTTTTTCTCTATTTGTATTGCTTTTTTCTCCCTATACATGATAAAATAATTTATGAAAAAATGCAAATTTTTACATCTCATCACACTTGGAAAACATTCCATACAAAACCGATTTTAAAAGGAGGCTTTATGATGAAAATCGCAAAACTGGCAGTCAGTGCTGCTTCTCTTGCCCTTTCTGCCGCACTCTTCGTTTTATCTTTACTGGATTTTCGTAACAACAAAATGAATTAAAACAAAATACTACACAGAAAGATAATGGCATTTGCCATTGTTTCAGCCTGTAGAAAAAGTAGTTCCTACTCTTTTTCAAAAATGCAAAAGGGGTTGGGAAACAAAGGGTTTCCCAAATGGAATCCGCAATGGGAATTTATTTCCCATGAGGAAAAGCA
>JAHHTX010000047.1 GCA_020024255.1 Anaerotignum sp.
TTGGAACTTCTGCTTTATTCTTCTGTCTGCTCGTCAAAGCCTTGAATGAAATGAGACTTTGTCGACACCCTCTGGTAGTCCCATAGGAACTACCTGTACGCTTTCCATTTTCAAAATTGTTTATACATTCTGTCTGGGGTAAACCATATTGGCATCTGTCAACTGTTCCAGAACTTCTTCCAAGAATTTTTCACATTCAATTTTTGTCACCTGCAAATTATGGTCGAGGTAATTTCCGCACATTTCCGCCTGTGCCGCAGGAATCTCCCCATCAAATTCTGCCATATAGCGGAAGGATTCCGTAATAATATCTGCTACGTCACGAGATTCCAAATCTCCTTTAAAAATCACATACATACCAGTACGGCAACCCATTGGTCCTACATAAATAGTCTTGTCTGCCCACTCCTTGTTGCCTCTGAAAAATGTTGCCATCAGATGTTCAATGGTGTGCATGATAGAAGTATCCAAAACCATTTCATGATTGGGCTCTTTTATTCTTACATCGAAAGTTGTCACAACACTGTCCCCTACTTGATCTTTTCTGGATACATAAATTCCACGCAAAAGACGATTATGATCAATACCAAAACTTGTTACATCCATGTTTCTTCCTCCTTCTTTTTCGTTATTATACTTTTCCTTTATTTTACCTTTTTTTACAAAATATTTCAACAGATCTGATCATAACTTCTCAGATACAAAGCATCATTTTTATTCTTTCTGCTCCTTTTGTTCCTCCGTTGTTTCCTGTACATAACCACATTTTTCATTGGAGCAAACAATTTTGGGATTTTTCTTTCCCTTTTCTTCTAAGAAGCTGCCGCATTTCGGACATTTTTCTCCTGTTGGCTTATTCCAAGACATAAATCCGCATTCAGGGTTATTTTCACACCCATAATAAGCTCTGCCTTTTTTTGTTTTCTTAATCAGCACCTTACCGCCACATTCAGGGCAGTCAACACCTGCTTCCTCAAAGAAGGGCTTGGCATTCTGACAATCCGGAAAACCGGGGCAGGCAAGGAATTTCCCATATCTGCCGTATTTGATGACCATGTTTCTACCACATTTCTCACAAATAACATCGGTCACTTCATCTTTAATTTCCACTTTTGCCAGTTTTTCCACTGCATCGTCAACAGATTTTTTAAAATTGGGATAGAAGTCACGAATAACCTGTTTCCATTCTTCATGGCCCATTTCCACTTCGTCCAAACGCTTTTCCATATTCGCCGTAAAGTCAATGTCTACAATATCGGGGAAATATTTCTTCATAATTTCATTGACCACTTCTCCAAGTTCTGTAGGATACAGATTTTTGGCTTCTTTTGTCACGTAATTTCTTGCCTGAATCGTCGTCAGGGTAGGTGCATAAGTACTGGGACGCCCTACGCCAATTTCCTCCAACATTTTAATGAGGGAAGCATCTGTATATCGGGCAGGCGGCTGTGTAAAATGCTGTTCTGGCAGAATTTCCGCAGGATGCAGTACATCTCCTTCCTGCAATACAGGCATCTGCACTTCTGTTTCTTCTTCTCCTTTGCTGTATACTTGTAAGAAACCGCTGAATATTGGTCTGGAACCGGAAGCACGGAAGCTATACTCCCCTGCTGTCATACGCACCTGCATGGTATCATACAAAGCAGGGCTCATCTGGCTTGCCACAAATCGCTCCCAAATCAGCTTATATAATTTATATTGGTCTTTGGTCAGGGATTCCTTAATGCTGTCCGGTGTGCGTAATACATTGGTGGGGCGAATGGCTTCATGAGCATCTTGTGTCTTGCCTTTGGATTTATATACCATTCTCTGAGGATTAACAAATTCCTCACCATATATTTCTTTAATATACTCCACAGCCGCTTGGTAGGCTTCATCGGAAATACGGAAAGAGTCTGTACGAATATAAGATACCAAACCCACTGTGCCCTCTCCCTTAATATGAATCCCTTCATAAAGTTGCTGTGCAATCATCATGGTCTTTTGGGTTGCCATATTCAAGTATTTGCTGGCTTCCTGCTGCATGGTACTTGTGGTAAAGGGTGCAACGGGTTTTTTCTGGCGTTTTCCCTTTTTCACTTCTTTAATGAGGAAATCCTTTTTTTCCACATGAGATAAAACTTCCTGTACCACAGCTTCGTTTGGCAGTTCCATTTTTTCTTCATGCTTACCATAAAATTTCGCTTCAAAGGTTTTACCGTTTTTGTCGGTTAAAAATGTGCTGATTGTCCAATACTCCTCTGGAATAAAGCTGCGAATTTCTTCTTCTCTGTCGCAGACAATACGCAGTGCCACAGACTGTACACGCCCACCACTCAAGCCTTTTTTTACCTTTTGCCACAAAAGGTCACTAATGGTATATCCCACCATTCTGTCAAGGACACGTCTTGCCTGTTGTGCGTCTACCAAGTCCATGTCAATATCCCTTGCTTCGGAAATGGAGCGTTTTACGGCTGTTTTTGTAATTTCATTAAAAGTAATACGGCTTACTGGTTTATCCGCATCTAGTTTTAAGGCATGAAGCAAATGCCAGCTAATTGCCTCCCCCTCACGGTCAGGGTCAGTTGCCAGATAGACTTTGTCTGCACTTTTGGCGTCCTTTTTTAGTTTACCGAGCAAATCTCCTTTTCCCCGAATGGTAATGTATTTCGGTTCAAAATCATGCTCAATATCTACCCCCATCTGACTTTTGGGCAAGTCCCGAATATGCCCCATAGAGGCTTCTATTTTATAGCTGTCCCCCAAAAATTTGCCAATGGTATTTGCTTTCGCAGGTGACTCTACAATCACCAGATATTTTTTCCGCTTTGCACGTTTAGTAGTTTTCTTTGCCGTTTTTTTCGTTTCTGCTTCTGCCTTGGTTTTTTTTGAAGGTTGTATATCTGCCTGTTCCCCTTCTATCATCATTTCCGTTGTATTTTCATCTGTCATTGCCATTATCTCTCATCATCCTTCCTCTTTTATACTTCTCTGATATATCCTGCTTGTCTGCGTTTTCGGATATGCCCTGAAATTTCCAAAAGAGAAAGCATATATTGCACATCCTGAATGTTATAGTTTAATTTATGGCTGATTTCTTCTGCACACATAGGCTCTGTTTCAGAAAGCAGTTCGTATATCGCCTGTTCCTCCGGAGAAAGATTTTCCGCCATTTTCTTCGTGTAACTTTCCTGTTCTCCTTTTTTGTAGGAGATGCCTAATTCAAATAAAATATCGCCGGATTCTGTAATGGCAGGGCATCCCTGTTTCAGCAAATTATTTGTTCCCTGACTCAATGGACTGGTTACATTACCGGGTACTACAAAAACATCTCTGCCACTTTCCAGTGCCAAATCTGCTGTAATCAAAGTACCGCTTTTTTTACCTGCTTCCACCACTACAATCATTTTGCAAAGACCGCTAATGATACGATTTCTGTGGGGAAAGTGGTATGCTACTGCCGGTGTTTTCGGTGGATATTCAGTCAACACACACCCGTGATTGATAATACTCTCCATGAGTTCTCTGTTTTCCGGCGGATAGCAGACATCTACACCACAGCCCAGCACAGCAATAGTTCTGCCACCACCATCTATAATGCCTCGATGTGCCATAGAATCAATGCCTTTTGCCATTCCGCTGACTACAATAACATTGGTTCTGCCCAATTCCTTTGTCATACGGTATGTCACAGATGCGCCGTATTGAGAACATCTTCTGGCACCAATGACACCAACCTTGTCAATTTCATCTTCCGGCAGTTCTCCCCGTACATAAATACCAAGAGGTGGATTATAAATCTGATTCAGCAAATAGGGAAAATCCCGATGATAACAGGAATAAAAGGAAATGGCTTTTTCTTCCAGCTCCGCAATCCATTCATCTAGCTGTTCCGGGTCTCTGCTCTGCAAAATAGACTGCACTGCTTTTGAAGAAAGCAAAGGGCAAGTGCTTATGGCTTCTGCGTCCGCTTTCCAAATAGCTTCCGCCGAACCAAAGTACTGCAAAAGTGCACGTGCCTTATTTCCCTGATGCACCATAAGTCGTGACAGCCACAGGAGATAATATTCCTCCACTTTCCTCTCACCTGCCTTTGTAATTCCTAGCCAAAAACAACCTGCTTCTTTACCTGAACAATTCGTTTAAAATCCAGACATCCTCAAATAACAGGAATCGGCATATATTTATCACTTCATGCGATTTATTTATTGATTGCTGATTATTGCTTCAAAAATTTCTTATAGAGAAATATTGTTTTAAAGTTACGCAATCTACTATATATGCTTTTTCCCAAAAATTCAATGGCTTTTTCATATAATTTTGTTTTTTTTGTGAATTCACTCGTTTCCCATCGTCGAGATAGATAAAATTCATTGCACTTTTTCGTAAATATTGTTATGATGAAAAGAAAAAACAGGAAATGAGGAATTTGTATGCTTGCGATCGTTAACAGTTCTGCGCTCTTAGGCATAGATGGCTATCATGTAAATGTAGAAGTAGACCTCAGCAGCGGTCTGCCTTCTTTTGATATTGTGGGACTACCGGATTCTGCCGTAAAAGAATCCAGAGAACGGGTTCGTACTGCCATTAAAAACTCAGGAATTACCTTCCCTACCAAAAGAATTACGGTAAACCTTGCACCAGCAGATACCAAAAAGGAAGGGGCATCTTTTGACCTTCCCATTGCTGCAGGGATTCTTTCCTGTATGGAAATCGTACCCTGTCATGCTTTAGCAGACGTATTGCTTTTGGGCGAACTTTCTTTGGACGGCTCTGTTCGTCCCGTAAATGGTATTTTGCCTATGGTGTACAGTGCCATGCAGGAAGGCATTGCAAAATGTATTGTGCCTTTTGAAAATGCAGAGGAGGCTGCTTTGGTAGAGGGAATGCACGTATTTCCGGTCAAAAACCTCAAAGAGCTTGTGGAATTCTTGACCGAAAAAAACAACATTACCCCCTTTCTTTTGGACAAAGCACATCTTTTTGCAGATACCGACGAGGAAAATCTCTTGGACTTCTGCCATGTGAAAGGGCAGGAAAATGTAAAACGTGCATTGGAACTTGCAGCGGCAGGCGGACATAACGTCCTGATGATTGGTCCACCGGGTTCTGGCAAAACCATGCTTGCCAAACGGTTTCCCAGCATACTCCCTGACCTGACTTTTGAAGAAAGCATTGAAATTACGAAAATATACAGCGTAGCCGGACTGTTGCAGAACAGAAACTCTCTGCTTCGCAAACGTCCTTTCCGTTCCCCACATCACACCATTTCCGCCTCTGCCCTCATCGGTGGTGGCAGAATCCCAAAGCCGGGAGAAGTTTCTCTTGCCCATAATGGTGTACTATTTCTGGACGAACTGCCAGAATTTCAAAGGACGGCTTTGGAAGTCATGCGGCAGCCTATGGAAGATGGAAAAGTAACCATTGCCAGAGTCAACGGCACATTGACTTTCCCTTCCGACTTCATGCTGATTGCAGCCATGAACCCTTGTCCTTGCGGTTTTCTGGGTTCTGGCGATAAATGCCGATGTACCCAAAACGAAATTTCCCGCTACCAAAGCAAAATCAGCGGTCCACTTTTAGACCGTATTGATTTGATGATCGAAATGCCCGCTGTAAGCTATGAGGATTTAGAAAACAGCACAGGTGGCGAAACTTCGGCAGAAATCAAAAAACGTGTAGTTGCCGCCCATAAAATACAGTTAAAACGTTATGAAAACGAAGGGATTTTCTTCAATGCACAGCTAAATGCTTCGCAGATTGAACGCTACTGCAAATTGGGAGAAAAAGAACGGGAACTTTTGAAAAAGGCTTTTTCCCGGATGGATATGAGTGCAAGAGCCTACCACAAAATATTGAAGGCAGCCAGAACTGCTGCCGACTTGGATAGCAGTGAGGATATCATGGTACGCCACATTGCAGAAGTACTGCAATATCGCTCTCTGGACAGAAAATATATGATGTAACAAAGGAGAATTCTCATGACACTCCATACCAATCAAATGTCCGATTCCTTCCGCTTAGGCATACTTCTTGCCTCTGTGGGCGGTTTTCTTGATGCTTATACTTATGTAGCCCGTGGACAGGTTTTTGCCAATGCCCAAACAGGGAATATGGTACTTATGGGACTACACTTGGCAGAAGGCAACGGACAAAAGGCTTTTTCCTACTTGATTCCCGTTCTTGCTTTTATGGCAGGTGTATTCATAGATGAGTGGATTAAACAGAAATTTTTCAAAACAAAGCTTCACTGGCGGCAGATTGTACTGCTCATTGAAATTGCAGCACTATTGATTGTGGTATTTCTTCCTTCAGGCCGTGGAGATTTATTTGCTAATGTTTTGGTATCTTTTATCTGTTCTTTGCAGGTGCAAAGTTTTCGCAAGGTACACGGTCTTCCCTATGCCACAACCATGTGTACGGGCAATCTGCGAAGTGGTACAGAACATTTAGTACGCTATATCCAAACAAATGACACAGCCTATATGAAAAATTGTCTGTCTTATTATGGCGTTATTTTCTTTTTCATTTTTGGTGCTGGTATTGGTGTACCTTGTACAAAACGTTTTGGCAATCATGCAGTGTTCATCTGCTGTGCCCTTCTAATCTTCGCATTTTTCCTGCTCTTTATCAAAGAAAAAGAATTAAAAAAAGAAATAACAAAATAGTCGGTGCTAAAAAGCACCGACTGTTTTATTCTTTCTTGTTTTCTTCTTTATACACTTGCAAATCATCTAAATATTTTTTCCCAATCAACTCATCGTAAGTCAACAAATCATGCAGCTCCAGAATACGTTCTCGCTCCTTGGGATCGCTGCCGGGCGTATACAAATCATAATAGCGACTCATCACCGGACTTACGCTATAGGCATCTAAAAGGAAATTGGTCTGCAAAGATTCCGGTGCACCAATATAATCTGCCATCAGTGCAGGCAACATATAAGGAGAAACCGGCTCTCCCTCCGCAAAATACTCATGCCCTGTATCATAATTGGTAAAGAGCAAATATGGTGTGCTGAACATCATAAATTTTTCTTCCTCTGTCCATTCTGCTGCTTTTGTTGAGTGAATTGCCCCTGCGGAAGTGTAAGGCGAAAATTCATCTCCCAGTGTAGGCAAATGGTCGCCATACCAAAGAAGAACTGTAGGCTTTTCTCTCTGCATAATGTAATCATAAAGCGTCTTTAGTGCGGCATCAGAGTCCTTTGCCCCTTTGCAGTAATTTTGCAGTGAAATGATTTCCCCTTCAGAAAGAGCATCACTGCTAACTTTAATGTCCCAGTCCTGCTCATCATATTTCTCCGTATACAAGCTGTGGTTCTCCATGGTAATTGCCATAATAAATGCACCTACATCATGGGGCTGTTCCAACTGGTAAATGATTTCCTCCGCAATGGTTTCGTCTGTAATATAAGGGCCGCTGTTCCAGTGCAGTTCTGTATGCAAATCATTTTCTCCATAAAATTTGTCAATGCCAATAAGCGGATACCCTTTATCTCTTTCATAAAAAGACTTTTGATAGGTATGAATCCCTAAAGTGTCGTATCCCATGGCTTTGTACAGTTGTGCATAAGAAAACGTCGGACTCTTGACAAATTGCTGATAGGGCATATTTCCCGTAGGCAGTGCACTGGTAGACATTCCTGTTAATATCTCAAATTCAGGACGAACAGTACCGCCACCAAAAGTGCAGGATACCATATCTCCGCTAGGATGCTTTGCCGCAATTTCTCTGTAGTTTTTCAAAGGGTCATCAGAAAATTCCACCCCTTCCAATTTCAAAGGGTCCCAAAAGGCTTCGGAAAGAACAACAATAATATCCGGGTGCTCCCAATCCGCCTCATGAAAAGGCTTTTGGGGAATATATTCCGCAAACTTCTTTTCTACAGATTCTTTTGTATAATTCTGTGGCGCAGAAAGTTCCAAAGAACCGAAATTCAATGCAAATGCCGTCAAAAAGCCATGAGTATCATAGAGCATATTTTGGCTTGCTGCTTTCTTCATGGAAATACCGAAAATATCTTCATAACGGTTTCGGATTGCAGTATTCGTGGTCAGCACCACCAAAGCGATTAAAATTATAGGCGATACCAACATTCGCTTTTTGGAAACAAAAGGCAGCTCTGCCCCCATAAAATATAGCACCAGACAATAAAGTACCGTCAAAATCAGTATGCCCCAAAAAGGTGCAGGCAGGGAAACCGACCCCAGAAACTTAGTAAAACTGCCAATCTTCTTTGCAAACAGAAAGTCCCAAGGCAGAAAGTGTTCCTGCAAAATGGCATTTTTAAAGTAATCTATCAACGCCATAAGCAGAAAAATCACTGCCGAAATACCTGCCGATGCCCAAATATGACGAAATAGAAATATAAGCACAAAATATATGCCGTACACCAAAATCAAGCTGTACACAAAAGAACCTATCTGATTCGTAACCAGCATTTTCAGCTGCTCCGTTGTACCAAAAGAAAGGTAATCCGTCACCAAAGTCAAAAATAAAGGGAAACCAAGTGCTGCCACCCACATAATGACCTGTGGAATTATTCCCGTGTGGAAAAACTGCCTGATTTCCTTTTTCCACCTTCTATCGTGATTCATGTATAACCTCCGAACTACAGAAAAATTACGCTATATACTTTTCCGATTTTATTTAACAGTGTATCACAAAATAAGCGCTCTTTCAACAGAAAGGGACACATCACTTTATTACCTTGTATTTCCCCTTTCACTATGATACAATACAAACTATGTCAATATAACTGTATATACACAAGTATGTTCACACAAAGGAGGTTCTGTTTTGAAAGAAAAAACAACTTGTCAGAAAATTGTAAACCGATATTTCATTCTAGGCTTAAACGGGATGGCGTTGGGCTTATTCTGTACTTTAATTGTTGGTTTGATTCTGAAACAAGTCGGCGGTCTGCTGACTGGAAGCATAGGCACATTTATTACCATGATTGGTTCTCTTGCCACATTCTGTACAGGGGCAGCCATAGGTGTCGGTACAGCCTACGTTATGGAAATGCCAAGAATGGTAATCTTTTCTTCTGTTGTTACAGGCTTTATTGGGGCAAATGCCGCTGCTGCCGCTGCAGGTACTTTACTGCAAGAAGGCGGCTCCGTATTGTTATCAGGCCCTGGAGACCCTCTTGGTGCATTTCTTGCCGTACTTGTTGGCGGCGAAATGGGTAGACTTGTTTCTGGTAAAACAAAAGTGGATATTATTGTCACACCTGCTGTGACCATTTTGACAGGTGGAATTGCAGGGGTACTCCTTGGCCCTCCCCTTTCTGCCGGTATGCTCTGGCTTGGAAATGCCATCAATGTAGCAACACAGCTTCAGCCTTTCTTCATGGGCATTGTGATTTCCGTTGTCATGGGAATTGCCCTGACACTGCCCATCAGTTCTGCGGCTCTTTCCATTATTTTAGGCTTATCCGGTCTGCCTGCCGGCGCAGCTACTGTTGGCTGCTCTGCCCAAATGATTGGCTTTGCCGTTTCCAGCTTTCGTGAAAACAGATGGGACGGACTTTTTGCCCAAGGTATTGGCACGTCCATGCTGCAAATTTCCAATATTGTCAAACATCCCGCAATTTGGATTCCCCCTACACTAACAGCAGCCATCCTTGGACCTCTTTCTACTATGGTGTTCCGTATGGAAAATATCCCTGCCGGCGGCGGTATGGGAACGAGTGGTCTTGTGGGACAGATAATGACATGGCAGACCATGGTAGCAGACAGAAGTCCGGTATTACTTTTAACCCAGATTCTACTTTTGCATTTCATTCTTCCTGCGGTACTTTCCTTCCTTATTTCTGAATGGATGCGAAAACATGGCTATATTCATCTTGGTGATATGAAATTAGATTTGTCATAAGCAATCACGAAAAAAGAGTACCTTACAATGCAGGTACTCTTTTTTAGGGAAGGGTATTTATATTACTATGTCTGTATTCTCTTCTTTGCCGGGAACACTTATAGCATACAATATGGTTATGAATATCCTATGGCAATCGTGTGAATTTTTTGTAAACTTATTTTTTTCTGCAAAACAAATCTTTGCACTAGGAGTGGCAATTTGATGTAGTTTTATGTATATGGATATACAATGTATTCTTCGCCTCTTCCTCCTTATTCCCCATTTTTAAAGGAACGAATACCATGCGAAATAGCCATAATACTCATTTTTTAATGACGATTGCAGAAATCAGGAATAGGGATAAATTTTGTGCACTTCAAAATCAGATACATATAGCCAAATGAAGTTTAATGGAACTATATGGGGAAAAAGAGGGGAAAACTGCATATTTTGTAATTTTTGTTGACAAGACTTTATAATGGTTTTATCATAGAAATAGAAATATTTTCGGCACTGCTTCGGCAGTGCTTGATTTTTTCTCATTTTATACAATTCTATTTTTATTTTTAAGGAGGGATAACTGTTATGTCGGAAAATACAATAACAGTCAAAGAAAATAAAATGGGAGTCATGCCAACCGGAAAACTTCTGTTAACCATGTCACTCCCTATGATGATTGCTATGATGATTCAAGCATTATACAACATTGTAGACAGTATTTTTGTTGCAAAAATCAGCGAAAATGCACTTTCTGCTGTATCTCTTGCCTTCCCCATGCAGAATTTTATGATTGCTGTTGCAACAGGGACAGGAGTCGGTGTCAACGCATTGCTCTCCAAAAGTCTTGGTGCACAACGATTTAAAATTGCAAACAAAACTGCGAATACCTGTATTTTTTTGGCACTAATGAACTGGTTGTTATTCATTTTTGTTGGTTTTTTCATCGCTGTGCCTTTTCTTCATGGGCAAACCAATGTAGCTGAAATCATAGACTATGGCACAATTTATCTGCGTATCTGCTGCTTTGCATCTCTTGGTATTCATGCAGAGATTGCTTTGGAACGTCTCTTACAGGCAACAGGCTGTACGGTATACACATTAGTCACACAGGCAACCGGTGCAATTATAAATATTATTTTAGACCCTATTTTGATTTTCGGTCTTTGGGGATTTCCAAAAATGGGGGTTGTAGGGGCAGCAGTCGCAACCGTTTCCGGGCAATTTGTAGCTGCAGGATTGGCATTATATTTTAATCTCAGAAAAAATCACAGCATTCGCTTCTCTGTAAAAAATATGCTGCCAACAAAATTCATTTTGGGTAGTATTTATAAAGTAGCAATTCCTTCAATTTTGATGGTATCTATTGGTTCTGCCACTATGTTCTTTATCAATCGAATTCTTTCCACTTTTACAACCACAGCCATTGCCGTATTTGGCGGATATTTCAAATTACAGAGCTTTATCTTCATGCCAATTTTCGGGCTAAATAATGGCATGGTACCCATTGTTGCCTATAACTATGGTGCGAGAAATCGAAAACGGATTATCAGCACTATCCGCTACGCCATGATTTATGCAAGCTGTATTATGCTGGTAGGTTTATTGGTATTCCAATTGATTCCTGACAAACTCTTGCTTCTGTTCGATGCTTCGGCAGATATGCTGGACATTGGGATTCCTGCACTGCGTATCATTTCTTTAAGTTTCATTTTGGCAGGTTTCAATATTGTAGGTGCTTCTGTATTCCAAGCATTGGGAAATGGTGTATACAGCCTCTTAATGTCTGCCATTCGTCAGATTTTGGTGCTACTTCCTGTTGCTTATCTCATTGCCCAAACAGGAATTCTAAATGCTATCTGGCTTGCTTTCCCCATTGCAGAAGTGGTTGCTGCAGTTGTCTGCGGACTATATCTTCGTAAAATCACGAAGCGTATGGATTTTTAAATGATGAAATGATAATAAAATGGGGAGCTGTTATGGTTTTTTATATTCTGTTCGTACTCCACCTACCAGCCTCCCTCCCCACTTGTGAACAGACATGAGAGAATAGGAAAATTTTACCCTATATCAGATTTCTTTCATCAAGTTCAACAATCACACCATAAAAGCAGAATAGATGGATTGCGAAGATCATTACTTGCTTACTTGGGAAAAAATTCATAAGAATAACTTCACTTTTTTCATTATTTATATACAAAAAGGACTCTCTGAAAATAGAGAGTCCTTTTAAAGTTTTTTATCTTAGTTCATTGCTTTTGCAACTTCATCTGCGAAGTTTTCTTCTTTCTTTTCCATACCTTCGCCTGTTTCAAAACGTACAAAACGTGTGATTTCGATAGGTGCACCAACTTCTTTTGCAACGGAGTCAATATATTTCTGTACAGTCAGATCGCCGTCTTTTACATAAGGCTGTTCTACCAGACAGAATTCTTTCATTTCTTTTTTCAGTCTGCCCACAATCATCTTTTCGATAATGTTGTCAGGTTTGTTTGCATTTTTGGGATCATTCTTAGCCTGTACGGTCAGAATTTCTGTTTCTTTGTCAATGAAGTCCTGAGGAACATCTTTTTCTGTGATGAATTTGGGGTTCAGTGCTGCAATCTGCATAGCAACGTTTTTGCCCAGTTCAACCAAAGCATCTGCTTCCTTTTCGCAAGCCAGTTCAATCAAAACGCCGATTCTACCGCCGCCATGGATATAGGAAACCAGTTTACCAGAACCTGTCTTTTCATATTTTTCAAAACGTCTGATGTTCAGGTTTTCTCCAATAACAGCTACCTGCTGGCTCAATGCTTCTTTTACTGTAAACTGTTCGTCCTGATTCCATTTTTCTGCGAAGAATTCGTCCATATCTTTTGCAGAAGATGCAGACGCCTGTTTTGCAACAGCTGCTACATAATCTCTGAATACCTGGTTCTTTGCAACGAAGTCTGTTTCGGAGTTTACTTCTACAATTGCACCAATTTTGTTATCGTCACTCAGGTAAATTTCTACCATACCTTCGGAAGCGATACGACCTGCTTTTTTTGCAGATGCAGCCAAACCTTTTTCTCTCAGAAGTTCAACAGCTTTTTCCATATCGCCGTCTGTTTCTGCCAATGCTTTTTTACAGTCCATCATGCCGACGCCTGTCATTTCTCTCAATTCTTTTACCATTGCTGCTGTAATAGCCATGTTTTTTTCCCTCCGTTAGTCTGTATTTTTATAAAAGAAAGAGCTTCAGCCCGTTATCCGGCTGAAGCTCGGGCAAATCAATTCATATGATTATTCTGCTGCTGCTTCTTCTGCAACTTCCTGTTCACCCTGTTTGGATTCCAGAACTGCATCTGCAACTTTGGAAGCGATAAGTTTTACTGCACGGATTGCATCATCGTTACCAGGGATTACATAGTCGATTTCATCGGGATCACAGTTTGTGTCTACGATTGCCACGATAGGAATACCCAGTGTATGTGCTTCCTGTACAGCGATTCTTTCTTTTCTTGTATCTACAACGAACATCAGGTCAGGAACCTTCTTCATTTCTTTGATACCGCCCAAGTTCTTTTCCAGCTTATCCATTTCGTGCATCAGAGCTGCAACTTCCTTCTTAGGCAGAACATCAAAAGTACCGTCTTCCTGCATTTTTTCCAGTTCTTTCAGTCTTGCAATTCTTGTCTTGATTGTGCCAAAGTTTGTCAGCATACCGCCAAGCCATCTCTGGTTTACATAGTACATACCGCATCTTTCTGCTTCTTCTTTCATGCAGTCCTGTGCCTGTTTTTTTGTACCTACGAAGAGAATTTCGCCACCGTCAGCAATTACTTTGCTGATCTGTGCATAAGCTTCTTCTACTTTTTTAACGGTCTTCTGCAAGTCGATGATGTAGATACCGTTTCTTTCTGCGAAGATGTATTCAGCCATTTTAGGGTTCCATCTTCTTGTCTGGTGTCCAAAGTGAACACCTGCTTCTAACAACTGTTTCATTGAAATTACGCCCATAGCGCACCTCCTGTGGTTTGTCCTCCGCATTTTCGTCAAATCACCGAACCTTCTCGGCACCGAATTTGACAGAACAAATGCGTGTGTTTTATAAGTTACCTTTGGGATTATACCATACTTTTATCAAAAACACAACAAGAAATTCATACTTTTTGCAGTTTTTACGAAATCTGAAACATTAATTCATACACATACAACTTGTGCACAAGCCTATTGTGCCTTCTGCCGCATTGGCTTTCAGCTCCTTTGCATTTGACAATATGGGTTCTTTTTCTGCATTTTCCCTTACCTTATACACAGCATCAATGGCAATCAAAGGTGTTCTATACCGATTTTCTGCCTGCACTAGCAGTGTTGTCTGTATCTCATGTTTGAAGCCTTTGTTTATGAATTTTTCTCATATTGCATTATGGTATCACAGTTTGCTCTCTCATAGTCGTTCAACACGGAATTCTGAAATTCACTTGCACCAATTTCAGGATAGTACCATTCTTGTTGGTTAAAATGCTCCTGCAAATCTTGGTCAGCAAACTTTCTTCCATGCCTTGCATAAATTTCATTTCTGGCAATTTTCAGCTCTTCTTTTGTCATTCCTTCCAACTCAGATGCATCAATATATCTGTTATCACTATTAGGGAGCATATAACCTTCTTTTATCTTTTGGCTTACAGGCTGTCGCTGGTCTGTAGGCTGTTGTCGGTCTATAGACGGTTTCTGCTCTGTAGGCGGTTTCTGGTCTGCCAGCGGTTTCTGGTCTGCCGGCGGTTTCTGCTCTGTAGGCGGTTTATTCATTTCTTCATTTACTTGTGTATTTGTTTGTTCCGGTGCCTGCGTTTCTTCCTTTTCCTCAACCTGTTCTGGTGGTTTGCTTTGGGTATTTAGTGTTTCCTCCCAATTATCTCTTGCAGTGGTAGCGTCAAAAATGATATCACTCTCCAAACGAGCATATTCAGGTGTTTTTTCCATATCATGAACTTCCATTTTGGCTTTATTTTTTGCATCTTTGTAATGCACCCATCGAATCATGACATTATCACAGAAATAGAACTTGTGTGCCTCCTGATTTTCATATTCTGCACAGAACAATGTATTGTTGTCATAATAATAAGTTCGTTTATAAGCAATACCTCCTGTGCCAAGTTCCTCAATGACTGCTTTTAATGCACCTGCTTCGTCATATGCCGTAACACCGTTCCCAATAACAATCTGTCGGTATTTTCCTTGGGAAAGACCATCAACAATGTCAAGATATATCTCTTCCAAAGCAGTGATATCTTCCTCTACATCAATCTCTTTTTTCGGTTTTTCCTCTTTCCACTCCTCTGGAATATTTTGTTCCATAACCGCATTTTCTTCTTGTGCATGGCGTTCTGCATTTCTTGATAAAAAAAGATAAGCAACAACTCCAACAAATACGATAAAGGTAAAAATGACAACACGAATTAACACAAATATCAGTTTTTCTTCTGTTGATTTGTCTTTCCAAGATAATTTTTCCGCAGAAGTCTCTTTTATAGGGTGTGACTCCTCTTGTTCCTCTTGTGTTTCCTGTTCTTCTTTTGTTTCCTGTTCTTCTTCCTCATCTTTCGGATAGTTCTGGTACTGTTTGACATTTTGGCGGAGAAACGTTTCAAATATCTCCCGTTCTTTTTCAATTCCTTCATCTTTTGCCGCCAAAAGAGCAGAAAATTCTATTTGTTCTTCCGCCCTGTCCGAATCAAAAGGATATCTCTCTCCGCAAAATGCGCAAAAAGTAGCATCAGCTTGTAATTCCTTTCCACATTTTCTGCATTTCATTCACATTTCCCCTCCCGATTTCAATATCGGTGTCTGCATACAAACTCAAATATATATACAAAAGAAAAGCAGACATTGTACCATCTTGCCTGCTTTTTCTTTTCTATACACAGCAATCTGTTATAC
>JAHHTX010000048.1 GCA_020024255.1 Anaerotignum sp.
ATTCTTCTGTCTGCTCGTCAAAGCCTTGAATGAAATGAGGCTTTGACGAAGGGGGACGACCTTGTCGGCACCCTCAAGGACTGCAAAAGCAGTCCTCTTCTCTGTTTCTTATTCATTTTCCGCAGGCATAGCGTCCTTCATAGAGAAGTTCAATCTACCCTGTTTGTCAACTTCCATGAGTTTCACCATAACTTCATCGCCGGGTGCAACAACATCTTCCACCTTTGCCACTCTCTTATTTGACATTTTGGAGATATGCACCAGACCTTCTTTACCGGGTGCAATTTCCACAAATGCACCAAATGTCATCAATCTTGTCACAGTGCCTTTATAAATTGTACCGGGTTCAGGGTCACTGACAATGGCTGTAATCATATCAATAGCACGCTGCATATCCGCAGGATCAATGCCCTTGATGAAGATTTTCCCATCATCTTCTGTATCAATTTCACAATTTGTTTCTTCAATAATCTTTTTGATTACTTTTCCTCTTGTACCAATCACTTCTGCAATCTTGTCCACTTCAATCTGCATGGTTGCAATTTTTGGTGCATATTCGGAAAGTTCTTTTCTGGGTTCAGGAATGGCTTTCAGCATAACTTCGTTAAGGATATATTCTCTTGCTCTACCTGTCTGTGCAAAAGCCTGTTCAATCATAGGGAAGGTAAGACCATGAATCTTCATATCCATCTGGATTGCGGTAATCCCTTCGGAAGTACCAGCCACCTTAAAGTCCATGTCACCGAAGAAGTCCTCAACACCCTGAATATCTGTGATTTCGATGAAATCGTCATCTGTATCACCTGTTACCAGACCAACGGAAATACCTGCAACAGGACGTTTGATGGGTACACCTGCTGCCATAAGGGACAGTGTAGAGCCACAGATAGATGCCTGAGAAGTAGAACCATTGGAGCTAAGAATATCAGAAACCAAACGAATGGTATATGGAAATTCTTCTTCACTGGGGATAACCGGAAGGAGTGCTCTTTCACCCAAAGCACCATGACCTACTTCACGTCTGCCGGGACCTCTGGAATTTTTTGCTTCCCCTACGGAGAAACCGGGGAAATTGTAGTGATGGATATATCTCTTTCCTGTTTCGTTTGTATCCAAACCGTCCAATTTCTGTCCTTCACTGATTGTACCCAATGTGGTTACAGTCAAAGCCTGTGTCTGTCCTCTGGAGAATAATGCAGAACCGTGTACACGAGGCAGCACATCTATTTCTGCACTAAGCGGTCTGATTTCTTCAATGCCACGACCGTCAGGACGTTTGTGTTCTCTCAAAATCATTCTTCTTACCGTCATTTTTTCAAACTTGTAGATAATTTCATCTACAAGAGCAGGAATGTCGGTATCTTCTTCCGAAATTTCTGTAAGAGCCTCTGTCAGTTGTTCCAGAACTTCCTCTGTAATGACTTTAATCTTTGCATCTCTGTCCTGTTTTAGTTCTGCAAATACTGCTTCTTCCATTCTTGCATCTGTAATATATTCTGTTACCATTTGATAAGCATCTTCAGGAATGATATGTTCTGTGTAAGCTGCTTTTGCTTTTCCTTCTTTTTCCGTAATCTCCTGAATGAATTTGACAACGCCAAGGTTAGTATCAAATGCCAGATGAATCGCTTCCATCATCAAATCATCGGGAATTTCATCTGCTCCTGCTTCAATCATCATCACTTTATCTTCTTTAGAAGATACAGTCAGGGAAAGTTTTGTATTTTCTCTCTGTTCTGCTGTAGGGTTTACCACAAGCTGACCATCGCAGTAACCGATATTTACAGATGCAACAGGATCTGTAAAAGGAATATCCGAAATATTCAGTGCAAGCGAAGCCCCAATCATAGCAACAACTTCAGGTGCACAATCCTGATCTACAGACATAACCGTAGCAACAATCGCTACATCATTTCTGTAATCTTTAGGGAAAAGCGGACGCAGTGGTCTATCAATACATCTTGCTGTCAAAATTGCTTTTTCGGAAGGTCTGCCTTCTCTTTTGATAAAGCCTCCTGGGATTTTCCCAACAGAATAGAGTCTTTCCTCATAGTCAATGCTCATAGGGAAAAAGTCAATACCGTCTCTTGGCTTATCGGATGCCGTTGCGGTAACCAGAACCGTTGTATCGCCGTAGCGCAAAAGCACAGCACCATTTGCCTGTTCTGCTACTCTGCCGATTTCAGCCGTCAATGTTCTGCCTGCCAAATCCATGGAATAGGTTCTAAACATAATCAATCTCCTTTTCTATTTGTTTTCCGCACCATAGATCTTCAACTTTATAAACAAAGTGATTATTTACAAAGTTGGAAATCTATAGTGCTTACCTCTTTTTTCTTGCTTTTCATTGTTTTTTCATTGTATAGAAGAAAAGAGAGGTATCCCTCTCCTTTCTCTATCTGCTTTGTTTTTTTGTTTCTTACTTTCTCAGACCAAGCTGTGCAAGAATTGTACGATATCTTTCGATATCCAATTCTTTCAGGTAGTTCAAAAGACCACGTCTCTGACCAACCATTTTCAACAGACCACGTCTGGAATGATGGTCTTTCTTGTGGGTTTTCAAGTGGTCTGTCAGCATAACGATTCTTGCTGTCAAAAGTGCAATCTGAACTTCAGGAGAACCTGTGTCGTTAGGTGTTCTGCCATATTTTTCGATAATTTCCTGTTTGTTGATTGTTGCCATTTGTATTTCCTCCTCAAAAATAAATAAATTATATTTTGCAACCCCATAGACTAAGTAATGGTCGGAGTGTCCAAAAACTGAGTCTTGGTTTTACAGCATTTCCATTCTATCATACTCCACATACGATTGCAAGCAGAATACGCAGATATTTTTTAGGTTTTTTCTGCTTTTTTTCCTTCTCCCAAACGGAACTGGGAAAGAAGTACCGCCACAAACACCACAGTAAAACCTACAATCATTTTAGGTGTCACGACTTCTTTATAGAGAAGTACAGAAAACAACACGCCGAAAACTGATTCCAAACTCAAAAGAATTGTACCTACTGTTGCATCTGTATGCTTCAACCCATATGCCTGCAGGAACAAGCATAATCCTGTGGAAAATAAGGCAAGATACATCACATTCCCCATTGCGCCCAGAGAAATGGAGGTGGGCAGTCCTCTTGTTGCCAATGTACCAATCCAACCAATAACTGCAGAAAATGTAACCTGCAGCATCGTCAACAACATAGGGTCACGACCTTTGGAAAACCAAGCTATTGCTGTCAAATCACCGGCAAATATCATACCACCAACTAATGTCAAAATATCTCCTGGCATGATGGACATATCTTTGTTCAAAGAAATCAATCCAATACCGATAAGGCAAAGCACAGCTGCCACAATGTGATTTTTCAAAGGTTTCTCCTTTGATACAAACCAATAGAAAAACGGCACAATGACACAATATACTGCTGTCAAAAATGCACTTTTTCCAGGTGTTGTCCCGATAGTCAAGCCAACGGTCTGCACCGCAGTGCCAATCCCCATTGTCAATCCCGTAATCAATCCACCCAAAAGATACCCCTTGTCCAATCTTCCCCACTTTCGAAAAGTAATGGCCCACAGCAAAATCGCTGCAACAGTAAAACGTGCCGCTGTAATAAACCATGAAGATAATTCTTCTGTGGCAAATTTTTGAAATACAAAGGCACTTCCCCAAATGATCGCTGTTAACAGCAATAATGCGTGCGCTCTTCTTCTTTTATTCTGTTCCATAGTTTTTCCTCTTACTATTTTTACTATTCTTACGATTCTATTTTTCTTCTTCTGTTTTCCAGTGTGCATAAGCCTTTGATGCAAAATAGGCCTTGGCTTCCTTTGTATTGACAGCTATTTGTGCCTGCAATTCAGCAATATCCGCAAACTTCTTTTCGCTTCTTAAAAATTTGTAGAAGTATGTCTGCACCGTTTCTCCGTAAATGGTTTGGTGAAAGTCAAAAAGATACGTTTCTACAATCTTCTGTGTACCGTTTACCGTCGGATTTTTACCGATATTGGTCACACCGTAATAATGCTTGCCATCATACAGCGTTTTCGTTGCATAAACCCCATTGGGCGGAAACAGCTTCAAAGGGTGTGCTTCAATGTTGATGGTGGGAAAACCAATTGTTCTGCCCAGTTTTTTTCCTTCCACAACGGTACCCAGTATAAAGTACGGTTCCGTCAGCATAATATTTGCCTCTTCCAATTTTTGGTCCATAAGGCATCGACGGATACGGGTGCTGCTCACCCTTTCGTTTTCATATCGCACAGAAGGTACTGCAATCACTTTTACGCCTCTTTTTTCACCCAATCGACGTAACATTTCATAGTTTCCAGAACGATGACTGCCAAAGTGGTAATCTTCTCCCACCACAAGCACCTGACACTTCATCTGCTCAAAAAGGAGCTTAACTGCAAAATCCTCGGCAGAGGTTGCCGCAAACTCTTTGTCAAACGGATACTCAATATAAGTATCTACCCCCATCTGCTCCATCGTAAATTTCTTTTCAGAAGGAGCCATAATCAAAGCAAGATCCTCTTCTTTCTGAAAAACAAATCTTGGATGGGGAGAAAAGGAAAACACTACACTTTCCAGTCCTTCTTCTAATGCAAACTGTTTTGTTAAGTGAATCAAGGCACGATGCCCCTGATGCAGACCATCAAAGTTACCCAAAGTAATAGCCGTTGGTCTGTTTCTCGTCACTTGCTTGTTTGTAATATGTTCCATACTTGTTGCTCCTTTAAATCAACATCTTAAACGGTTTGATAAAAAAGTTTTCTTCTTTTCGCACTTCGTACAATCCAACCAAATGCCCCTGACTGTCAAATACAGCAGCAACAGTGCCTGCGGAAAGTTCTTCCTCGCACCGATATTGTGGTGCAAAAATTTTTCCGCCGTTATACAGCATTTTTTCTGCCTTTTTTGATACCGTAATACGAGGATAGGACTGAAGTGCCTGCTCCATAGAAAGGATAACAGACTCCTCTTTTCCTTCCTGTACCAGTGCCTTTAGTTCTGACAGCTTTACGGCATCATCCAGAACAAAAGCACCCGTCTTTGTCCGCAAAAGTTCTGCCATATGTGCTCCACAGCCTAATATTTTCCCAATATCACTGCACAATGTACGGATGTAGGTCCCTTTGGAACAATCCACATCCATTTCAAAACGGTTAGGAGGCAGAAAGCGACGAATGGTAATTCCGTATATGGTCACCGTTCTTGCTTTTCTCTCAATCTCCTTTCCTTCCCGTGCCAGTTCATAGAGTTTTTTGCCATTCACTTTAATGGCAGAGTACATAGGCGGTATCTGCTTGATTGTACCTACGCAGCGGCTCACTGCTTCTTTGATTTTCTCTTCATCAAAATCCACAGGACTTTCTGTCACCACTTCTCCAGAGGCATCTTCTGTTGTCGTGGTCATGCCAAGGTGTACCACTGTACGATAACTTTTTTTACCGTCCATAATCATGTCTGACAGTTTTGTTGCTTTGCCTATACAAATAGGCAGCACGCCTTCTGCATCAGGGTCAAGTGTACCGGTATGTCCCACTTTCTTTGTATGCAAAACTCCACGCACCACTGCCACTACATCATGAGAAGTGAATCCCTTTTCTTTATAGATATTGATAATCCCGTCCAAAAGACTCCCCCCTCTTACAGCATTTTTCCGATTTCCGAAAGGACTGCTGTCTTTGCTTCGCCAATGGACATGGACAGCGTACATCCTGCCGCCTTCACATGACCGCCACCACCGAATTTCTGTGCCAATGCACAGACATCTCTGCCATCAGCACTACGAAAACTTGCTTTTACATCTGTTTCCGTTTTTTCATAGAGGAAACACGCAATTTCTACTCCCTCTACGCCTTTCAAATAATTCACAATGGCATCAAGTTCCTTATTGGTTCCATGGCAGGCTGCAATCTCTGCCGCTGTAATGGTGGCACAGATTACTTTGGCATCAAATAACAATTCTGCATTTTCAAATGCCTGTCCCATAATTTTCAATTCTGAAAAACGACGGCTGTCGAAAAAACGACTATAGATTGCTGTGAAAGGAATACCATATTCCATTAGTTCCCCTGCCACACGCATAGTTGCGGGAGAGGTGGAAGAATGACGGAAGCCGCCGGTATCATAAATGATACCGGCATAGATTCCAGAGGCAATCTTCTCATCTACAGGATATTTTCCCTTCAGAAAGCCATACACAATTTCACAAGTAGAAGAAGCATCTCCCTGTACATAATTCCACTGTCCATAGCAGGTATTGCTGCTATGATGGTCGATATTCACCGTCCGCTCTGCTTGCAAAAAGTGCTGCTCTGCATCTCCAAGTCTAGCTCTGTCACCACAATCCAAAGCAATAAACAAATCTGCCTTTCCATCTGCTTTTCCAAGAAGATGCCCATTGGGAATCACATCATATTTGGGTGCATATGGCTCTAAAAGTACTGTCACTTTTTTCCCTGCCTGTTCTAAAGCACTGCCAAAGGCAAGGCAAGCACCAATAGCATCTCCATCAGGATTTATATGTCCGGAAATATAAATTGTTTCTGCTTGGTCTATAACCTTCCAAATTTCTTCTTTTGTATGATTCTGCATTTGATTCTGCATATCATCATCCTTCGCTTTCTTCTCTTGCTTTTCTGTCTTTTGCAATCTGCTCCATAAGCTGATTCATGTGTACTGCATATTCCGCAGACTCATCTAGCTTAAAAGTCAGTTCCGGTGTAAAACGCAAATTTACACGCTGTGCCACCAAATGACGCACAAAACCGCTTGCATTTTTTAAGCCCTTCATGACACTTTCTTTCTGGCTTTCATCTCCCAAAACAGAAACATAAACCTTGCAATATTTTAAATCCTGAGTTGTATCCACTCGTACCACGCTTGTCATAGCACCGATACGAGGGTCTTTCAATTCTCCTCGAATAATCTGAGAAATTTCTTTAAAGATTTCATCATTTATACGGGAAATTCTTGTATTGTTTTTCATACATTCACCTATTATCTGGGAACCTCTACCATAGTAAAGGATTCAATCCAGTCGCCTTCCTTTACATCGTTAAATTTTTTGAACACCAGACCACATTCATAGCCTGCCGCTACTTCCTTTACATCATCTTTGAAACGCTTCAAGCTTTCCAAATCGCCTTCGTATACAACAATACCATCACGAATAATACGCACCTGACAATTTCTCACAAACTTTCCATCTTTTACATAAGAACCTGCAATAGTACCTACGCCAGATGCTTTAAAGAGCTGACGTACTTCTGCATGACCCAACACTTTTTCTTCATATATAGGGTCAAGAAGTCCCTTCATCGCAGCGGTAACATCCTCAATGGCATGATAGATGACACGATACAGACGGATATCCACCTTCTCCTCGTCTGCAAATGCTTTTGCTGCAGGTTCCGGACGTACATTAAACCCAATAATAATCGCATTAGATGCAGATGCCAGCATAATATCACTTTCGGTAATCGCACCTACACCGCCATGGATAATGCGTACACGCACTTCTTCATTAGACAGTCTTTCCAAACTCTGCCGTACTGCTTCTACAGAACCCTGTACATCAGCTTTTACGACGATGTTCAATTCTTTCATATTGCCACTTTGAATCTGGGAGAACAAATCGTCCAAAGATACCTTCTGTGGTGTCTCTTTGATAAGATTTTCTCTGTTCTTTGCAATAATACTTTCTGCAACCTGTCTTGCCTGTTTGTCATTTTCTGCTACATAGAAGCTGTCCCCTGCTGTAGGTACTTCGGAAAGACCCAAAATTTCCACAGGGGTGGAAGGACCTGCTTTCTTCACACGTCTGCCCTTATCGTCTGTCATGGCACGGATTTTGCCGTATGCAGAACCTGCCACAATGGGGTCGCCCACATGAAGTGTACCATTCTGTACCAGAACCGTTGCAACAGGACCTCTGCCTTTATCCAACTGTGCCTCTACAATAGCACCTCTTGCCTTCTTGTTGGGGTTTGCCTTCAGTTCCTTCATTTCTGCAACCAGTGTAATCATTTCCAAAAGGGTATCAATCCCGTCTTTGGTAGCTGCGGACACAGGTACACAGATGGTTTCACCACCCCAGTCTTCTGCCATCAGTTCATACTCTGTCAATTCCTGTTTTACTCTGTCAGGATTTGCAGAAGGTTTATCCATTTTATTTATGGCAACGATAATTTCAACGCCTGCGGCTTTTGCATGGTTGATGGCTTCCACAGTCTGAGGCATTACACCGTCATCGGCTGCTACAACCAGAATGGCAATGTCGGTAATCTGTGCCCCACGCATACGCATAGCAGTAAAGGCTTCATGTCCAGGCGTATCCAAAAATGTAATGGGTTTGCCATCAATCTGTACGGTATATGCACCAATATGCTGGGTAATGCCGCCTGCTTCGCCTTTTGTAACATCGCTGTGTCGGATCGCATCTAAAAGGGAAGTTTTGCCGTGGTCAACGTGTCCCATAACCACAACAACAGGAGGACGTTCCATGAGGTTTGCTTCGTCATCTTCTTCCTCTGCAAACACTTCTTCCATAATATCCTTTTCTTCTTCCACTTCCAGAATGACATTATAGTCTTCTGCAATACTGGCTGCTGTATCAAAATCCAGTGTAGCATTGATGTTCAGCATTTTCCCTTTTTTCATCAATGCCATGACAAGGTCAGAGCCTTTTTTCCCAAGGACTTCTGCCAAATCCTTTACGGAGATACTTTCGGGAATGGCTTTGATTACGGGATCTGCACTGTTTGCTTTTTCTTCCGCTTCCAGCTCTGCCATAAGTGCAGCCTCTTCCTCCATTTCACGGCGTCTGCGTTCCAAAGGATTTTCTCTTGGTTTCTGTTCTTTTTTGCCTTTTCCTTTTTTATCTTTCTTGCCTTGCTGTGCATCATCTTTTTCATTCTGATGATTCTGTTTGCCTTTTTGTTTTGGCTGCCCGCCTTGTTTTTCGTTTTGCTTTTCGTTTTGTTTTTCGTTTTGTTTCTGATGCCCGTTTTTGTTGTCACTGTTTTTCGGGTTGTTGTGGGACTCATTTTTATTGTTGCTGCTTTGCTCCGTTTTTTTCTTTGTGTCCCCTTTGCCGTCTTTATTTTCTTTATTTTCTTTATGTTCTTTTTGATTTTGTTTTTCCTGCTTTGGCATCTCTTTCTTTTCTGTTTTTTGGTCTGATTCTTTGGCTGACTGATACATAGATGCCAGTTTCTTTGCATCTGTTTCTTCTACCATACCCATATGACTATTGGCTTCCAAGCCGATTTCCTTCATTTTTGCCATCAAATCTTTATTGGTTACGCCTAATTGTTTGGCCAATTCATAAATTCGCATTTTTGACATTCACAGCACCCCATTCTTCTATATTTTGTCTTTTATCTTTTCGTCGTTTTATATTTCTGTATGTTCTTCCGCTCCGTCGCACTCATCGGCAATTTCCTGCAATTTCTTGGCAAAGCCTGCATCTACCACCGCAAAAACAGCACGCATTTCCTCGCCTACTGCCTTGCCAAGCTCTTCTTTTGTCCCCGTTTCCACCAGCGGAATATGATAATAAGCTGCGGAATTTCTAAATTTCTTCTTTGTATTTGCAGAGGCATCTCCTGCAACCACTAGCATTCGTGCTTCTTTTCCCCGCACTGCCTGCTCTGCAGCCACTTCGCCTCCTGCAAGTCTGCCGGCACGTTTGCAAAGTCCCAAAAGAGAGTAAAACTTACGCATGATTCTCTGCCTCCAGTTCTTGCAGCAGTGTTTCATATACTTCTTTGGGCACGGCTGCCTTAAAAGAACGTTCCAATCCTTTAGACTTTTGCGCCTTGGCAAGACATTCCCCATTGGGACAAATATATGCGCCCCTTCCGGCTTTCTTGCCTGTGCGGTCAAGAGAAAACGTCCCGTCCTCACTTCTGACAATGCGGATTAACTCTCTCTTATCCTTCATTTCCTGACAGCCGGTGCATTTTCTAAGAGGAATTTTTCTCTGTTTCATTGCCTTGCACCTCCTGCCTTATTCTTCTTCTGCTTCTTCGATTTCGTCTATTTCATCTGCGTCAAATTCCTCAGCAGATTCTGCTGCTTCTTCGTTTACTGTTTCTTCTAATGCAATTTCTTCTGTTTCTCTTGTTTCTGTCATATCTTCTGCTGTTTCTTCCACAGGTTCTTCTGTTTCCTCAGGCATTTCCGCAAGGAAATTGGTTTCTCTTGCCTGTGTTTCACTCTTAATATCAATTCTCCAGCCAGTCAGCTTTGCAGAAAGTCTTGCATTCTGTCCTTCTTTCCCGATGGCAAGGGAAAGCTGATGGTCTGGAACTACAATTTTCGCACTCTGTTCTTCTTCGTTAATCACAACTTCTACAACTTTGGAAGGACTCAGTGAGGCTGCAATAAACTCCTTAGGATCTTCGCTCCAGTTGATGACATCAATCTTTTCGCCGCCCAGTTCGCTGACAATGACATTGACACGGCTGCCGTTCTGCCCAACGCAGGAACCAAGTGCATCAACATTTTCATTTTTGGAATATACCGCAATCTTTGTTCTGCTGCCGGCTTCTCTTGCAATGCTCTTAATTTCCACTGTACCATCATGCACTTCCGGCACTTCCTGTTCAAAGAGGCGTTTTACCAGTTCTGGATGGGTTCTGGAAACAAAAATCTGTGGACCTTTGGGCATTTGTTTTACTTCCAATACATAAACTTTCAAACGATCCATGAAATTATACTGCTCACCGGGAATCTGTTCATTTGCTGCCAAAACCGCATCAATTTTGCCCATCTGTACAATGATATTTCTTCTTTCCTTCCGTTGTACAATGGCTGTCACTACTTCTCTTTCCTTTGTGATATACTGATTATAAAGAATTTCTCTTTCCGCTTCACGCAGTTTCTGCACAACCACCTGTTTTGCTGTCTGTGCTGCCACTCTGCCGAAATTTCTGGGTGTCACTTCAAAGTCAATCATATCCCCAACCTGATAATTGGGATCAAGCACTCTTGCTTCCATCAATCCCACTTCCGTCTGTTTATCCATGACTTCTTCCACAACTTCTTTCTGTGCATAACAAGCAACATCACCGGTTTCCCGGTTAATGACAACTTTGATGCTCTGATTGGAACCATAATTCTTTTTACAAGCAGAAACCAAAGAGGCCTCAATCGCTTCAAAAATAACTTCCTTGTCAATGCCCTTTTCTTTTACGACCAAGTCCAATGCTTCCAAAAATTCTTTACCTTTGTTATCCATTTTTCCTATTCCTCCCCTATCAGAAAATAACTGCCAGTTTTACGCTGGCTGTTTCCTTTTTCCCAAATTGACGTATTGTACCATTTTCTTCTTCCAAAGAAATAATACCGTCCTCCAAGCCAAGCAATTTTCCCTGAAACTGTTTTGTCCCGTCTACTGCTTGATATAACTTAACATCTATGACTTCACCCTTGTATTTTTCAAAATCCTTATCTTTTTTCAAAGGTCTGTCAATACCTGGAGAGCTGACTTCCAAAATATATGCCTGCTCAATGGGATCTGTTTCATCCAGTTTTACTTCCAACTGACGACTAACGTCCTCACAATCATCTATGGTCACACCACCATCTTTATCAATAAATATTCGCAGATACCAGTTGGCACCCTCTTTTACAAACTCTACTTCTACCAAATCCAGTCCTTTTTCTTCCACAATGGGTTCCAAAAGCGGTAGTATCTTTTTTTCCGTCATATTCCCTTTTGCCATATCTACACCTCATTCGCCTTGGATTTATGCCTATGCAATAATAAAGAGTGGGTTTTCACCCACTCTTTTCCACCACATATCTTCTTGCTGTTATTAGTATACCATTTTCCCTTTTCATATGCAAGAGGTTTTCCGTTTTTTCCCGAAAATACTGCAGGTTTCCCAGAAAGAACAAAAGGGTGAAAACCCACGAAAAAGCACCTACTTGATATTTTCTCTTTTGCCTTATTGTTTCTGCGTACAACAAATTATGGATTATACTTTGGGTTCAGAACATTTTCTCATCATCGGATACAGGAAAAACGACCACTTTGGTAAACCCCTATAATCGTCCACAAAAGCCCCCTGTTTCCCTAAAAAATCTAGGAATACAGAGGGCTATATCCTTATGGTCTCATGTGGTTTTACATTCCCTTACAGCACTTTATTCAAAAAATCCTGTGTACGTTTATTCTGTGGATTACCGAATACTTCTTCCGGCGTTCCCTGTTCCACAATATATCCGCCGTCCATAAAAATAACACGGTCAGCAACTTCTCTGGCAAATCCCATTTCGTGTGTTACCACAACCATGGTCATACCATCAGCTGCCAATTTCTTCATAACTTCCAATACTTCTCCGACCATTTCTGGGTCGAGAGCGGAAGTCGGTTCATCAAAAAGCATAATATCGGGTTCCATTGCCAAAGCACGGGCAATGGCAACACGCTGCTGCTGTCCACCGGAAAGACTTGCAGGATATTGGTCAGCCTTTTCCAAAAGTCCTACCACACTAAGCAATTTTTTCGCTTTTTCCGCTGCTTCTTCTTTCGTCATGCGTTTTCTGTCTACAGGAGCAAGCATGATATTTTGCATAACAGACAGGTGTGGAAACAAATTAAACTGCTGAAATACCATACCGATATTTTCACGAATCTTATTGATATCTGATGACTTTGCTGTCAAATCGTAATCATCTACGATAATCGTGCCGTCTGTTGGTTCTTCCAATTTGTTCAGGCAACGCAAGAACGTACTCTTACCAGAACCGGAAGGTCCAATCAGACAGACAACTTCTCCTTCTTTGACTTCCAGATTGATATCCTTGAGGACTTCCAGCTTGCCAAAGTTCTTTTTTAAATTTTCAACTTTTACCTTTGTCATTCGGAAAGCCTCCTTTCTAAAAGTCGGAACAATTTTGTCAATATAATGACCAGAATGTAGTACCAAACCCCTACAATGGCATAGGTCTCAAATGCACGGAAATTCCCTGCTACAATCTGCTGACTCTGGCGCATTAGTTCTGACACGCCGATAACAGACAATATAGAGGTATCCTTCAGTGTAATAATAAACTGATTGGTTACAGAAGGAATGACAATACGGAATGCTTGAGGCAGAATAATCTTCCTCATGGCTACCCCATGGGGCAGACCCAAACTTCTTGCCGCTTCCATCTGTCCTTTGTTAATGGCATTGATACCACTTCTGAAAATCTCAGACAGATATGCGCCTGCATTCAGCATCAAGACAAGAACGGATGCCTGAAAATTGGTAATACGCAAACCCAACGCACCTGTAATCCCAAAGTAAATAAACAATGCCTGAATCATCAAGGGTGTACCTCTGATGAGACTTAAATATGCACCTGAAATAAAATTTAAAATTTTGTTCCTAGATAAGGAGAAGAAACAAGCAACAAGACCAACCAAAATCCCCAATATCAAGGACAGAACAGTCATGGCAACCGTCATTTTCAAGCCTTCAAATAATCTTGGGGTAATATTTACCACATAGCGAAAAAATTCCCCAATTGCACTCTGGCTTTCGGCATTTGACGCTGCCACACTGATCAAAGTATAAAACTCACCCATAAGGCATAACTCCTAACATATTACAAATTTTTTCGGATACTGCTATCCGTGCAAATCGATTATTTCTGAATGTATGTATTCAGAATTTCATCGTATTTGCCGTTTTCTTTCAAGTTCTTCAAACCTGCATTGAATTTTGCAAGAAGTTCTGCATTTTTGCCTTTATTTACCGCAAAACCATAAGAACTGCCCTTTTCTTTTTCTGTTACCATTTTCAGACCGTTTTTTTGGGAAATAAAGTAGCCCAAAACAGGGTAATCTTCAAAGCAGGCAACAGAGTTACCGGAATTTACATCTAGATACATTGCATTGGAATCATCAAATGTTACTGTGGTAAAGCCATATTTGTCTTTGATGGATTCTGCAAATGTCTGACCTTCCGTACCAATTTTAACTGCAACTTTCTTTCCTTTCAGGTCTTCATAGCTCTTAATATCTGTATTATCTTCTTTTACACCCATTACTACACCACTGTTATAATAGGGGTCAGAGAAATCAAATTTTTCTTTTCTTTTATCTGTAATACTCATACCGGCAATAACGCCATCAACCTGACCTGCTTCCAGTGCCTGTACTGCTGCATTAAATCCCAGGGACTGAATCTCTATGTTAAATCCCTGATCTTCTGCAATTGCCTTAATCAGTTCCACGTCAATCCCTACATATTCACCAGCATCATTCTGGAATTCGAAAGGTGCAAATGTTGTATCCATACCAATTTTGTATGTAACCCCATCGTTTGCTGCTTCATCTGCTGGTGCACCACCGCAAGCTGCCAGACTGAACGCCATTGCCAGTGCCATTGTTGCTGCTGTAAATTTCTTAAATAAACTCATCATAAATTCCTCCTTTTACTTTTTCGCTTGAAAAGTTTTGATTTATCTGATATGCCACCTGTGCCTAACACAATGCAACGCATACCTTCTTTTTATCAACACTGCCAAACAACCCCACACCGAATTTGATATAATCTACAACCTGCATTGACTATACCACATGAACGACCATATCCAAGTGTAGTCTGTGTGGTTTTGGCTGTGCTATTGGCTTTCTGTAAATTTTTACAGTTGCTCCTTGTCTTTGCATATATACATCTTCCCAGACTATGTTATACATACTTAAAAATTATAACATAAAATGAAACGCACAACAATACAGAAATTATTATTATTTTTCCAAACTTTTTTCTATAGATTATACTTTCTTATG
>JAHHTX010000005.1 GCA_020024255.1 Anaerotignum sp.
GAACCCACGTGTTCAGCTTGGAAGGCTGACATTCTACCATTGAACTACACCCGCAAAAAAACGAACCAGGAGGGATTCGAACCCCCGACCCACGGCTTAGAAGGCCGTTGCTCTATCCAGCTGAGCTACTGATTCATACAGATTCGGCAAGTAGTATTATGCCACAAAAACATTCTCTCGTCAAGCAATTTTTACAAAAAAACTTTCTTTTTTTGTATTTTAGCGGATACAATCCACAAGAACTGCATCCGCATCTCCAATATATCTGCAATTCATTTCATGATTTTAGATATTCATTCTGTGAAAAGGCTTTCTCTCATGATATTCCATAACTGCCCCTTCCATTTTTCCATTTTCCTCTATGGTTAAAATACCAAAGGAAGGAATCCCGTTTCTTGGCAGAGAAATACTCCCTGGGTTCAAAATCATGACCCTGCCTTCATCATCATAAAAAGGTCTGTGGGTATGCCCAAACAATACAGCATCTGCCCCTTGCTCTTCTGCCCAATAGCAAAGGGTATCTATTCCCCAATATACACGCTGTTTATGTCCATGGGTCAAGAGTATATTTTTCCCTCCCATATGAACCATTTTTTTAGAAGGCGTATCCAAACCGTAATCATTGTTTCCGGCCACAAAATGAAACGGAATGTGAGAAAACTCCCCCATTAACTCCTCCGCATCTGCATCATGGTCGCCTAAATGAGCAACAGCGTCTATTTTATCCCCAATCCGTTCCAGTACGTTTCTTGCACTGTCCAAATGTCCATGGGTATCACTAAATACCAGTAACTTCATTTTACCAGCTCCTTTTCCAAAAGGATACGCATTTTCCGCAGTGCCTTACCTCTGTGGCTAATCTCGTTTTTTTCTTTTGCGGACAATTCTGCCATATACTTCTGTCTGTCAGGCAGGAAGAAAATCGGGTCATATCCAAAACCATTTTCCCCTTTTACTTCCCAACCAATAATACCTTCCACATTGCCATCGCTTACCAGTCGTCTGCCATCGGGAAAAGCTGCTGCAATGCAGCTGACAAAACGTGCTGTCCGTTTTGCCTCCTCCACACCCTCCAGTTTTGCAAAAATCCCCTTAAATTTTTCGGAGTATGGTGTATCTTTCCCCATAAATCGTGCAGAATAAACGCCGGGTGCTTTATCCAGATAATCAATTTCCAATCCGGAATCATCAGCCAATGTAATTTTACCGCTGATTTCCATAATCTGTACAGCCTTTTTCATTGCATTTTCCGCAAAGGTCTTACCATCTTCCACCACATCTACCGTAATACCAGCATCTTCCATAGATACCACAGTTATACACATATCTGCCAATATCTCGTTAATTTCTCTAATCTTCCCTTTATTTTTTGTTGCGAAAATGATTGTTTCCATGACCAAATCCCTCTCTTTTCTTCTTTTCCCACAATCAGCGTAGACGAGATGTCTTCATAATCTGTATAATTGCCTGTCCAATGGCTGCTGCTGCTTTTTCCTGTCCAGCATCTGATGAAATCTTTAACGCATCACCCGGATTGGAAAGGAAACAAATTTCGACTAATACAGATGGTACATATGTAGAATTTAATATCAACAAATCAGGACGGTGTTTTATGCCACGGTTTGTTGTGTTAAAATTTGATGTCAAACTCGTTTGTATCATCTGTGCTGCTTGCAAGCTGGTTAATGTTCCATCATTGTCATTACTATGCTTTGCATACAATGTTTCTGTCCCATTTGCCTGTACAGGGCCGGCATTCAGATGGATAGAAACCATTAAATCGGCAATCTCATTTGCCATTTTCGCCCGTTTATCATTGGCAGGGCGGGCATCATCATTTCTGGTAACATATACCTTAATATCCGAATTTGCCTTGATATAACGGTCTACTTTCATGGCAACAGACAATGCAATATTCTTTTCCACCATATTATTTCCACGAGTACCGGGGTCATTGCCACCATGTCCCGGATCCAGCACCAATACCTTGTTATAAATTTCTTTGGGATTTCTCACTTTAATTTCATAATATCCGTCTACCTTCTGTACGGTATAGGCATTGACGGTATTTTGATTAAAACGGATTACGGTATTACCACCCTTTGTACTAACGTCCACAGAAGATATTTTATCATCTCCCAAAGTCTTTTTCCCATAGCCATATACACTTTCGTAATTTCCCGGAAGGGTCAGTTCGTAATACCCATTTAAGTAAACATCACGATGTTGAATTGCATTGATATTGATATCTTTTTCTGCCTTCAACAGAAGAATATTTCGGCTATTGTCATAAGAGATATTCTGCAATGTGGATTTTTCCACACGCATTGTTACTGTTCCGTTTTTCTCCTCCCATTTCATGTTAGAAGACTCTTCTGCTTCCAGTACTACCTGAAAAAATTTTCCGTTTCCATCATTTGTGCGAATTGCATGAATATTCTGCAACCCGGCAGCACTGATCGGTTCTCCTGCCGTTCCCACAACACCCGGCATATCAATCACAATGCGGTAAGGGTTCTGTAATGTACTAACCTGTGCGCCCAATGTACCATTTCCTTTGATTGTCACAACATCTTCGTTGCCATTATGCATAGCAGAAATGCCCGTCACCTTTGTTTGCACAAATTCGACATAAATCTGTTTGCGGTCGTCGCTTGTTTTTATGGTATACTTCTGTTTTCCTGTCAAATCAAATACAACACGGGTATAGATTTTGCCGTCCTTTGTATGCTGCCCTGTACGAATTGCCGTCACAAACCCACAACCTGTATTGGTAATCTTCTCCGGCAAATCGTTCTCTGCATCATAAAAATCCAGTACAACTTTATCTTCTGCCACATATACTTCTTCATACTTGCCAAGTTCTCCGCTTGCGGAAATGGTAAATCGCTGCACATCGCCTTTCTCCTGCGGTACTTCAACACCTGTCAGTTTTATTTTTTCTTTCACAGGTGTTTCAACAGGCGGTGTTTCTTGCTGCGGTGGTGTTACAGGAGGCACATCAGGCGGTGTCTCCTGCTGTGCTGGCTCTTCCTGTCCTTCTTCATGAATATATACTGTCCTTGTAGGGTCATCCCACTTAATCTCTACATCCAAAGCATCTGCCAAAGCACGGATGGGCAGCATAGTTCTTTCGTTAATAATCATAGGTGGTACATCCATGCCAAAAGGCTTGCCATCTTTATACCCTGTTTTTTTGTCTATGGCAAATACAACGGTATGACCGTTTTTCACCGCATAGGCTTCATTGGTATCATCATTCCACACAATCTCACAGCCCAACTCCTTACATATACCACGCATAGGCAACATAGTTCTGCCATCAATGCTGACCGCCGGCATATTGGGGTCTTTAAAATTCTTCCCATTTATGTTTAATTTAATCTCCTTTGCATGGTAGGCATGATTTTTCCCATGATAAAAGAGATTCATATTCACATCTGCTGCCCACACCATAGTGGTATGCAGAATTCCCAGTGTTGCAGCAGCAAGTATTGTCCTTTTCCATCTTTTTTTCATATTGCAAAACTCCTTTATTTCATCAAATGTACAAAAAGGATATTTTCGTCCTCCACATATACTACCAAGTATATCAAATTTTGTCGAAATGAAAAAGGAAAAGTTCCCATATCAGCAGAAATTTCTTATCTTTTCCGTTTACCCTCAGATTTAAAAAAATAATGCACAAAAAAGCAGAGAAAAGAGAGGTAAAAATACAAATCTTTTCTCTGCCGCTTGGGTACAACAGTATTCTTCTTGTCTTTCTTCTCTATTTTATGCTTCCTCACTGTTATCTGCAAAATCATGGAAAGATTTCAGTTTTTTCCATACCTTTCCATGTACACTTTCCGCAGGAAACATACCATTTTCATCTTTTTTGCCCGCCTCTTGTTCCATTAAGAGGGAAATGCCTTCATCAATGGTAGAAATGGGATATATATGGAACTGCCCTTGTTTCACGGCTTCTACCACTTCATCTTTCAATACCAAATCACGGATATTAGAAACAGGAATAATTACGCCCTGTTTTCCTGTCAAACCTCTCTTTTTGCAGAGGTCAAAGAAGCCTTCTATTTTCCATGTTACACCACCGATGGCTTGTATTTCCCCTTTCTGATTCACAGAACCTGTCACTGCCAAATCCTGTCTAATCGGCAGTTCTGCCAAGGAAGACAAAATGCAGTACAACTCCGTACTTGATGCACTGTCCCCATCAATGCCGTTATAATTCTGTTCAAAGCAGACACGGCAGGAAAGGGAAAGGGGAAATTTCTGTGCATAAGTCTGTCCCAAATATCCTGTAATAATCTGCACGCCTTTGTCATGGGTCTGCCCGCTCATACGGGCTTCTTTTTCAATATTCACAATCCCCGATTTTCCGATGTATGTTGTTGCCGTAATACGTGTAGGATTACCAAAGGCATAGCTGCCCATATCCAAAACGGCAAGTCCGTTAATCTGTCCGATTTCCTTGCCTTCCACATCAATCATAATGACATCTTCATCTAGCATTTCCTCTAATTTTTCCTCGTAAAGGCGCAGACGCTGTTCTTTTTCGTAAATGGTTTTTTGGATATGTTTCGCTGTTACTGCCTTTGCATCTTCCATTTTCGCCCATGTTGCCGCTTCTCCCAAAATCTCTGCCAGATGATTAAACCGAGTAGACAGCTTATTTTGTCGTTCTGCAATACGGGAGGAATACTCAATAACTGCACAGACTGCACTTACATCAAAGTCCAATGTTTTTTCGTTTTCAACAAATCCCTTGATAAACTGTGCCAGTTTCCCCATATTGACGCTGTCTCTTGGCATTTCATAATCAAAATCCGCTTTGATTTTAAATAATTTATCAAATTCCTCATCATATTGGCTCAACACATCATAATAATAGTTGCTGCCAATCATAATAACTTTAATATTCGCAGGAATAGGCTCCGGTTTCAAAGAAGGTGCTACCACCGTGCCAATCTGCTCCCGTACAGCATCCATGTTGATTTCCTTTGTTTTAATGACACGGCGAAGGCTTTCCCATGCTTGGGGGCAGGAAAGTATATCCTGTGCCTGTACAATCAAATAGCCACCGTTGGCTTGATGAAAAAGTCCGCTTTTGATTTTCATAAAATCCGTGGTCAAGTTGCCATATTCATTGTCATACTCCACTTCCCCAACTAAATTATAGTAGGTTGGATTAAACGTTGTCACAACAGGTGCACCTTTTGTTTCGCTGTTGTCAATAATCAAATTGACCTTGTACTTCTGGGTTTCGTCTTCCGGCTGTTTTTTGGAAAGCATGGGAAGGAGTGCAGAAAGGCTGTCTTCCCCTTCATCCTCGTCCTCAAAAAATTGGCTGATATTATCCAGTACATCTTCTTTTACCGCATTGATATAGGCAATCACTTTTTCGTATTCCTGATACCGTTCCTGCACTTCTGCCACATGGTCACCAATGGCAAACATCCCAATTTTGTAATCAAGATTTTCCACCTTCTTTTTGGATTCCTTATCCAGATCCCGAATCTCCCGCATAATGAGTCCTGCTTTTTCCTGTACAATCTGAGAATTTCTTTCAATCTCCGATTTGCATTCCTCCGTCAAATCATCATATTCTTCTTCCCCTACAGGTTTTCCCTCCACCACAGGCATAAAGTAAATGCCGGAATTGGTTGTTTTTACTTGAAAATCATGGTTTTCTGCGACTTTGCTCATTTTTTCCATAAGTTTATCCCGCTTCGCATCTACTGAACGAAGGAGTTCGCTTTTCTGCTGTTCGTAATCATCTGTACGAAATGCCTTTTGCAGTTCTTCCTGTATGAGCTGTACCAGCTCGCTCATATCGTCCCGAAACTGTCTGCCAAGTCCTGCAGCCAGACCGATTGCCAAAGGACTTCTGGGATTCTGAAAATTATATACATAACACCAGTCCAAAGGTACCGGCTCTGTTGCCGCAATCCGTTCCGCACTGGTTTTGGCATAGGTGGTTTTTCCTGTTCCAGAAGGTCCCGCCATATAAATATTGTACCCTTTGATTTTTACAGCCAATCCAAAGTCCAATGCCCTCACTGCCCGTTCCTGCCCTATAATCCCCACAAGAGGCTTTAGTTCTTCTGTTGTGTTGAAAGCCAAATCCTTTGGGGTACAACTGTTTTTCAATTCTGTATAAGAAAGCTCTCTGCTCTTTTCCATGTTTTCCGCCTCCCTTTCTTTGAAAAAATGCCGAAGCAGCACCGAACTGCATACACAAGCATTTCGGTGTCACTTCAGCTTAAACCTTATCCTTTCTCTACTTTATCATCATCTTCATCTCAATGGAAATATTTCCACATAATCACTGCATCTTCTTTTGTATCGGCATAATAATTTTTCCGCAGTCCTTCAGGGCGGTATCCATGCTTATGATACATCTTTTGTGCCGGTCCATTGCCTACACGCACCTCTAGCGTAATGCCAATCATTTCCCGTTCCATGGCAACCTGCTCCAAGGCGTCCATCAAGGCATCACCAATTCCCTGCTGTCTGTATTCCGAAAGAACAGCAACATTGGTAATATGCCCTTCTGTGACAACGTGCCACATACCGGCATAGCCAACAATTTTATCCTCTGCCTTTGCCACAAAGTAAACCGCAAGGGCATTTTCTTTGATTTCTCGTTCAAAATCCTGTTTTGTCCACGGAATAGAGAAAGTCGCCTCTTCCACGGCAAGTACATCGGAAATGTGTTCTTCTGTCATGGGAATAATTTCAAACATGAACTTCTCCTTCCTTCTTCAGCCGTTCTTCTCTCTCTCGCTCTGCCTGGGATTTCCGGAGATAAATAAGAGAAAAGTTTTCTCCTGAAACCGCTTTGCCTTCCTCTGCCAGAACTTTGCCAAGAGAGGCCACTGCCGCTCCACGCTGCAAAGAGCAGTGAGCAGGTGCAAAATGAAACTCTGGATGCTTTGCAAGCTGCGTGCGATGAACAGGTACACCATCTCCAAGGAATATCACATCACGCTCAAAGTTCTCAGCAACAGATATGATTTCTTCTATGGGAACTGCCATAGCTTCGGTTAAAGGCACAAGCCGTTCCCCTTCCCATTCGTACAAAGCCCCATAAACCTGCCCTCTGCGAGCGTCCATAATGGGGCAGACGATATTGTTCGTCATGTATACATCATATGCCAGAGCATCTAATGTGGGAACGGGAATAAGTTTCTTTCCTGTGCCAAGACAAAGTCCTTTTGCCGTTGCGGCACCAATACGCAGTCCGGTAAAAGAGCCGGGACCTGCGGCACAGGCAATATAATCCAAATCCTTTAAATCCGTTTCTGTCTGTTTGCAGATTTCTGCAATCATCGGCATAATTGTCTGACTGTGGGTCAGACCATGGTTTTGGGAAATTTCCGCCAATAGCTTGTCATCTTCTATAATGGCTACTGAGGCTGTCTGCCCCGTTGTATCCAAACCAAGTATTTTCATATCATCTCTCCTGTCTTATGGTAACTCTGCGATAGTCCTCACTTTTTGCATAATCCTTTTCCAAAGTAATCCAAAGGGCATCTTTGGGGATAAGCCCGCCTATCAGTTCTGCCCATTCCACCAAACAGACTCCATTTCCGAAAAAGTATTCTTCATATCCAATATCATCCATTTCCTCCTCACAGGAAATGCGATACACATCAAAATGATAAAAAGGCAGTCTACCATCATGGTATTCATTAACTATGGTAAAGGTAGGGCTTGTCACCTGCTCCTTCACTCCAAGTCCCTCAGCAAACCCTTTTGTAAAAACCGTTTTTCCTACCCCAAGATCACCATTCAGACAAAATATCTGTCCTTCGTTCGCATATTCAGCCAACTTTCTACCCAAATCTTCTGTTTCCTGCGGAGAAAAACTCTCCCACTCCTTCTCCATAAAATTCCTCCAATCTGTCAAAGAAACCGTTCGTTTCCTCGGCAAATTCTTCCTCTTGCCATTTACATAAATACAGACGTTACCCCAGAATCTATTTCTTTTGGTTCTTTTCCATCATAGTAGTACAAATCGCCTACACCTGTTTCATAATCATAGTTTTTGAAATATATCAGATGTCCGTTGTTTTTATATTGTATACTAAACACATTTTCGTCCAGCTTTTTCTGTTGTCCTTTTTCATTGACATACAGTGTACCATTTCCTGTCTTGGGATTGATATCTGTAATATAGTAAACACTCTCCCTGTCTTTTGCAAAATAAACACCACTTGTATTCTTGATTTCTTCCTGTCCTGTAACACCAAGTGTGCCTTCACCTTCTGCAAAGTCTTTCAAATATGCAAGTTTGTTGCTATGACCTAAGAATTCTGCCTGGCTTGCATTATCTGTTATTTTTTCAATGGCATTCCCAAGCCTGCCCATTTTCAGTACACGTCCCTGTGGTTCTTCATTGCCAACCATATAGGCGATGTGCATACCATCAGCAGATAAACGAATAGTGGAAGGGTCAATGTTTTCATCTTCTAATGTCCAATCCTTGCCACCTGCATTGGCAATGTGCAAATATTTATCGCCAGATGCCAGAGCCATATAATATGCCATTTCCACTTCCTCTAAAGAGGAGATTTCAGAAATCTTGATTTTTTCATCGGACACACCATAATACAAAGCATATGGATGCTTATGGGATAGGGATACAGCAGACAATGCACTGTCTGTTATCTGTAGCAAGTCCCCTTTTGTCAAAATATAGCACTCCTGCAAAAGTGGTATAATGCCTTCTCCCTGATTCATGGCTTCTCTGATTTTATCTCTTGCCTGCTTTGCCTCATAAGCTTTGCCTTTTGTTTCCTTCAGCTCTGCATCTTTCTTTGCCATATCATCTTCAATGATTTGGGTATATGGAATCTTCTCTTCTTCATTCTTTGCCATAAGCAAAACGTCTTTGCCGTTTTCCATAACTTCCATATAGGTTACCCCTGACAAAATTTCTGTGGGGCTATTGCCATAAGTATAGCTGTAAGCTGCATATATGCCTTCTTTCTTCGGTGCCACATAGTAAAGCACATTGCTTTCTTTTGCCATCATAAACAAAGATACATTTTCAGCCAAAAGGGAAGGTTTGTCCTTTTCCTGTGTTCCGCAAATGTACAAATGATTTCCTGTCTTTTCTTCTTTGATATATGTAATATATGAGCCGTCTGCACTGATTTCATAGGCTTCTGTCTGAGGCAGAATATGTTTGTCTACAGCGACTTCTTTGGCACCATCATACAAATACAGTTCTGCACCATCTTCAGGATTTTCGACACGAAGAAAAGCTGCCTTTTGTCCATCTGCACTGATGTGGTAGTCAGAAACATTTTTTGCCACCAATTTTCCTTCCTTACTATCTGCCGTTTTCCGTGTATACAAATCATAACGATTGTTTTCCTTTAAATTGGCAATATAGTATAGTGTATCTCCTTCTTTGGAAAAGGTATTGCCCCATGCGGTATAGAAAAAGTTATACTGTCCGCCGTTGCTGATGCCTTCCTGTGCCAGATAAGGCTCCTGCTGCAAATCATAAACATACAGATTGTTTTCCTTTGCATAAGTAACACCAAGATCGGGAGAATCTGTTCTGAAATATATGGCTTTCCAACAGACTCCGATGATTATCGCAACAATTAAAAGACCTGTAACCATAATCCCCGCAGCATTCTTTTTCTTCGTTATTTCCTCTGGTGTTAATTGTGTTCCTTCTGATTCTTCTTTGGCTTGTGCTTTTGGTTCTTCTTGTGTTTCCTCCTGTATTTCTTCTTCCATTTCTTCTATTTGTTCTTCCGCTGATTCCTCTATTTGTTCTTCTTCCTGTTCTTCGTCCAGCCTCTCTTCAACAGATATTTGCTCATTTTGCTCAAGTCGTTCCTTTTGCCTATTTTCTTCTTTCATCATACATTCTCCTCTCCTTAGAGATACCTATTTCTGATATGTATCAGAATCCGTCCTGCCCCAACTATCTTTTTTCGGATATTTCCTGTTTTACGAAAAGCATCAATCTGTATAGGTAGCACAAAAAAAGACTTTCTGCTTTTTTGCTTTTCTTTCTTCTGAACTGATCTTCTTTTGTTTCTTCTATATACAGACAAGCTCTTTTTCAAAAAACGGAAGGCTCGGCGTGCCTGTCCGATTTTCGCTATCCCCATATGAAAATCCACAGACTCTCCTCCTTCCTTTTCTAAAAATATTGTAAATGTTTTTTCTTCTCCTTTTTTTCCACATCACTTCTTCCTTGATAAATATTATACCATAAACCGAAAACCGATACAACAAAATGCAAAGACTGCAATACGGTTGTGCATTATCGTTTTGTGTACCAAAAAACAGAAAAAATGACGACAAGTATATCTTTTTGATATAATTGATTATGTTGATACACTCCCACAACAGATTCCGCACATATCGCAGAATAAAAGACTCCAATTCAAAAGAGCTGTTTGTATGAAAAAAACTATACACAGCCTTGACACGACATGGACATGGTATAATTTATTTTTTTCTTGCCTTATATGACAATATGATTGTTTCAAATTTACCAATTTTCAGTTCATCGGAAAGAATTTTTCCTCTTTTTTCTCATTGTTTTAAACAACATCTGTCTATAAAAAGATACCCTTCTCTATCATGACAAAATTATCATGACAGAAAAGGGTATCTAAGCATTTGATTGGATAACTCTTGATTTATGCTTTATTTAGCTGCAACAGAAGGAGCAACTGCACCTTCAAATGTGTTTGTGATGTAGTCTGCAATTTCTTTAGACTGCAATACTTCTACCAATTTTTTCAGTTCGGGTCTTTCTTCGTCGCCTTTGCGCACTGCAATAATATTTGCATATGTTTCTGCTGCCAAAGAGTCTGCTGTTTCGATTGCCAGTGCATCTTTAATGGAAAGTCCACCACTCAAAGCGTAGTTGCCATTGATGACAGCAATGTCAAGAGAAGTCATGGATTTGGGCAAAACAGCTGCTTCCATTTCTTCAATTTCCACATTCTTCGGGTTGTCTACAATATCCATTTTTGTTGCTGTAATACCAATGCCGTCTTTTAAAGTAATTACACCGTTTTCCTGTAAAAGTAGCAATGCTCTTGCTTCATTGGTTGGATCATTAGGTACACCGATTTTTGCACCATCTTTCAGTTCGTCCAGTGTTTTTGTGTTTCCTGCAAAGATACCCATAGGTTCATAATGGATACCACCCAAGGACTGGAGCTCCATACCATTATCCTTGTTGAATGTATCCAAATAAGGCTGATGCTGGAAGTAGTTGGCATCTAAATCGCCGCCGTCCAGTGCTTTGTTGGGCAATATATAATCTGTAAATTCTTTGATTTCCAGTGTAATCCCCTGTTCTGCCAAAATAGGCTGTGCAGCTTTCAAAATCTCCACATGGGGAGAGGGAGATGCACCAACAACAATTTTGCTTCCTTCTGCACTTTCCTGTCCTTCTGCATTGGCATCTGCCGGTGTTTCCGGTGAACTGCTGCAACCCACTGCACCAAATGCCAAAGCTGTTGTCAATAAAATACCCAAGAATTTCTTCATCTTTTTTTCCTCCTTAAAATTTCATCTTTTTTAGTATCTATGTAAACTCTTTCGAGTTACAGACGTCTATCTGTCCGTTTAGAAATCTGCATTCCAATTTCCTGTAAAATTTGTACAATAATAATCAAAAGTACCACCATAATCCACATAATGTCTGTCTGGGAACGATAGTAACCATAGTTGATGGCAATACCACCAAGACCGCCACCGCCCATAAAACCTGCCATTGCAGAATACCCAAGAATTGTTGTCATCGCAATGGAGCTCCCCACTAAAAGGGAAGGCTTTGCTTCCGGCAAAAGTACTTTTGTCATAATTTCAAAAGGTGATGCACCCATAGACTGTGCTGCTTCTACTACACCTTTATCCACTTCTTTTATGGAAGATTCCACCATACGGGCAACAAAAGGAGAAGATGCTACAATCAATGCCACAATCGTCGCTTTTGTACCAATCACCGTTCCTACCACTGCTTTTGTAAAAGGCATAAGGGCTACTGCCAAAATCAAGAAGGGAACAGAACGCAGAATATTAATGATAATGCCCAAAATTTGATTGAACAAAGGCATTGGTTTGATTCCATCTTTATCTGTAGCAACCAGTACCAAGCCAAGGGGCAGCCCAATACCATAGGATACCAGAGAGGAAATCACTGTCATATAAATACTTTCCCAGAAAGCGACCAGCACTTCTGACATCATACCATTCTCAAACATATTCTACCTCCTCTACAATCACTTGTTTTGCACGCAGATTTGCAATCATTTTTTCCCTTAATTCCTTGTCTTCAGGAAGTTGTATCATCATTTGCCCATACACTTTTCCGTCAATATTTCGGGTATTTCCTGCCAGAATATTGACAAGCCCGTTACATTCTATCATCATGCTGCCGAGAAGCGGCTCATTGGAATTGCTTTCATCAAATACCACACGGTAACAATGGGGCATATGTCCTTTGTAGCCTTCTCTGCTTTTTCCTTCATGAAATACCAGTTCTTTACCGGCTTGGGTTTTTGGTACTTGGAAAATCTCCTCCACACTGCCTATTTCCGCAATCAAGCCGCTGTTGATGATGGCAACTCTGTGGCAGATTTCCTGAATCACCTTCATTTCGTGGGTAATCACCACAATGGTAATACCAAAACGCTTATTGATGTCTTTCAAAAGTTCCAGAACACCTGCCGTTGTATTGGGGTCTAAGGCACTCGTCGCTTCATCGCAAAGGAGAACTTTGGGGTTGGTTGCTAAAGCTCTTGCAATGGCCACTCTCTGCTTTTGTCCACCGGAAAGCTGGGAAGGATAAGATTCTGTTCTTTCCCCCAGTCCTACCAATTCCAAAAGTTCCTTGGCTTTCTGTGCAGCTTTTTCCTTTTTCATTCCTGCAATTTCCATGGGAAAACACACATTTTCCAACGCTGTCCGCTGCATTAATAATTGGAATTGTTGAAAAATCATTCCCATGGAGCGACGAGCCTGCCGCAAATCTCTTTCTGAAAGAGAAGTCAGTTCCTGTCCGTCCAGATAAACCTGCCCTTCCGTGGGACGTTCCAAAAGGTTGATACATCGTACCAGTGTACTTTTCCCTGCACCGCTCATGCCGATGATACCGAAAATCTCGCCTTTTTTAATGTCCAGATCAATACCGTGGAGAATTTCCAAAGTGCCTTTTTTCTGCAAAAAAGACTTCTTTATTCCACTGAGCCGAATCATCACATCCTGCTGCTCCATTTTACTTCCTCCTTTTTCATAAAAAAAAGCTCTCTCCCCTTGAAGTTTCTTCAAAGGGACGAGAGCATATGCTTCGTGTTACCACCCTAATTCGCTGTTGTTTCACAACAACAACCTTAACAGGTACGGGCGAAAATGCCGATACCCTGACGCTTTCACGGGCGCACCCGTCGCAGCCTAAGGAAATTTTTTCCCTCGGTGCGCAGCTCCAAGACCATCTTCCATTCCTGCTGTATTTCCTCCTTCGCAGCTTTTGGGAGGTTCTCTGTAAAATCTTTCGGAATGTACTCTTCTTTTCATTGCCTTTATACGGTTCATTTATCCATCATTATACAACGTTTTTTTGCTTTGTCAACATCTATTTTTCTTTTTTTCTTTTTTCACTGCATCATATACCATCTAAACTGTATTCTGTATTAAGTGCACTGTCCGTTTCTTCCTCATCTGATTGTGTATCTTGCCCATATGAATCAAAAGAAATATCATCATAAATAAATGTGTGGAGCATATCTGCCGCCTGTTCCAAATCATAGACATAATACCATTTTGCACCAATATATTCTCCCTGCCCCGGCAAGGTTTCATTGGGGAATGCCCCAAGTTCCATGCTAAGGCTCTTGTGCATACCAATACTGGCAAGGCGTAAAATTTCCTGATTGCTGAGTGAGGTTTCCACCAAAGAGGAAAACTGTTTTACATACATCGGATACTGTGTCATTTTTATGGTTTTTGCCTTTTCAAACAGACAGCTCAAAACATTCCGCTGTCTTTGGGTTCGCATATCATCTCCGTCTATTTTTCGGATACGGGCATAGCTGACTGCTTGAGGCCCTGTTAGATGCACCATACCGGTTTCCCGTAAAGGTTCTCCATCTAGAAGGTATGCATTGATTTGCTGCCGTTCCGGTTCTGATATCTCTAAATCTATACCACCCATAGCATCTATGACAACTGCTAAGGAATCAAAGTTTACACTAACATAATCCGTAATATCCATGCCAAAGTTTTCATTAAGGGTCTGTATAGCCAGCTCCGCACCACCATAAGCATAGGCATGATTGATTTTATCGCCGCCATGTCCCGGAATTTCCACATAGGTATCTCTTGCCACAGAAACCAGTTTCACTTTTCCCGTATCATGATTGACTGATGCAATCATAATGGCATCGGAACGCCCCTCATAAGCGTGCTGTCTGGAATCCAGTCCAAAGAAGGCAATATTGGTAATACCGGATACTTTTGGCAGTTCCGCATTGACAGATAGCTGTGTTTCGTCTACATCTGTTCGTTCCATATCCGAAAGAAAATAAGAAAAAATGCCATATGCCCCCAATGCCAAAATAGCTGCCACAGCAAAACTGATGAGCAGTGTCTTGACAAACAGCCGACAAAGATACTTTTTCCGCTCTGCTTCTCTTCGAGCAGTTTCCTGCCGCAGATATTCTCTCTCTTTTCTTGCCTTTTCCACCTTTTCCCGTTCTATCCGTTCTTTTTCTCTGCGTTCTTTCCGCTGTTGTTCTCTGAGCAACTGCTCTTTTTGCAGATATTCTCTTTGCTGTTGGTTTCGTCTTTGCTGTTCTCTGCGAAGCTGTTCTCTCTTCATCTGCTCTTTATACTGCTGTTCCTGCTGCACTCTGGCTCTGTGCAGCATATCTCTTTGTATCCTCTCTCTGCGGATTTGTTCTTTTTGCAGATGATCTTTTTCTTTATCGCTCAAAGCATATTCCTGCCTTTCTTCTCAAAAGATATAAACTTTTTGGATTTTTTGCCGATTTTTTTATTATATGCTTTTTTTCGACAGAATACAATGAAAAAATGTTGAAATTTTTCTTACAGATATGCAAAAAAACCGCCGAATTTTCGACGGTCTTTTCCCTTTAGATTGGTTCTATTCCTCTTTTTCCTGTGTGACAAACCATTTTCCATAGTCCTTTTTCACTTGATATAGAGATATGAATATGGCAGCCCGCACCACCAACAATGCAACGAAAATAACCACTGTGACAGTACGAATCTTCATCTTCATCACAAAAAAGATTCCCTTGCAGACATAAAGAATCACTTCCCCTACCCACAGCTTTTGCAATGTTTTGCCTCTGGGCAGAAAATGGTGTTTTGTTTCCATCTCGCATATACCCTGCAAGATTTTTCCCTCCATAAGCAAGAACAACAATTCTTGAATCCCTATGAAAACAAAAATCAGACTAGTATCTATGGGAATCATGCAAATAAAGTCTAAAAAACTAAGTACTGCCAATATTATGGCAAAAGGTCTTGCATTTTTAAAGGAATGACTTTCTGCCGTCATTTGACGAAGTCCTGCAAAAATAAGAAGATAGCCAAGAAAATCCGGTGGCAGAGAAATTACTCTGTTCCAAAAGGTAAAATTCAGATAAAAGAGAAGACAAAAATATCCCCAAAATATATATCCCATAATCAAACTCCTTTCCAACAAATAACACAAAAAAAGCCGAATGAAATATCTTACTTCCCAACTCGCAGGCAAAGGAGGGTTTATCCTTTTTCAAAAAAAACAGAAGTTTTAAGGTTTTTTCGCCATTGAAACTTCTGTTTTATGCTTTTGTCTTGTCAAAACTTTGCATAAAATGAGGCTTTGACAAAGTCCAAAGTATCTTATTTCTCCCTGTTCTTTTTCTTTTTTACTTTATTTTGGTAAGAATCAGTCTTTGATTTCGTCCCAAATTCCTGCTTTGGTATACAATTCATAGAAATGGTTGGTAGGGCCTACGCCTTTGCCGATGTCAAGAGAATGTGTAATGGCCATGGTAATATAATCTTTTGCTGTTCGTACTGCTTCTTCTACGGTTTTTCCTTTTGCCAGATTTGCCGCAATACAAGAAGACATGGTACAGCCTGTGCCATGGGTATTCTTTGTTGGAATCCGATTGGAATGGAGCAATACGATATTGTCACCGTCAAAGAGCAGGTCTGTGGCATCATCTACCAAATGCCCCCCTTTGATAAGTACATTTTTTGCACCCATTTTGCGAATTTCTCTTGCTGCCTTTTCCATAGACGACAAATCGTTGATGGTAAGTCCTGTAATCACCTCTGCCTCTGGCAAGTTTGGGGTTACCACATCCGCAAGAGGAATGAGCCGCTTCATCAGTGCGTCCTTTGCTTTCGGCTGCATGAGGTCAAAACCACTTTTGGAAATCATAACAGGGTCAAGTACAACGTTTTGGGGGCGATACTGTTCCAATTTATCTGCAATGGCATGAATGGTGGGAATCTGAGAAACCATGCCGATTTTTACAGCACTGACTTGAATATCTGTAAAAATTGCATCAATCTGTCCTTTGATGATTTCCGGATCAATATCCTGACAACCGAAAACGCCTTGGGTATTCTGTACTGTAACAGCTGTCACAACACTCATTCCGTATGTACCTTGTGCAGAAAATGTTTTCAAATCTGCCTGTATACCTGCTCCACCACAAGTATCCGAACCTGCAATTGTCAAAACGTGTTTCATAAAGACTTCCTCCTTCTGTTTTCAACATATTCTCGCTATACTCTGAAAAAAAGCGCAGTAGACGGAGCAAATGCCGTCCATGCGCCTTCTGTTTGCTATGCCGATTCGCAAATGCCATAATGACAAATCTACATTTATATTCAGAATACCACCATCACAAATGACTGTCAACGTCCTCCTGTAAATTTCCCATTCCAGATTCTATTGTATCTTCGGATTCGGCTATATTGTCCTGTGGAGCAGATACTTTTGTTTCTTTTTCTGTTACTGCATCGGAAATTTCTGCGGTTTTTTCATTTTCTTCCGCCTGTTTTTCCTCTGCCTTTCCTCCTGCGGTTTCTTTTTCAGACTCTTGGAAAAGGGCTTCGGTTTCTGTCAGTGCTGCCAAAACCTCCTCGGGATAATAAATTTCTCCGTCTATGGTATAGCCTTGGGCGGAAACAACCTCGTCATCATATGTAGTTTTTACATCCATTTTCTTTGTAATAAGACGATTGTTTTTCTGCATGAGCAGTTCATTACCCAAAGAGATGACATTCCCCTCTGATTGCATAGTCAGCGTATTTTCCTCCGGGTGGTACATGGCGGAAAATGCTTTCCCCTCTGCTTTCATCATGTTGGCAAAATCCCGCAGGCAGATATACTCTGTTCCCATAATATCCAATGCAGAAAGAGTATAGGTATTTTCCCCTTGCTGCACTTTCTTTTCCACAATCTTTCGTTCGTTGGAAAGTCCAACCCATTCCAGTTCATAAGGTTTGATACGATCTGTATAGACACCACTGACCCCCATAGCAAGAAGTTCAGACATTTGCACATAACGATTGATGGTATGTACATAAACCTGTATTCCCTGCGCCCGCAATGCTTTTATGGCAGCATTGGTGACACGGCTTGTCGACATAGTCACAACACCCACATTATTTTCCGCACAAAATTTTGCTATTCTTTGATAATCTACATTTGGCTGTTGATATAATGTATAAATCCATTGTGGGAACTGATGAATTTCTTTAATCCACCCCAGCATTTCTTCACTATATATCTGGGGAATAATTCGGTCTAACACTTCCGGTGTGCCCAAATTTTGTGCCAATTTTTTTAAATCACGGAATTGTCTTTGCACAGTCACTTTATCCGTATTTTTGGTATCTGTTACCAAATAAACATCTTTGTATTCGTCCATCAGCTGCAACAGTTCTGCTGCTGTCAAAGGTGTCTGCTCGTACACAATTTTGGTATCCTTGAATGTTTTGCTGTCCATCACAAGATTTCCCTTTGGTTTAATTTCCAAACGATAATAGCTGCCGCCAGATTCAAAATCATGGCGTACCACCAAGGTATTATCAGATGTATAAACAAAATCTGCCTCCATAACACGGTATCCACTTTCCCAAGAAGAAATAAAGGCTTCCTTTGAGTTTGTTTCAATTTTCCCTTCGTATTCTCCTAGTGCATGGGCAATAAGGGGATTGCCTTCTGTCCAACTGTTTTCCGCCGCAAACACCGTACTACTGGGAAACAGCATGACCCCAAGCATTGCCGCCACAGCCACAGCACTTAATCTCTGTTTTTTCATATCATCACTCCAAAATTTTCTGTTTTTTCAAAATAAGAGAAAAAGACAGGAAAATCCTGCCTTTTCAGCCTGTCGAAAAAGTAGTTTTTATCCCTTTTCGAAAATGCGGAAGGGTTTGGGAAACGAAGGGTTTCCCAAATGGAATCCGCAGTGGGAATTCACTTCCCATGAGGAAAAGCAGAAGTTTCAAGGCTTTTTTGCCATTGGAACTTCTGCTTTATTCTTCTGTCTGCTGGTCAAAGCCTTGTATGAAATGAGGTTTTGACCAAAAGGGAAACGACTTTGTCGGCACCCTCAAAGACAGGAAAATCCTGCCTTTCTTTTTTCTGCATCAGTCTTCGTCTTCAAAAAGTTCGTCAAAAGCAGCAGAAACCTTGTCAAATTCATCGTCATCTTCAATAACGTCCAACTGAATTTCTTCGCCCAGTTCTTGGTATTCATACAGAAGAACAGTTTCATCTTCCAAGGGCAAAAGAGCAATGTATTCTTTGCCTTCCAGACCTTCAACGGAAAAAATACCCAGAACCCCACATTCTACTTCTGTATCATCATCCAGAGTCAATGTCATAGTTTCCAAATCCATGATATCTTCCTCGTGGTCGTGGTCATGGTCGCACCCACATCCGCAATGATCGCACATATTGTTTCCTCCTTATCATTTGTAATCTATTTGTTTTTCCAGTCTATCATAACGTATTCTTAGTCTTTCTACAAGCATATTTTCAGAATTTTCTCTGGTTTTTTCCGTTAATTTTTCTGTTTTTTTTCATATGCTTCCCCTGTGCCCTTCCTGATGGACTTTTTTCCGTTTTTGGCGGCTTTTTCTTGATATCTAAATCCTTCTTTGTTTTTTTGCTGTCTACGAGCTTTCCTCCCACCATATCTTTCTGTCTGAAGGAAATCCCCCATACTTTTTCGTATTTGTGTATCCATCTTCGTTCATAGGGTGTAACAATAGAAATGGCAACACCCTTTTCCCCCTGTCTGCCACAGCGACCTGCACGATGCAGATAATGAACAGGGTCTTCAGGAATATCCAAATTGATGATGTGGGTTACATGAGAAATGTCCAATCCTCTTGCCCCAATATCCGAAGCCACCAAAACAGAAACACGTCCCTCACGGAAATCATCAAGTGCATTTTTTCTGTCCAGCTTACTTGCCTGCCCATAAATACCTGCCGCTTCTATACCATGATGCACGAGCTTGTCCACTGTAACCTCAATATTTTCGGGGTTATTGAGAAACACAATCGCTTTCTTTGGCTTTTCTCCTGCCAAAACTTTTCGCAGCATAAGAAACTTTTCTCTGTGGGTAGTCAAGATATAATCATGAGAAATATTTTCCGGCACATTTCCTTGCCGTTTTTCTCCTTCCAGAAAAAGCATATCTTCTTTCATGAGTGCCTTTGCCCGTTTTTTTGTTTCTTCCCCCACAGAAGCGGAAAGCAGAACAAGCTGTCTGTCACGCAAAGTGGTTTTAATAACCGCTTCCACAGAAGAAAGATTACCGTCCTCCAAAAGTCTGTCCCCTTCATCTAAAACAATGGTTTTCACCAGATGTGCCTGTATTTTCTTTTTCCGTATCAAGTCCAAAATCCGTCCTGTAGAGCCTACTACGATACGGGGCTTACTTTTCAGTTTCTCCACCTGTCTTTGTATACCTGCCGTACCAATAATGAGGGCACATCCTGCCTCTATACCCGCATTGTTTGCCAAAAGTTCCACCTGCTTGTATACCTGTGCTGCCAATTCGTGGGTTGGCGTCAATATCATGACCTGTGTTCCCTTTTGGCTCATATCCAAACCCATAAACAGTGGAATCAGGTAGGCAAGGGTTTTGCCTGAGCCTGTTTCCGACCGTCCCACAATATCTTTACCCGTTAAAAGGGCAGGAATCATTTTCTCTTGTATTTCTGTAGGCATGACAATACCCTGCTTTTTCAATCCTTCCACTAAAGCAGGCATAACACCCAATGCCGCAAAATCTTTTTCCATACCGCAAAGTCCTTTCATTTCTCTCTTTTTTGTTATTCGTATTATATCCGTTTTCTGCCCATATGTAAACGGTTTTACGGTATATCGCTGCTAAAGTAAGAAAGGATACCACAGTAAATTGCCCATGCCACCCGCTCCTGATAGGACTCGTCATTCAGCAGCTGTTCCTCATTTTGGTTAGATAGAAAACCGCACTCCACGAGGGCTGCCGGTATTTCCGTTGTCCTCAGCACATAATAATCACGGTTTGCCTTTGCTGCACGGGTATTTTCCTCATCCAAACGCTGTTTCAGACTGTCCTGTATACATTCTGCTAAATATTTTCCTTTTTCACTGCTCTTGTGGTAAAAAACCTGTGCACCTTTAACCTTGTGGGAAGAAAAAGCGTTTTGATGAATACTGACAAAAATATCTGCACCACTTTCGTTAGCAATGTTTTTCCGTTCACTCATGTCTTCTCCCTTTTTCGCTCCCAGTGCTTCACTGTCTGCCCGTGTCAGATATACCGTGGCACCTCCTTGTTCCAAAAACTCCGCCAGCTTTTTTGTAATGGCAAGATTTAATTCCTGCTCATTTTTCCCTTGATTTCCCGTTTTTCCCGGATCCCAGCCACCGTGCCCTGCGTCCAATACCACAATCTTTTCCGACACCGGCAGCATGACTTCTTTCGCCTCTCTTTTCTTCGTCTGTACCATGCAGCAGACAATCAAACATAGACAGGCTGCAAGAATAAGCCTTTTGTGGCTTACTGTTCTTTTTTCTTTTTCCATTCCGCTTCCCCTCCTCTTTCAGTATATGAAAAGATAAAAAATACTTTCCAAAAACAATGTGCCCATCTCTGCATCTGTAAAAAATGACAGTTTCTTTCTTCTTTCTTCCAGATTTTTACTGCCTTTTTGCTTTTTCTGCCAAATATACTCCTGTATGTCATAAAAAACTTTTTTCGTGTTGACACTTCCGTTTCCCATGCCTATAATTGCTTTTATACGAAAAACAAATGTTTTTTCATTTGTTTTTCTCATGCCCACTAAAAGCGGTGGGTTTCTTTACTTTCATTACCATTTTATTTTTTTAAGGAGGGCTTATTTTATGCAAAGAGTTTACAATTTTTCAGCCGGACCATCCATGCTGCCTTTAGAAGTTTTAGAGCAGGCACAAAAAGAATTTATTTGTTACGGTTCCTGCGGAATGTCAGTCATGGAAATGAGCCACCGTTCAAAAGCCTTTGGTGCAATCATTGATAAAGCACAGGCAGATTTACGGGAGTTGATGCATATTCCTGATCACTATAAAGTTCTGTTTTTACAAGGTGGCGGTTCTACGCAGTTTGCTATGGTTCCCATGAACCTCATGAATAAAAATAACAAAGCAGATTATGTTGTCACCGGACAGTGGGCAAAAAAAGCTGCTGAAGAAGCTCAACGCTACGGCGATGTTCGCATTGTGGCATCTTCTGCCGACACAACCTTTGACCGAATTCCCGAAGTCAACGCAACAGACTTTGACCCTGCGGCAGACTATGCGTATATCACCATAAACAACACAATTTATGGCACACGCTGGACAGAACTGCCTGACACAGGAAACGTACCTTTGGTTGGAGATATGTCCTCGTCCATTTTGTCTGAAGAAATTGATATTACCAAATTTGGTCTGCTTTTTGCCGGAGCACAAAAGAACCTCGGCCCTGCCGGCGTTACTGTTGTCATCATCAGAGAAGACTTAATGGGCAATGCTATGGAGTTTACCCCTACCATGCTGAAATATGATGTTCATGCCAAAAATAATTCCCTGTACAACACCCCTCCTACATATGGTATCTACTTTATGGGACGTGTTTTTGAATGGGTAAAAAAACAAGGTGGTGTGGCAGCCATGCAGAAAAAAAATGAAGAAAAAGCTGCTATCCTGTATGATTTCTTGGATACCTCCTCTTTGTTCCGTGGTACTGTGGTAAAGAAAGACCGTTCCCTCATGAACGCACCTTTCATTTTGCCTACAGACGAACTAAATGCAGCTTTTATCAAAGAAGCAGAAGAAGCAGGCTTTGTAAATTTGAAGGGTCACCGTACCGTCGGCGGTATGCGTGCAAGTATGTACAACGCTATGCCTAAGGAAGGAATAGAAAAACTGGTACAATTTATGGAAAAATTTGAACGGGCACATCAATAAAATGTACCTGACAACCTTGATTTGAAGTAAAGGAGGACTTTTTTATGTTTACCATTCGCACGTTAAACCAAATTTCTGATAAAGGGCTTTCCAAACTGCCCCAAAATACATTTTCTGTAGACGCAGATGCCAAAAATCCCCATGGGATTATTCTGCGAAGCTATGATATGCATGGCATGGAGTTGAACGATGAACTGCTTGCTGTTGCCCGTGCAGGTGCAGGCACAAACAATATTCCCATTGATGAGTGTTCCATAAAAGGCATCCCTGTATTTAATACACCCGGTGCCAATGCTAACGCTGTAAAAGAATTGGTACTGGCAGGACTTCTTGTATCCTCCCGCCGCATCATAGACGGCTCCAAATGGGTGCAATCTCTTGCAGGTACAGATGATATTGAAAAACAGGTAGAAGCTGGAAAAAAACAGTTTACAGGCCCTGAAATCTCCGGTAAAACATTGGGGGTTATCGGCTTAGGTGCAATTGGTGTAAAGGTTGCCAATGCAGCCATTGACCTGGGTATGGACGTTATCGGCTATGATCCTTTCCTGACTTTGGAATCCGCATGGCACCTTTCCGCAGCAGTGGACAAAGCGGAATCCTTAGAACAACTTGTGGCAAACAGTGACTATATTACACTACATATTCCACTGAACAACAACACAAAAAACACCTTTAACAAAGACTTATTTGCTGTCACCAAAAAAGGTGTACGTCTTTTGAATTTTGCAAGAGGCGGCCTTATTGACCATACTGCTTTAAAAGATGCCATTGACGAAGGTATTGTGGCACGATACATCACAGACTTCCCCAGTGCTGACCTTCTGGGCAACGAGAACATCGTTGTAACCCCTCACCTTGGTGCATCTACACCGGAATCCGAAGAAAACTGTGCGGTAATGGCGGCAGAAGAACTGCGGGATTATCTGCTTTATGGCAATATCAAAAATTCTGTAAACTTCCCCGGTTGTGTTGTGCCTTATTCCGGCAAACCCCGTGTTGCCATTTCCCATTCCAATATTGTCAATATGATTGGACAGCTTGGTGCTGTATTTACAAAACACCGCATCAACATCGACAAAATGGTAAACAACTCCAAAGGAGAACTGGCATACAACATCATTGTATGCGACAATCTTCCCGAAAACGAAGAAGCCTTCCTGAACGAATTGTACAGCATCAACAGCGTGCGCCGTGTGCGTCTGCTGAAATAAAAAGGAGTGTATTTATGACAACAATCAGACCTTTTACAGGCATTCGTCCTGCACCCCAATATGCAAAAGATGTGGCTGCACTGCCTTACGACGTCATGAATAGTGCAGAGGCAAGAGAAATGGTAAAGGGAAATCCCCTTTCCTTCCTACATATCGACCGTGGGGAAATTGATCTGCCAGAAGGCACAGACCCCCACAGTCCCGAAGTATACCTGAAAGCAAAGGAAACTTATGAACGCTTTCTGGACAGAGAAATTTTCATAAAAGATGAAGAACCTTGTTTCTATATCTACCGTTTAACCATGAACGGCAGAGCACAGACCGGCTTGGTTGTCTGCACCTCTATAGACGAATACCTGAACAACACCATTAAGAAACACGAATTTACCCGTGCTGACAAAGAAGCCGACCGGATTCGCCATGTTGACACGTTGAATGCAAACACAGGTCCGATTTTCCTTGCCTACAAAGAAAATCAGGATGCCAAAGCCATCATAGACGGCTGGATATCGTCCCATACCCCCATATATGATTTTGTTGCCGAAGATGGAATTTCTCATACAGTATGGGTTATAGACAGCGAAACAGAAATCGCTATGCTGACAGACAGCTTTCATCGTGTAGAAAATCTATATATTGCAGACGGGCATCACCGTAATGCTTCTGCTGTAAAAGTCGGCTTGAAACGGAGAGAGGAACACCCTGACTATACAGGACAAGAAGAATTTAACTATTATCTGTCCGTGCTATTCCCGGCAGACGAATTATATATTCTGGATTATAACCGTTTGGTAAAAGATTTGAACGGATATAGTGAAGAGGCATTTCTCGCCAAAGTACAGGAAAAATTCAGCCTGACGCCTGAAAAAGAAAAAGCACCTGTACAACCGCCAAAGCAGCACACATTCGGTATGTATTTATCCGGTACATGGTATCTTCTGGAAGCAAAAAAGGAAATTCTCTCCGACCATCCAGTAGACGGCTTAGATGTTTCTATTTTGCAGAGAGAGCTTTTAACACCTGTGCTTGCCATTGGCGACCCTCGTACTGACAAACGCATTGACTTTGTTGGTGGGATTCGTGGTCTTGGCGAACTGGAACGCAGAGTAGACAGCGGCGAAATGCAGCTTGCCTTCTCCATGTACCCCACTTCCATGGAAGAACTCATGGCAACGGCAGATGCAAACTTGACTATGCCGCCCAAATCTACATGGTTTGAGCCAAAGCTACGCAGTGGTTTGTTTATTCATGATTTAGGGAAATAAACATAATCCACCATATTACAAAACAGTTCAGCACAGCAGTAATCAAAACTGCTGTGCTGTTTTTAACACAAAAACCCTCACAAAAAAGAGAGGGTTTTCATCACTTACCTTTATTTTATAATGTCAAGCTCCCATACCAATGAACATTCCCAAAATATAGGGAATCAACCAAAACAGCCATACAACAATACTAAATTTATGGAAATTTTTCTGTTTCTCTTCCGTTCCACGGAAATAAACCACAGTTGCCCATATCGCATGGAACAGCATTAAAATAATGGCAATTATGCCTGTAATTCCATGGGCACTGAACCAGTCAGCTTCCTGTGCCATACTGGACATAATACTTGTACCAATCGTATCAAAGAGAAAACCCAGCCAAAAAATGATGATATGTTGTTTTTGTAAAATTCCTTTCCGTCGCTCTCCAAATACACCGATTGTATAAAAAATCAAGGCGAGTGTAATGGTCAAAATAGCAAGGATCAACTTTGTTGGCATATCCATACCTCCTTTTCTTCTTTCATTATAAGTTTCTTTCCTGTAATACCTTGCCGCATAAAAATGCGAAAGGTATTTTGAACACTGTTCATCTATGGCTATAAAAAAAACTGTACTATGTTTGCACAATGTTATATCAATACAGTTTTAGTACAGTAATCTTTGCAAAAGTTGCAACACCACAGCAGGCTCATAATCTTTTCTGATTAAGGCAGACAACATCAGTGAAAACAGAATATTCGCCAAATCCTCTGGCATAAATTCTGTTGTAAAAACATCAGAACGTATATGTGCATCTTCCTTCAACGCTTGGCACAATATCTCTGTCATGTGCCTTTGCATCTGCTGCATTTTCTTTCGCCCCTTTTTCTTCTCTTCTCCCATAAAGCCAAGAGAATGAAGGTTAAAAAAATCGGGATATTTTTCATTGCCCCACGCCATACGCCTATATATCCACACTATGCAGTCCTTTATATTCTGCTGAACACCTTCACAGGCAAAATCGCAGAAAATCTCCTCCCAAACACTTTCCACCACTTCACTGAGCAAATCCATTTTGGAAGAAAAATAATTATAAACAGATCCAACAGAAACTTGACAGGCAGCGGCAACATGGCGAATATTGACGGCACTCCAGCCTTCCTGCTGTATCAACACCTTACTCGCCTGTAAAATCTTTTTTTTGGAAATCACAGCAGTATGCACAAAATCACCTCAATCTGAACTTTGTTCATTATAAAATAGAATAACGGAGTTGTCAAGTAAAAATCTCTCTTTTCAAAATTTCAATAAAATTCCAATTTCTTATGGGCATAAAAAAACTTTCTCTACCCATACTAATCAAAAAGGAGGGCTAAACGATGAAAAAATTCACAACAGGTATGCTGTTAGGCAGTGTGGCAGCACTGGCAGGTATCGGCTATTTTTTGCAAGATGAGAAATGCTGCCGCAAGCTGATGAAAAAAGGAAAGCATGTGGCAGTCAAAGCCGAAGAAGTCATGGATGACATGATAGATGGCATTGATAACATGTTGGACAAATCTTAAACACAAAACCGACTGAGTAGGTACTCAGTCGGTTTTTTCCGTCTCCTTATCCAAATAACAAAGAATTGCCTCATAATAAGCCTTTGCCGCTCTCTTGCAGCCTTCTGGCGTTGCAAACCGCTCAACATCATCTTTATTTGTCAAAAAACACTGCTCCACCAAAACAGCAGCACCATTCATATTCTTTAATATCCCAAAGGTATCATAATCATATGTAGTGTTATCCGAGGATTCTAATAATATCTTGTTTCCATCATTGCCATAATACCCAAAACGAATCCCATTATCTCCCCGAAGTTTTGCCCCTGCCTGCTCCATTTTCTCTGTCAGACAGGAAGCAAAAGCAAGGCTTTTTTCGTGATTCTTCATCCCTGGTACGGAAGGATAACACTCAAATCCATAGCCATTCCCATTGTCACTGGAATTGCCATGAATGGAAAGCACAATATCCGGTCTTGCTTTGACAAACCTATGATTTCGTTCATCAATACTTTTTGTTTCCCCATTTTTTCTGGAACGTACAATACGAAATCTGCCATCTTCTTTCAACAGTTCTTCCAGTGCATCAGCAGTGTTTTCTGCAAGATCCACTTCTTTGATAATCCCCTCTGCGCCAATATCCTCTCCTCCATGACCAGGGTCAATGGCAACAATGTAAGGCTTCCCAAAGTAAAAATAGAGGATAAACCCACAATATCCGATGAAAAAAAGCAGCACCATCAACACCAGACGGGGAAACAGTCTGCGTTTCTTATGATGCTTTTGGCGATGCTTATAGGCAGCACCGCTTTTCTTGTTAGGCTTTCTTTTTTTTGGAGGTGCTTCATATTTCCTCCAATTTTTCCCTTTCATGTTCTCGCCTCATTTCAAAGAAAAAAACTGTCCCCCTCTTTTTGTATCTGCATCACTTGGCTGCCATAGGGTTTCTGTTTCAGCTTTTCACAGACGGAAAAGTCTCCCCAAAAGTGCATGGGAAACAAAGCTCTTGCACCGATTTTTTCCATAAAGTAATCTACTGCCATATCATATCTCTTTTCCAGACGTGGATCTACTGCTACAAAAGCGGCATCGATATTTTCCCCTTGTAATCTGTCTATTTCTGTACAATAGCTCTTTTCAATATCCTGCAAAAACGCTTCACTTTCCCCGTCCCAGTGCCACCAATTCAAATCGCCGCCATGGTACAGTGTTTTTCCATCAGCTTTCACCAAAAAAGCAACACCTTCATCATTGGACTGCAATGTTGTCATTTCTATCCCATCTATTTCCTTCTTTTCATGATGTTTCATAGAAATCACTCTGCCTTGAAAGCCATTGGGAACTTGCACATCATCTGACAAAATATAGGTTACGTCCTTTTCCCATTGCAAAATTTCTCTATCAAAATGGTCTTCGTGCGCATGAGAAACAAAAACATATATTGTTTTTCCTTGATATTTTTTCAAATCTACAGACTTATGCTTTCCGTTTTCTGTGTAATAATCAAAAATCAACACCTTTTGGTCTGTTTCCACCAAAAATCCGCTATGATAAAGATAAGTTATCTGCATATTGTTCTCCTTTTCTTTTTTGTTAAATGCTACGCATTGCACCAGTTTCTGGGTTCATCACAAATCCAAGTACCTCTACGTCTTTGTGAATGAGCGGATGTTCTTTAATGATATCTACTGTACCTTGCACAGAAGTGCAAATATCTCCAAAACCGGTAAGCCATTCCTCCAAATTCTTGTGATTGGCCTCCACATGTTTAATGACATCATCAGAAATGCCTTTTTCCAACATTTTTTCAATCATATCTTTTCCGTCCAAAGCACGACCGCCGCAGTCGTCATGCCCGATAACAAGAACCGTATCCACACCCAACTCATAAATTGCCACAAGAAGGCTGAAAATCACGCTTCCGTAGGGGTGCAGAACTCGTCCCCCCGCATTTTTAATGAGTTTTACATCTCCATTTTGAATGCCCAGTGCCGCAGGTAAAAGTTCCGTCATGCGGGTATCCATACAGGATAAAATAGCAATTTTTCTGTCGGGATACTTTGTTGTGGCATATCTTCTGTACATTTCATGGTCCACAAACACCTTATTATATGCCAATATCTTTTTTACTTGTTCATTCATTTTAAAATGCCTCCTATCATTGCTTTTTTCCGCTTTGTATTTTCAATACAAGAAATACCAAAACAAACCATATGACAATAAGTCCCAATGCCACAGACAGCAAATGATGTAAAAGCCAATTTGCAGAGAGTTTCTTAGATATAAGCCAAAGGAGCAATCCTGCTGCCACAATATAAAGTACCGTTACCACCTGCATGGTATGCTGTAATTTTCTCATCTACAACCTTCTTTCCTGTAATTTCCTGTCTTTTCTTATTATAAAGCCAAGGAAATGAAAAGCAAAGGAAAATTTCTGCAAAAAAACCGTCTTTTTTCTTAAAATCCCGCATATCTTCATTTTTCATATAAAAAAAGCCCATAAGCTATGGGCATTGAGGGTGTCGACAAAGTCGTCCCCCTTCGTCAAAGCCTCATTTCATTCAAGGCTTTGACGAGCAGACAAAAGGATAAAGCAGAAGTTCCAATGGCAAAAAAGCCTTGAAACTTCTGCTTTTCCTCATCGGAAGTGAATTCCGACTGCGGATTCCATTTGGGAAACCCTTCGTTTCCCAACCCCTTCCGCATTTTCAAAGAGGGATAGAAACCACTTTGTCTACAGTCTGAAAGCCCATAAAATATGGGCATTTTTTATATGGGCATTTTTTATATGAGCAGATCTGTAAGCCGGGTCCTGTCTTGGACAGCCATCTATCTTGGTCTGTTGTTGCCAACAGCATCATGCGACTTTTGACGAGGAGAGACGAGCAGCCTCTTTGTTCCTCTTTCGTCTTGCTTCGGGTGGGGTTTACATAGCCTTCGCCGTTACCGGAGAAGCGGTGGGCTCTTGCTCCACCTTTCCATCCTTACCTGCCAAAAGCAGGCGGTTTATTTCTGTTGCACTATCCTTGGAGTCGCCTCCACCGGCCGTTAGCCGGCACCCTGCTCTGTGAAGCCCGGACTTTCCTCACTTTAAAAAAGCGCGACTGTCTAACCTACTCATGTTTTGTATTATACGCAAATGTCGGTTCTTTGTCAAACCTTAAAACAACTTCCTCCAATAAACTCTTTGATTAAAGAGTTGTTGGGAATCTCCGTTCCGGGTGCAGCAAGGAAATAACTGATAAATTTAATCAAGCGTTTTGCTGTAATATATTCTGGCAAATCCTCGCTAATACGGAACAGCTGCGGTTCAACATATTGTTTCAGCACACTCAGTTCATATATGGTTGCAGAATTGAATATGGCATCTGCCTGCTCTTGATAAGGAAAAATATTCTGTTCTTCTCCGTCTGTGACATCGTTCCATGTGCGAATGGTTTCAACAGCATCTCTCCCTCGGAACTGGTTATCTCTGACAATACGGCGAATAAGGCGGCTGTCTGATGTGGAAATGTGGTTATGGTTATCCACATTTAGCTGTGTCATGGCACTGATAAAAATTTTAAATTTCTGCTTTTCAGGAATCTCGGAAGTCAATTGGTCATTCAGCCCATGAATACCTTCCAAAACCAATACCTCACCTTCGCCAAGATGAATGGTATTTCCGTTATATTCCCGTTTTCCTGTCATAAAATTATATGTGGGCAGTGCTACGTTATCTCCTGCAATCATTCGCTTTAAATCATGATTCAGAAGGGGCAAATCCAACGCACTAATGTGTTCAAAGTTCTTTTTGCCATTTTCATCCACCGGTGTCTTGTCCCGTTCAATAAAGTAATCGTCTAAAGAAAGTTTGTGGGGTTTTATGCCTAAAACCTGCAGTTGTACGCAAAGGCGATTTGCAAAAGAGGTTTTGCCTGAGGAAGAAGGTCCTGCAATAAGCACCATACGCACATTATCCATACGTTGATGAATCATATCCGCAATTTCCACTACCTTTTTTTCGTGCAATGCTTCATTTATGCGAACCAAATCGCCAAATCTCCCCTGCATAATGGCATTATTCAACTCTGCTACATTCTTTACCCCCATAAGCTGACACCAACGCATCTGCTCCAAAAATACACTACTGATTTTTTCCGGATTTGTAAATCTTTGCAGCTTGGAAGGGTCTTTCTGGTCAGGCAGTCGCAGAAGAAATCCGTTTTCATACTTCATCAGACCAAACATCTGTAAACAACCTGTAGAATAAGGCATATAACCATAAAAATAATCGTAGAAACCATCTAATTCATACAAGTTTATGGTAGATGCACGACGATAGCGGAACAGTCCCACCTTATCCTCCATACCTTGCGCTTGTACAATTTCAATGGCTTTCTGCTTCCGCATGGTATGTTTTTGTATAAGCAAATCTGCTTTGACATACTCCTGCATTTTGTTTTCCAATTTTTGCAAAAGTTCTTCTGAAACTTCCATATCCGGCTTTCGGATTTCACAGTACAAATTTTTTTCAAGAGAATGTTCAATGACTACAAGAGCATCCTTACCCAGCACATCTCGCACAGCCTTGACCAGAAGAAAACAAATTCCCCTTCGATATACACGCATGGCATCATCGTTTTCCAGTCCCATAAACGTAATATCGTCCATCGTATACACAGGACTTCCCATCTCACGCAGTTCATTCTTCTGTCTTGCCAAAAGCACAGGACCTGTCACTTCATCTGTAAAGTCTTTTGCAATATCCACAAATCTCATGCCTTCTGTAAAAGCAATAGGTCTTCCCATAACGAAAATCGTGTTCTTTTCCACTATTCCACCTCCAAAAACTATAAACTCCAAAAAGTTTGCCCATCTATATCAGAACAAATAACCTCCACATCCCAATGATGTTCTTTCGCTGCCTGACTCAATTTTTTTTGCAACACCGGCACAATCAAAACCTCGCTGGCATAATGAGTCACATCGGCAACACAAATACTTGCTTCCACAGCTCTTTGTGCTTCATGAAATTTCATATCCCCTGTCAAATAAGCATCTGCACCCTTTTGTATTGCTGCCTCCAAAAGGCTTGCACCGCTTCCTGTGCAAAGTCCCACTTTTTTTATCATCGCATGTTTATCTCCTGTCAGTCTGATGCAGGAAAGTCCCAACTTCTGTCGCAAATTCTCTGCAAATTCCACAAAAGGTACAGCTTTTTCCAAAACACCTATACGCCCGATGCCCTCAGCTTTTCCCTTTTGCTGTAAAAGAAAACGATCATAAGCTACTTCTTCATACGGATGGGCTTGTTTCATTGCCTGTAAAACCTGCTGCACCTTAGATGCAGGCACAACCGTTTCCAAGCGTACCTCTTTTGCCCGTTCCAGAATACCCTGCTGCCCCAAATAAGGGTTTGTTCCTGCTAAAGGCAGAAATGTCCCTTCTCCCTCTGCGGAAAAGGTACAATTGGCATAATGACCAATACAACCTGCACCTGCTTCGCACATGGCATTTCGTACCTGCTCTTTGTGGGACATGGGAACATATACCACGATTTTCTCCAAATCTTCACTTTCTGTTTCCTCTAGAAGTTCTGTGTTTTGCAAGCCGATCAGTTCTGCCAAAACATCATTTGTACCGCCCTTTACAATATCCAGATTGGTATGAGCGGAAAATGCCGCAATATTATGCACAATGAGGTCATAGATTCTTCTGCCAAGAGGCGTATCTGCTGTAATACTTTCCAATTTGCGGAACAACAGAAAGGGGTGATGGGTTACAATCATATCAGCCTGTTTTTCTATTGCCTCTGCAATGACTTCTTTTGTCACATCCAATGCCACCAATATTCTTTTTACTGTACTTTCAGGATTGCCCACAGCAAGACCGGGTTTATCCCAGCTTTCTGCCAGATGGGCAGGGGCAATCTCCTCCATAACAGCCATCATGTCTTTTACTTTTGCTTCTGCCATGTTTTCGCCTCCTGTATCTGTTTCAATACTTTCTCTATCGTCTGCTGCCGTTCTTTTGCTTTTGCAGAAGGATTGTTTTGCAGAATTGCCAAAACTTTCTGCATTTGTCTTTCCTCCTGCTCCAATTTCTCCAAAAACAGCGGACTTCTCTTCTCAAGGACGATTCTTCCATATTCATACTCTATGTCTGTTTCATAGGCTTCTATGCCATGGACACAGCGCAGCACATGATAATACTTGCCGTCCTCTTTCAAAAAGACCTCATCTGCAATGGTAAAGCCAATGGTGTGCAAATATCGCCTTACGGCATCTACATCATGTTGGGGAGAAAGCACCAATTCCTGAAGTTCCTGCACAACCTCTTTGCTGTTTTCCAAAATATGTATGGTCAGCATACCACCCATACCTGCAATAACAGCCGTTTCCACCTCCTTTGGCTTTACTGGACAAAGGCCGCTGCCAAGTCGTGTTTCCACCACCTGCTCTGCCCCCATACGGCGGATATTTTCCCTTGCCCGTTCCAAAGGGCCTCGATTGATGTCACAGGCAAGTGCTTTTTTTACCCTTCCCTGTTCCCACAAATATAGGGGAACATAGCCATGGTCTGTTCCAATATCTGCGACAGACGAATAAGAAACAAAGTCTGCCACCTGTTGCAAACGTTTCGATAATTCCAAATGCCGTACCTCCCTCTTTTTCGCTTATCTGCAAATAAGAAAAACGGACGCAAGGCATACATCGTATCCCTGGCGCCCATATTACACTTCTTCTCTTTCCGAAAATGCTTATTCCAAGTAATCCTTCAATTTTTTACTGCGGCTGGGATGGCGTAGCTTGCGCAGTGCCTTTGCCTCAATTTGACGGATACGTTCCCTTGTCACATTAAATTCCCGTCCTACTTCTTCCAGTGTTCTGGCACGTCCATCATCCAAACCGAAACGCAAACGCAGTACCTTTTCTTCTCTTTCTGTCAAGGTGTCCAAAACCTCAATGAGCTGTTCTTTGAGCAGTGTAAATGCTGCCGCTTCCGCAGGTGCAGGAATATCATCATCAGGGATAAAGTCGCCAAGATGGCTGTCTTCTTCCTCCCCGATAGGTGTTTCCAAAGAAACCGGTTCTTGGGCAATTTTCATGATTTCACGCACTTTGTCTACCGGCATCTGCATTTCCACTGCAAGTTCCTCTGCTGTTGCTTCTCTGCCTAACTCCTGCACAAGTTGTCTGGAAATACGAATAAGCTTATTGATGGTTTCCACCATATGCACAGGAATACGAATGGTTCTTGCTTGGTCTGCAATGGCTCTGGTAATCGCCTGCCGAATCCACCATGTGGCATAGGTAGAGAACTTATAACCTTTGTGGTAGTCAAATTTTTCAACAGCTTTTATCAGGCCCAAATTACCTTCTTGAATCAAGTCCAAAAAGAGCATTCCTCTGCCTACATACCGCTTTGCAATGCTGACAACCAGACGTAAATTGGCTTCTGCCAATTTTTTCTTCGCTTTTTCGTCGCCTTCCTCCATGCGTTGTGCCAGTTCCACCTCTTCATCTGCAGAAAGTAGAGGAACCTTCCCGATTTCTTTGAGATACATCCGCACAGGGTCATCAATGTTGATGCCTTCTGGCAATGTCAAATCGATTTCCTTTTCCACTTCTTCTTCTGCATCGAGATTTCCAAGAATATCAATGCCTTGTGTTTCCAAATACTCATAAATACGGTCAATGCGGTCGGGATTTAAATCCAAATCCGCCAAATGATCCATGACCTCTTTGTATTCCAATACCCCCTTTTTCTTTTTCCCCATATTTACCAATTCTTCCAAACGGGTCAATAACGTTGTTTCTTCGACGGATTTCAAAGCAACCCTTCCTTTCCATATGCTTATAGTCTGCCCTGTTGTAAAAAGAACATACCTTTTAACCAAACAGACTCCGTGATTTTATCAAATAGTAATATGCAGTGCATCCAATTTCTTTTTTGCATCTACCAATTTTTGTATCTCCTCTACCGAAGATGCTTTTGCTGTCATGCGGTCAATTCTTGCCCGCTTCATCCACTGTACTGCTTCGTTGACAATTTTTTGCAGGTCAACATCTTCCTCGCCCGGAAGCTGTACCGTAAAAATCTCTGTAATCTGCTTTTGCTGCTCCGGTTCTTCAAAAAAATTTAATAACTCCGCAGGAAAAACGCTTCCTGTTTCCTGCCAAAGTGTGCCCATGGCGGAAAACGCTTCCCTGTATACAGATAGTGTAAAATCATCCAAATCCAATATTTCTTTTAAAACCTCATATATATGCACATGGTTTGCACTTAAATACAATACATTTCTTTGTGCCTCCAAAAGCCCCTGTTCTGTTCCTTTTGCCAAACCATATGATTTCATATTTTGCAGCCGCCTTTGTTCCGCTTCTTTTTCAAAAGCCGCATCCTGTCTGTTTTGCAGCTTTTGTATTTCTTTTTTGATGGCTTCCTCTTCAATGCCTGTCATGCGACTGACTTCGGCAGTATACACATCTCTTTCAATGGCATTTTCCATTTTGGACAATGCCTCTGCCGCTTCTGTGGCAAATCGTACCCTATGCTCAACCAAATCCAGATTATACTTTCTTTTGATGCAGGCTATTTGAAAAGAAATATAGTGTACCGCATTGAGCAGCAGTTTTGAAAATTCCACTGCGCCATTTTGTTTAATAAACTCATCAGGATCTTTACCATCTGGCACCTGTGTCACCCGTACCCGAATTCCGTTTGCTGTTAAAACAGGAATAGCTCTTAATGCGGCATTTGTGCCTGCCTCATCGCTGTCATAAAGAAGAATGACATCTTGTGCATATTTTTTCAACACAGCTGCGTGTTCTCTATTAAATGCCGTACCAAGAGAAGCCACGACATTACGGAAACCTGCCTGATAGACAGAAATCATATCCATATATCCCTCTACCAGTATCAATTCTTTTTTTCTTGCGGCTTTTGCAAAATTTAAGCCATAAAGATTGCGGCTTTTGCTGAATATAACCGTTTCCGGAGAATTGAGATATTTCGGTTCCCCCTTACCCAATATTCTGCCACCGAAACCGACGGCTCTTCCCTGCACATCAAAAATAGGAAACATAAGCCTTCCACGAAAACGGTCATGATAACCATTGCCGTCTTTATTGGGCAGCACCAAGCCGCCTTTCTCCATCTCCCCTACAGAAAATCCCATCGCCTGCAAATGGTCGGAAAGAGCATGATAACTGTCAGGTGCATACCCCAAACCGAATTTTCGGCAGAGATTGGCATGAATCTGTCTTTTTTCCAAATATGCTCTGGCTGCCTCTCCCTGCGGCGACTGTAGGGTGTCATAATAAAACCGCCCTGCTGCTGCATGCATTTGAAAAAGTCGTTCCTTGAGTTTTTCCATAGCAAGAGCTTGTCCTGTCATTTCCCGCTCCGGAATAGGGATATTGGCACGTTCTGCCAATTTCTGCACCGCCTCCGGAAAATCGCAATGCTCCATTTCCATGAAAAAGCTGTATACATTTCCCGCTGCCCCACAACCAAAACAATAATAGAACTGTTTTTCGCTGTTGACAGAAAAAGAGGGTGTCTTTTCATGATGGAAGGGGCAAAGTCCAAAATAAGAGCCGCCTTTTTGCTTTAGAGGGACATACTGCGAAACAATGTCTACAATATCATTCTGCATACGGATTTCCTCAATCAATTCTCTTGGATACCGCATTTTACCCCTCCCCTCTTCGTTTGAAAACACACCTATTTTATTTTTGCGATTATTCTCTAAAAGCAACGGAAAGGGAAGTATAAAACTTCCCTTAGGGTATCGACAAAGTCAACCACCCTTTTTCCTATTATCAAGTAATAATTTCGACATTTTATTAAAAATTCCTTCCTTTTCTCTTCGTTTTGTATACTTGAACAAAAACAAGAAACAATTCATCGGAATTTCTCTATAATTTACCCACTATCTGTTCCATTCATTCTTAAAGCACATGCCAAGCCTGTGGTATAAACAATTTTTGAAAGCAGTTGATTGCAAAACGGTCTGTCATACAGGCAATGTAATCGCAGACTGTCCGTTCCACTCCTTCTCCTTCTTCCATCAAGCGAAGGAACTCCCCTTCCATTTCTGAAGGATGCTCCAAATAGTAGTGATATAGGTTGTCGATAATATTTTCCACCTTATGATTTTCTTTTACTGCTGCTTCACTTTCATAGACTCGCTGAAACATAAATCTGCGTAGTCCCTTCAAGGTGTCTGCCATAAGCGGACTCATGAAAATATCTGCCGATCCCTGACTGTTTGTAATGGTATCCCGAATCATCGCATTAAGGCGCCCACTAAAGGTATGCCCCAAAACTTCCGTAAATTCCTTTGGAATATCCTCCGGCGAAAGAATACCGGCTCGTATGGCATCATCAATATCGTGATTGGTATAGGCAATTTTATCAGAAAGCTGTACCACTTTTCCTTCCGGTGTGGCAGGAGAACCACTTGTACGGTGGTTCTCAATACCGTTCCGCACTTCCCATGTCAGATTCAGTCCATATCCGTCCTTTTCCAATCTGTCCACGACACGCAGACTCTGTATGTTATGTACAAAACCGCCTTTGTCTTTCCGTAATTCGTTGAGCTTTTTTTCTCCTGCATGGCCAAAAGGCGTATGCCCCAAATCGTGTCCCAACGCAATGGCCTCCGTCAAATCCTCATTGAGCCGCAAAGCACGGGAAATCGTTCGTGCAATCTGCGTCACCTCTAGGGTATGGGTCAGGCGGGTACGGTAATGGTCGCCTTCAGGGGAAATAAAAACCTGCGTTTTATGCTTCATTCTGCGGAATGCCTTTGCGTGTACAATCCTATCTCTGTCCCGCTGAAAATCTGTCCGTATGTCGCAAGGTGCTTCTTTTCTTGCCCGCCCTTTGGTCTCTGCACTTTTTGTCGCATAGGGTGCCAAAATCCGATATTCTAAATCTTCTTGAAAAAAACGCTGTTCCATACTTCCACTTCCTTCCGTATTCCACACACTTTTCCATTCATTCAAATATAAAAACAACGGCAGCAGCGTTTCCCAAAATACTGCTGCCGTTATTCTGCTTACCCCAATAAAACATTTTATTCAGGAACCTTGCCATCTCCTCGATATTCTGCCATTTTCCTTCCTCTTACCTGTACAAATTCCATTTCCGGATACCGAAATGCCGTCAAAAAACCGCCGTATACACAGCCTTGGTCGATGTCTACTGTATGGTTTACCAACTCCGGTTTTTCCACCACTGTATGCCCATATACAACAAGAGGCTTTCCATCGTATTCCTCTGCCCAATTCAGACGCTGCGGTCTGCCGCTTTCATCTGTTTCTCCTGTGGTTTCTCCGTATAAACAAACTGCCCGTATCTTACCGGAAAAATAGCCGATGGATTCCTTTTTCAGCCCACCATGCACAACGGCAAGTCGTTTTTTATCCAAAAGCAAATAATAGCACTGGCTTTCATAACACTGCTTATAGCGGCTACGGAATATTCTTCTTTCTTCTTTGGAAAGCTGTGCGATTTCTTCTACTGTATGTTCCAAACCATGAGAAATATGCACCTTATTTCCCTGTAAATAACGATACAGCTTGTTGCAGTGGTTACCATGTACCCAAAAAGCACCACCATACTGTACTTGGTCCATCCAGAAATTCAAACAGGCAATATTTTCCCTGCCTTTATCTGCCACATCTCCTACAGAAATCAGCCTGCGTTTATGAGGATGCACATAATGGGTACCTTTTTTTCGATACCCCAATTTTTCCACCAATTCCACAAGCTCTGCATAACACCCATGCACATCTCCAATTATGTCAAATAGATTTTCCCGAAATTCCAATATCCGAAAATTTCGCTCCCTTTTTTCCCTCATATTTTTCACCAATCATATTTCCCATCATCTTTTTTCGCTTTTTTCTTTATCATAACATAAAAACCTGTAAGAAAGAAAGAAAAGATGAAAAAACACAAGATTTGTTGCATAGAATGAAAGAAAAGACAAAAAGGAGCTGATTCCTTGTACACCAATCCAGAAATTCCGAGAGTCTATGCAGAAAAAATGCAAAAGCCCACGGGAAAACAAAAACCTGTCCAAACACCCAATGCCATACAAACACCTAATCAAGAAACGCAAAAAAACGGAGGACTTTCCCCCATTCTTTTGCTCTTGTTTTTGGATTTGCTGTCATAACACAAAAGACCTTGTGGAATTTTTTCCACAAGGTCTGCGGGTGTCGACAAAGTCGACCACCCTCTTCGTCAAAGCCTCATTTCATTCAAGGCTTTGACGAAAAGACAGAAGGACAAAGCAGAAGTTCCAATGGCGAAAAAGCCTTGAAACTTCTGTTTTTCCTCGTCGAAAGTGAATTCCGACTGCGGATTCCATTTGGGAAACGCTTCGTTTCCCAAACCCTTCCGCATTTTCGAAAAAGGATAAAAACTACTTTATCTACAATCTGATACCTTATGGAAAAATTTCCACAAGGCCTTTTTTTCTTGTTCTTTTATCCCATCATACCCATAAGCTGCATCATCTGTTCCATTTGTTTCTTCTCGTTCTCTGACATACTTTCTGCCACTACTGCCAACAAAGCCTGTCGCTCCGCCCTTGAAAGAGGTGCACCCTTTGCCAACTGTTCTCCATAATCCAAAAATACATCAAGTCTGTGCATA
>JAHHTX010000049.1 GCA_020024255.1 Anaerotignum sp.
CAAGATATTATATTACATTATCTTGATCATACCTTGGTGTTGCACCTAAATTCCTATACAGCAACTTTTAATGGAAAAAGCATTCCCATTGAAGATCCGGTGGAATTACTGGATAAAAAAATATATGTTCCCATTCGTTTTGTATTAGAACAATTTGGTGGAAAAGTTCAGTATGTCCATGACTATGAAAAAACAATATGTCATAGGGATTTGGAGAATCTTTTTAAAATCCATATGATTTCAATTGAAATGGTAAATGATAAACAGCAGCCACGTTTTCTTCCAGAAGATGGGATTGATAAAATAAAAGAATTATCTGTGGCTAGACATAATCAGGTTGTAAATTTATTGAAAGAACGAGGGCAAACTTTTACAGAAGAAAATAAGGATTATGATCCATTGGCAATTTACTATACAGGAAAAAAATTAGGAAGATACTATATTTATGAATTAAAAGGTTTTGAAGGACTTCCCATATTTATGAATCAATATACAGGTGAAATTTATAGTGAAAATCCATGGACACCAATTGTGTCCATCGCACCACAGTTTCCAGATTTATGTAAATTATTTTAAGGAAAGGAAGGAACAGAATAAAAACAACACTAAGAAAAATGCAGAGGACTTATTGTCTAATTTTAAACAGCTTTTGCCGTTGTCTGCCTTTTCAGATACTACTTATGCAGATGAAAACCACAGGAAATCAGTCTGCGTTCTAGTATGAAGTTACAGAACAACACCAAACGGCTGCATTGGGAAACCCCTTTGCAGCCGTTTTCTTATATTATTTTGCCCCACTGCACTTTCGCACAGTGGGACTTTTTTGTTGGGACTTTTTGTACAGTTCCCAGATAATACAAAATTATTTTGATTCTTCTGTTTTTTGCATAGAAGTATCTTCTGTAGGCAGCATAACTGTAGCATTTCCGATTTTGTGGTCAATTACATTATGGACAATGATGTGCAATACATCTGTGTCCCATGTAAAGCTGCTGCCGTCGTCGGGAATCCGCCCAATGCTGCCGCAAACATAGCCACTGAATGTTTCGTATTCTTCCGTAGGCAAAGAAATATCCAAGGCTTTTTCTATATCCTCCAAAAGCGCACTGCCTTGAATATGCCACTGTCTATCGCCAATTTTTTGGATTTCTTCCTGTTCCTGTTCTTCATCATCATTATAGAAATCACCAACCAAAAGCTGAAAAATATCCCTTAGGGTAATGATGCCACTGAACCCACCGTATTCATCTAAAAGAACGGCAAAATACTTTCTGTCTTTTCGCATATTGCGGAAAAGCACATCTGCTTTCATATGATCTGGTACAAAATAAGGTTTGTCAACAGCGTGCTGCATAACATTTTCTCTGCTTTTGTCTGCCAAACGGAAATAATCTTTAGTATTCAATACACCAATAACATCATCTCCATCTTCTCCTGTAACAGGATAACAGCTATATCGGGTTTCCTGAATAATGTTATGCCACACCTCCATAGATTCGTCTGATTCCAAAGTTTCCACATCAATACGGTGGGTGCAAACACATTCTATGGCAGTATCGTCAAAAGCAAAAATATTTTGAATCATGGTAATTTCTTCACCGTCAATGGTACCGCTTTCGCTGCCAGCTTCCAACATCATGCGGATTTCTTCTTCTGATACTTTATCGCCATTGTCATTAGGGTCAATACCCAAAAGATGCAGAACCAGATTGGTGGAAGTGGTCAAGAGCCAAACCAGAGGGGCAAATACAACAGATACACTGCGTAGTACACCAGAAAGTCCCAATGCAATAGGTTCAGACTTGTTCATGGCAATACGTTTTGGAACAAGTTCTCCAAATACAAGATTGAAGAAAGCCAATATAACGGTTATAACCAATACGCAAATAGATTTCAATATGTTTTCCGGAATAGGAAGACCTGCCGCTACTAAAGCACTTACCAGAGGAACGGCAAAGTTTTCTGCGGCAAAAGCACTGGATAACATTCCGGCAAGTGTAATTGCTACCTGTATGGTAGCAAGAAAGCGGGCAGGCTGTTCGGTCAGAACGGAAAGACGTTTTGCACGCTTGTCGCCTTCGCCTGCCATTTTCTTTAGTTTTGTTTCATTGATGGAAAGTACCGCAATTTCTGCACCTGCAAAGACTGCATTTAATGCAATGAGCAGTATTTGCAGCAGAAAAGGACTCCAATTCATATTTTTAACTCCTTTATATGTTATTTCCCTTTTTTATAATCTGTTTTATTTCTGTCAAAAGGCAGACAGAACTCCTTACACGGATTTTATTGTTGAGAAAATATATGTATCAGATAAAAAGAGGCGGTATCCGTGTTTGCCAATCTTTTGTGCCTGACAGGATGAAAAGGCAGTTTACCTTTGTATATGATTGTTTTTATTCCGCATCCGACAGAATAAAAACTGGATTCCTACATAATGGACACCTCCATGCGTTTTGTTATATTAGGGTAAGAGTTTTTCGTATTTTTTGATATAGCAGATACCAACAGCAGTAGGACCTGCATGTGTGCCAATGGTAATGCCTACTGTCCAAATCTGGTCATTTACATCAAAGCCTTCTGCTTTCAGGTCTGCCGCAAGCTCTTCAGCCGCAGGCAGTTTTTCCTTTTCTGCACGGATAATGCAGACATGGTAATCCTCTTTGGCGTCGCCGATTTCTTTTTTTGTCATATCTAAAACGGTTTTTAAGGCTTTTTTATGCCCACGCACTTTGCCTTCCGGAGAAAGTTCGCCATTCTTCATCACAATAATGGGTTTAACATTCAGTATTGTACCTGCAAAGGCCGCCGCTTTACCAATACGTCCTCCGTGTTGTAAAAAGTCAAGAGAGTCTACAGTAAAGTTGATTTTTGATGTATTTTTCAATTCATCTAAAAGGGAAATCAGTTTATCCAAATCAAATCCTGCATCCCGCATACGGCAGGCTTCCTGTACAAGAAGTCCCTGTGTGCCGGTTACGCTGATGCTGTCCATAATTTCGATGCGGCTGTCTGGATAGGTTTCCAGAAGGATGTTTTTCGCATTATTGGCACTTTGGAAAGAACCACTGAATTTGGCAGTCAGACAGATGCAGAGAATATCTTTTCCTTCTTTTAAGTATGGTTCAAATACATCAATATAATCCTGAATGGGAGGCAGAGAGGTTTTTGGGAAAACCTTTTGTTCTTTTACCTTTTCATAAAATTCATCTGCCGTTAAATCAATAAGTTCTTTGTGGTAATTGACTGTGTCAAAAGATGCGTAGTATGGTACAATGCCGATATCCAGTGTATCCAAAATAGATTTTGGAATATCACAAGAGCTGTCGGAAATAATCTGATATGGTTTCATAGAATACCTCCATGTTATAAGTTCGATTTGTTTTATTATTTTAGTGGAAAAGGCAGGTATTGTCAACAGAAAGCCGGGAAATCTCTTTTTGGGAAATCCTCTGTTTCATGAGGTTTTTGGATTTTGCAGAGAACTTTTACAAAATCTTAACTGCATTTTATGGCATAGTATCATGAAGAAAGAAAAAGACGATGTGATTTTCTCCTTGAAAAAGTAGTAAAAATAAGGTAGGTATGATATAATACAGCCAAGTAAACAGAGAAAATCTGTATGAAAATATATTGATATGAGGTAACAGAATGAACGAAAAAGCATTACACACATTGGAATATGATAAAATAATACAAAAACTTATGGGCTTTGCCGTATCGCCTATGGCAAAGGAAATGGCAGAAGAATTGAAACCTTCCGTTTCTATGTCGGAAATTACATTGCGCCAGAAGGAAACCACAGAAGCGGTCAGCATGACATTGCGAAAGGGCAATCCTTCCTTTGGCGGTTTTCGAGAGGTGCGTCCTCAATTGAAACGTGCGGCTATGGGAGGCGTTCTTTCTATTGTGGAACTTATGCATATAGGGGAATTTCTTTATGTTTGCCGCAAGGCGAAAAATTATGCGAAAAATGAAAATAAAGATGAAGTATACCCTTGTCTTGATGAATATTTCGCACTTTTGATGCTTTTGCCGGATTTGGAAAAAGAATTGAGCCGTTGTATTCTCTCCGAAACGGAGATTGCAGATGATGCCAGTGGCGAGCTTAGGAATATTCGTCGGGAAATCAAGATTTCCAATGAACGGGTCAAAGACCATTTAAACGGAGTTATTTCTTCTTCCGCATATCGAAATATGCTGCAGGATTTTGTCATTACCATCCGAAATGACAGATATTGTGTGCCAGTAAAAAGCGAATACAGAAGTGTATTTCCCGGCATGATACACGACCAGTCCAACACAGGTTCTACTTTATTTATGGAGCCTTTGAGCGTGGTACAGCTCAATAATAAGATTAAAGAATTACAGGCAAAGGAACAAGAAGAAATACAGAAAATTCTTACCAATCTTTCTTTAATGGTGACACAGAATGAAGCACAGCTTGGTGCCAACTTGGAAATTCTGACAAAACTGGATTTTATTTTTGCAAAAGCAAGTCTGTCTTTGTCAATGGGCGGTACACAGCCTTTCTTTAATGTGAATGGGTACATGAATATCCGAAAGGGACGCCACCCCTTATTAGACAACAAAAAAGTAGTGCCCATTGATATCTATTTGGGAAAAGAATTTACCACTTTGCTGATTACAGGTCCAAATACCGGCGGGAAAACCGTTGCACTGAAAACATTGGGACTTTTTACCCTTATGGGGCAGGCAGGGCTGCATATACCGGCGGCAGACCATTCACAGCTTGGTATCTTTGACGAAGTTTTTGCAGACATTGGGGATGAACAAAGCATTGAACAGAGTCTTAGCACATTTTCGGCACATATGACAAATATTGTACGGATACTGGAAGATGTCACAGACAATTCCCTTGTTTTGTTTGACGAATTGGGTGCGGGAACAGACCCGACGGAAGGGGCAGCACTTGCCATGTCCATTATCCAGTATCTCCACCAAAGAGGAATCCGTACGGCTGTGACAACCCATTACAGTGAATTGAAGGTATATGCTCTTTCTACAGACGGTGTGGAGAACGGCAGCTGTGAGTTTGACGTGGAAACGCTTCGTCCCACATACCGCCTTTTAATTGGGATTCCCGGCAAAAGTAATGCCTTTGCCATTTCCAAGCGTTTGGGACTTCAAGACCATATCATTGAAGGGGCAAAATCCTTTATCACTCAGGATGCGGCACACTTTGAAGATATTATTACGGATTTGGAAATCAGTAAGAAGAGTGTTGCTTTTGAGCAGGAACGTGCAGAGCAGTACCGCAGAGAAGTGGAAAACTTGAAGCAGGATATGGAACGCCAGAAGGACAAAACGGCGCAGCAGAAAGAAAAAATACTGCAAAAAGCAAGGGAGGAAGCAAAGCAGATTTATGCACAGGCGAAGGAAGAAGCCGATGCCATTATAAAAGAAATGAATCGGGAGGCAAAGCAGAAAAATCAGCAGAAGGCACTGGAAAATCGTACAAAGTTGAAAGAAAAACTTTCCAGTGTACAGGAGGACTTCCTAAAATCCAAGAAAGTAAAACCTAACCATAAGCCGCCTGAAAAATTGCAGGCAGGGGATAGGGTTTATGTCATTTCCTTTGACCAAAACGGTATTGCACTTTCTGTGCCGGATAAAAATAAAGATGTTTTGGTGCAGATGGGTGCAATGAAGGCGAAAATTCCCCTTGCAGAGCTGATGCTAGATGATAGTCCGAAACCAAAAGAACCAAAACAACATCAAACCACTATGAAGGCTAAGGCAAAGAAGAGTCAGTTTATTTCTGCGGAAATTGACTGCCGTGGGCAGCTTGTGGACGAAGCTCTTGCCAATATTGATAAGTATATTGATGATGCGTATTTATCTGGATTGAAGCAGATTGTCATTATCCATGGAAAAGGAACAGGCGCATTGCGTGCAGGGGTACAGCAGTATCTGCGTATGAATCCTCATGTAAAAAGTCAGCGTCCAGGGGCTTATGGCGAAGGGGAGGCAGGTGTTACGGTAGTAGAACTGAAATAAAAACAGAAATAAAAACTGAAAGGGGGAGAAACAAATGAGTGAAAAACAGCGAATTATGATTGTAGATGATGATGTGCATATTGCAGAACTGATTTCGTTGTATATGACGAAAGATGGCTATGAAACCAAGGAGATTTATGATGGAAAAGAAGCCCTCGCAGCCTTGCCATCATACAATCCCCATTTGATACTGCTGGATTTGATGCTTCCCGGCATGGATGGGTATCAGGTTTGTGCAGAAATCCGCAAAGAAAGCAAAGTCCCCATTATTATGTTGACGGCAAAGGGAGAAACTTTTGATAAAGTTCTCGGTTTGGAACTTGGGGCAGATGATTATGTGGTAAAGCCCTTTGACCCCAAGGAACTTGTGGCAAGAGTGAAGGCAGTGCTTCGTCGTTATGATACTAAACAGACGACTGCCACAGAAGAGGAAAAAGTACTTCGCTTTCCAAATCTGGAAATCAATCTTTCCAATTATACCGTTACCTATTATGGCAAGCATCTGGATTTTCCGCCCAAGGAATTCGAATTGCTTTCTTATTTGGCACAACATCCCAATCGTGTTTTCACAAGGGAACAGTTGCTAGATCAAATTTGGGGTTATGAATATGTGGGGGATACGAGAACCGTAGATGTTCATGTGAAGCGTATACGGGAAAAAATGGGAAAAGAGGACGAATGGGGAATCCGTACAGTTTGGAGTGTAGGATATAAATTTGGACAGAAGTAGAGATAAAAAAGCTGTATCGGCTGATCTGCCGATACAGCTTATCTTCTGTAGTTGTGAAAGGAAAAAATCTGCTGTTTAACAGTATTGATTTAGGAGGCAGAAAATGCACATCAAATCATTGACAACAAAACAGTTTTTATTATATTTGGGTACTATTTTTATTTGTGTACTGCTGACAGGCTCTATGTTGTCTGTCACCTTTACACGCTACTATATGGACGAAACAAAAGAAGAACTGATTTATCAGGGAAGAAAAATTGCAGTTGCGATAGATAAAGCCTATCATACAGGAAATATTGAAAACATCAGCAATCTTGCCTACGAAATGCAAGTTTTGGAGGATTATATGCGTGCAGGTGTGCTTTTGATGGACAAAGATGGCGTAATTGTACTGGCATCTCCTGGCATGGATAAAAAACTTTTGGGGAAGGTGCTTGCTTTTGACGATTTGGCAAAAGGTGTGCAGGACGGGCATATCGTTTCTTTACAGACGGGAACGAATGCAGTATTTCAATCCCCAATGCTTGTGGTGGGGTATCCCATTTCCACAGGAAGTCTTGCAGGTATTTTTATGTGTCGTTCTATGCCGGAGATACAGTTTTCCATTAACGAAATGTATCGGGCTGGCATTTCTTCTTTGATTATTGCATTTTGTCTGACGGCATTGGTCAGTCTTATTACTTCCCGTAAAATGTCAAAGCCTCTCCAAGAAATGAACCGTGCAGCAAAAGAAATTGCAGGAGGTAATCTGGAAAAGCGGGTGGAAATTAAAAGTGCCGATGAACTGGGACAGCTTGCAGAGAGTTTTAACCATATGGCAGAGAGTCTTTCTGATATTGAAAAATCCCGTCGTGCCTTTATTGCCAATGTGTCACATGACCTGCGTTCTCCACTGACTTCTATGCAGGGATTTTTAACGGCTATGCTGGACGGCACTATTCCTATGGAAAAACAGGAACATTATCTACGGGTTGTGCTGGAAGAAACCCAAAGGCTGTCCCGTCTTGCGGAAGGTATTGTAGATATGAGCAGGGCACAGGACAGTACAATTATCTTGGAGCAGACAGTTTTTGATGTCAATGAGCTGATACGGGAAAATAGTTTTGTCTTGGAGCCACAGATGCGTCAACGTGATCAATCTGTGCAAGTAACCTTTGCAGAAGAAAAAAGCTTTGTTCGTGCAGACAGAGATAAAATTTCTCGTGTCATTCACAATCTTATGGGGAATGCCGTGAAATTTTCCGGTAAACACAGTGTTATTCGAGTGGAAACCACCTACGATAAAAAGGGAAAACTTTTGATTTCTATTCGGGATCAGGGAATAGGAATTTCCGAGGCAGAACAGAAAAAAGTTTTTGACCGTTTTTATAAAGGCGATGGTACCAGAAATTTGGATAAAACAGGTGCAGGACTGGGGCTTTCCATTGCGAGAGAATTGATACAGGCACATGGCGAGTCCATTGCGGTAAAAAGTAAGGAAGGAAAGGGCAGTGAATTTATTTTTTCTTTGACACCTGCAAAGAAAGAAGATATAAAGATATAACATAATAAGGAAAATTATTTCACGGATTAGATGAGTATTTTGGTTTATTCTCAAATTGAGGATATCCCAAAGTTTGTGTAAACCTTCAAACTGATTTATGGTGGACTGATCAGTTTGGAGGTTTATTTTATGACAGGAAAACGGGAGCAGACTTAAAATTAGTTTGGAAAGTGGTATTTTTCGTATAGGAAATATGGCACTGATACTGTAAGTCGGCACAAAACGGTTACAGAATAGATAATCCGTTTATGGTGTTTTGATTTTATGAAAACCATTGTTTGCAATGGGATTTTTGTTTGTGCAGTTTTATAATCTTTTATCACACCACATAGTATATGCTAGAAAAAACATATATTATGATATGGTTATTGATGAAAATTTTATCGGAAAGTGAAAAAGTTTGAGAAAATGACTCTTGCCGAAAGCCATAGGATTGCCTATAATAGCAATTATAGGGGGGCGAAAAAAATGAATTTAAATCAGCTTTATTACTTTAAAACATTAGCAGAGTTGGAACATTACACGAAGGCGGCAGAGAAAATGAATATTTCTCAGCCAACACTAAGTCATTCCATTGCAGCACTGGAAAAGGAATTGGGGGCATATCTTTTTGAAAAACAAGGCAGAAATGTGGTGTTGACAAAGTTTGGGAGAGTTTATATGTTCTATGTGGAGAATGCCTTGACACAGCTTGAACTTGGCAAAAATCAGATTGCACGGCTTGTATCTGAAGGTGGCGGTCATGTGGGGCTTGCCTATATGACATCTGTAGGAACAAATTTTGTGCCGGATATTATAGCAGGCTTTCTTGATGACCCACAGAATAAAAATATCTCTTTTTCCTGTTATGAGGGGAATACAAAAACCCTCTTATATAATTTGAAACGGGAAAAATATGACTTGATTTTCTGTTCCATGGTAGAAAGCGAACAAGATGTAGAGTTTGTTCCGGTTTATGAACAGGGACTTGTGGTAATTGTGCCGGAAAATCATCCGCTTGTGGAAAAAGGGAAAGTGACCATACAGGATATCTGCCCTTATCCATTGATTTGTTATACAAAGGAAAGCGGCATGCGAAGAATTATTGATGATCTTTTTGTAAAAGCACAAATTATGCCGAACATTCTTTGCCAGTTTGAGGATGTCAATTCTATGGCGGGACTGGTGGCAGCAAATCAAGGCATTGCCATTATTACTGACAACCCGTCTATACAGAATTATAAAATAAAAAAACTGGAGTTTGATACACCTTATTCCAAACGTATGGTTTATATGGCTTATGTGCTGAATCGATATTTGCCGCCTGCAGTAGAGCAATTCAAGGATTATATTATCAAAAGAACGAAAGAAAAATAAGATGGCTGAAAAGCTGAAAGGAACTGTACAAAACAGCTTTAAGAAAAATGCAAAGGGATTATTGCCTGTTATTATAAGCGATTTTTTCCGCTGCCTGACTTTTGATGGTACTTGTACAGATGAAAACCGCAGGAAATCAGTACAAGTTCTAACATAATGTTGAAACTTCCGTATCCGTTATCTGCTGTCGAATATTGTGGATAAAACCCATAGGGAGAATGAAGTGCCTCTATCAGAGGCTGAAAGCAGTCCATATCCGAAGCGTAATGTCAGTATTGCACAGCTTTCGGATCTGCCGAACTGAGCAATACCAAAACTCCATAAAGGCAAACAGCACAGGCTTAAACAATGAAAGCATATACCGAATCTGAAATTTTTATCATGAATCCACTGGTAATTTCAGCCGGATTGGGTAGAATACCTTACGATGTTTTTGTGTGTTATGGAAAATACAGAATAACACAAACGGCTGCATCGGGAACTCCTTTTGCTGCCGTTTTCTTATATTATTTTGCCCCACTGCATTTTCGCACAGTGGGGCTTCTTTTTTTGGGGTTTTTATACAGCACACTATTCTTTAATCAAGTTGTTTTGCAACTTGAAGCATTATGGCACATTCCATTCTTTTGCGGAATAACTGGCATCCGTATTCATAAGTACCTGTAATATCGCCTGTTGCGTGGTAGGCATTGGCGGCACAACCACCGGAACAGTACAGCTTTGCCCAACAGTCCTTACAGTCTGGACGGGCATAAGCATTGCAGCTGCGGAATTTGTCCTGTGCTGCTGTATTGGTTACCCCTTTCCATATATCTCCAAGGCGATAGGCTTCGTCCCCAACGAACTGATGGCAAGGGAACAGATCGCCCCAAGGAGTCACAGCCATATATTCTGTACCACTGCCACAGCCTGTGACACGTTTATAAATGCAAGGACCACCTGTAAGGTCAAGCATATAGTGGTAGAAGGTAATGGGTTTGCCTTCCTTTTCTCTACGAATCATGTCCTTTGCCAGAATTTCGTACTGTTCAAAAAGAACGGGTAAATCTTCTTCTGTCAAAGCATAGGATTCTTCAGGGGCACAGACAACAGGTTCCATAGACAGTTCTGTAAAGCCTAAATCTGCCATATGGAAAATATCTTTTGTGAAATCAATGTTATCATGTGTATATGTACCACGAACATAGTAATCCTTATTTCCACGAGCTTTTATGAGCTTTTGGAATTTCGGTACAATAGTGTCGTAGCTGCCTTGTCCACCTACGGTGCGACGGAGCTTATCGTGGACTTCTTTTCTACCATCCAAACTTAGCACAACGTTATGCATTTCCCTGTTGGCAAAGTCGATGACATCATCATCAATGAGCAGTCCGTTTGTGGTCAAGGTAAAACGGAAGTTTTTATTTTTTTCTTTTTCAATACTTCTTGCATAAGCCACTATCTGTTTGACTACGTCCCAATCCATAAGGGGTTCTCCGCCGAAAAAGTCTACTTCCAGATTTTTGCGTGTGCCAGAATGTTCCGTCAAAAAGTCGATTGCCTGTTTACCTACTTCAAATGACATCAGAGCACGTTCCCCTTGATACTTGCCTTGACTTGCAAAACAGTAATCACAGGTCAGGTTGCAGGTATGGGCAACGTGAAGACAAAGTGCTTTGATTACAGTATTGTCCTGCTTGAAATGTTTGGCGATTTCTGCATAAGTATCCTCAGTAAAGAGCTTACCGTTTTTTTTCAATTCTGAAATACCGGCAAAAATTTCTTTTATTTCGTTTTCGTTGACTTCAGGCTCATGTGCATATTTTTTCAACATGGCTTTTGTTATTTCTTCCTGTGTATGAGTTTCGTACATGGCAATCATGTCATAAGTAATATCATCTACAATATGCACAGCACCGCTGTATACATCTAGTACGATATTATATCCGTTTAATTGATACTGATGAATCATATTTTTCCTCTTTCTGTTTTCTATCTATAAATAAAGTATGTTTGTTTTGTGGTATCCGTAAAAAATCGCCGTCCATGACTTTCAACCATGGACAGCGATTTTCCTGCCGTAATTATCTTTTTTCACACTGCTGGTTTGCAACACCGCAAGATGTTTTGCAAGCAGACTGACAGGATGTCTGGCATTCGCCACAGCCACCATTTTTCGCACTGGCAGCCAGATCACGGGTATTCAATGTCTGAATATGTTTCATAGATATCACTCCTTTTATCTTTACAGTCACCTTTCTGAAAAGGTGCATTTTCGGAAGTGTCCAACCACTGCAAAGGCAGTGCGTTCCTTCTTCTTTAATATTTAACCATATCTTGCGCAATCTGTCAAACGAAAGAAAAAAAATTCTTCGTCTTATTTTTGTAATATCTGTATTGCGCCTTCAGGTGCATAAGCTGCTTGCAAAGTTATACCTGCCTGCTCCATATTTTTTACGGCAGATACAAAAGCGGGAGAAATTTCTTCACCGGGAATAATGAGAGGAATACCGGGTGGATATGCCCAAAGATAGTCAGCGGAAATTGCTCCGGCACTGCCATAGAGTGTTTTATTTATAGGTGTACCACTCAAAGCATCATCTATGGTACAGCGGACTTTTGGCAAAGTCGCAGGAAACCCCGTAGAAGAGTTTTTTCCTAAAGATAGGGTTTTGTCTATGAATGCCAAAGCGTCAGCAAGACGGCAAAGGCCATCATCTGTATCGCAAATGCTTGTCATGGCAAGAACACCATCTTTTTCTGCCATTTCCACTTCCAAATCAAATTCCTGCCGCAGACGGGAAGAAAGCTCTACACCGGTAATATTTGTATTTCTTGTGCTGATGAAAAGTTTTCCTTTGTCTTGTGTAAAAACATTCGGATTTTCTCCGCAAAACAGTTTCAGGTGGGAGAGAGAATTTGCCTTTTTGTAAAAGGCTTGCAACCGCTTTTCATAGGAATCAAAAAGGCTTGCACTGTTTTCCTGCAAGAATCGCACACAGCTGTCTATGGCAGCCAATAAAAGATAAGAAGGACTACTTGTTTGAAAAACGGAGAGTTGTCTTTGTACGTTTTTTACATTTACCCTATTCCCTTTGATGTGCAAAATCGCAGTTTGTGTAGGGGAAGGCAATGTTTTGTGCAGACTTTGTATGACAATATCTGCTCCGCATTGTATGGCGGACTGGGGAAACCCTTTGGAAAATCCCAAATGTGCACCATGGGCTTCATCTACCAACAAGATGCCGCCATGCTTATGTACCACCTTTGCAACTCCCTTTATATCGCATACCACACCTTCATAAGTAGGAGAAGTGAGAAAGACAACATTGCAGTTAGGATTGGCAAGGAGGCCTTTTTCTACAATAGAAGGAGAAATGCTGCCTGCTATACCGAAATCTTTCACAACGGGAGGCATCAAAAAGACAGGTTGGAGTCCGCAAAGTTCCATACCATGATACACGCTGCGATGACAGTTTCTTGCCACAAGAATCTGATCGTTGCGTTTTGTGCAGGCACGAATTGCAGAGAGTATACCGCCGCTGCTGCCGTTTACCAGTAGAAAAGAGTGGTCTGCTTTCCAAAGCTGTGCTGCATTTTTCATGGCATCTTTCAGTATGCCTTGGGGGTGGTGCAGATCATCAAAGCCGTGGATTTCCGTGATGTCCAGTTGCAAGGGAAGGGGAGAAGGAAAAACTTTTTTGTTGCGTTTGTGCCCCGGCATATGCAGGGGATAAACATTGCTGTCTGTATATGCTTGTAATTGGTTCCATAAATCCATAAAAACCTCCATGTGTATGGAAAAACCTCCTGTATGCCAAACAGGAGGTTTTGTATTAAAGTTTAATTTTTGTGTGCATTAACCCAGAATCATGGCAGTCAAATCCATAGGGTCTACGATTTTACCATCTTTGTATACACGCATATTGCCACTTGCGATTTCATCAATGAGGATAACATCGCCATTTTCGCTGTAGCCAAATTCAAATTTGATGTCATACAGTTCCAGACCTTTTTTTGCCAAATCGTCAGCAACGATTTTTGTAATGGCAAGAGTCTGTTCTTTCATGCTGTCATACATTTCAGGTGTCATTACACCCAGAACGGACAACGCATCTTTTGTTACAAGAGGGTCACCTTTTTCATCATCTTTCAATGTGGTTTCCACATAACCACCTTCGATTTTTGTGCCATCAGCAATATATTCCCCATAGCGGCGAATGAAACTGCCTGTTGCAACCAAACGGCAGATTACTTCCAAACCGTGGCCGAAAACCTTTGCAGGTAGAACTTCCATAGTTGCTTCCTGTACATCTGCACTTACATAGTGTGTTTTTACACCTGCTTTTTTCAGCATTTCAAAGTAGTAAACAGAGGTTTTCAGATTTTCTCTACCAATACCTTCAATGGTCAGTCCTACTGCATTTTCACCAGGATCAAATTTACCATCTTTGCCTGTGCAGTCATCTTTAAATTTCAACAGAACATTGCCGTTATCCAGTTTGTATACGTCTTTTGTTTTACCTGTATAAATCTTTTCCATTCTTTTCGGCTCCTTTGTTATTTAATTTTGTCAAATTCTCTCTGTTACGGAGAATCATATTTCCACATAAATATAAATACCACATTTTTACGGATATTGCGAGTATTTTTTTTGTTATCCTGATTTTGATTGGCTGAAAGCAAAAAAACTGGTCAAAAAAATGAATAAAAATAAAAGAATCATGCTGAATTTTACTGGAGGAATATTTGGGATTTTACAAGAAAAAAAGAAATTTTCTGTATTTCTTGTATTCTTTTGAAAAATAAGACAGTAGAATTCCTGTATCATCAGGAGATTTTGTATAAAACAGAAAAAAAGTGAAAAATGGGTATGAGGTATTGTAAGGCTTTGCTTTGTAACCTATAATAAAACAATGTGACAAAAAGGGACAAAAAACGATGTCTTTCGAGGCATCGCATTTTTTTCCGAAAAGCAGAAATAAGGATATAGAATATAAAAATAATCGGAGAAACAGGCAGACAGCGAGAAAATAGGAGAAAAAGCTGTTTTTCGCAGATATTTTGTAGATAAGAAA